>SDNV01000029.1 GCA_004524515.1 Promethearchaeota archaeon
AATAAAATGCCTTAACCGGATTTAACAGGATCAATTCTTTTTAGTCTTTTTATCTTATCAAAATCTTTATCATGAGAATATATTTTTTTTATATCATATTCTAAAAGACTAGCAGCAATTAATGAATCTCGACCACCAGTTTTATATTCATCTGCAATCTCAAAAGCAAGTAAGATTGTAGAAACCGAGATTTCCAAGACATTAATATTTTCAGAATCAATGATAGAAATAAGTCTTTTTTTGACCTCTGATCCATCATACTTGTATGCATTTACAAGAGCATGATAGCTTTCCATTAATACTATGGATGGGATTGAAATTGTCTCTTTTCCCTCTGCGATATTCTTTAAAAGATTTCTACATTCCGAATGTTCCGGTAAATCTTGATTTAAAGCGTATACGATTATATTTGAATCCATTCCTTTCATTTTGTCCACATATTTTTAGTTGCTTTTATCGCATCGATCCCTTTAGCTCCATTTGACAAAGGTTTATCTAATATCTCTAATATTTGTTTTTTATTCTCAGATTTCTTTCTAAGTTCATGACAAAAAATAAGATATTCTGCTATTTTCATATCTAACTTAGCAGCTTCTTTTTTTATTTCCCACCATTTACCTTTTAGCTTGTCACTAATTACAATATTAGTTCTCATATATGTAAGTATGTATTACATACTAAAATATTTTTGTATTTTTAATTTTATAATGACTTAATAAAATTATGTTAAGGAACAATAATAATTGAGTTAAACAATTATAAAAAATCAATCTTGAATAATGTCTTTCAAAATTGTCCTATCTTTATCAATTTTTATGTTATTATGCTAATTCTTTTATCTAGTCTTCTATTTCCAGTGGTATGAGTCATTGATTTTATGAACCAATACTAAATTGAAGATATTCCCTAGTTAAACAACATCATTAAACGAATGTGATCCAATCTGATCTATATATTCGGGACAGAAATAAAAAATTTTTTTATTAAAATTATGAATTTTTTTTGTCGATTGGATCTGGTCAATAATATCACTCGGATTTCATAGTATCAAACAACACATTTAAATATAAGTAATGGTAATCTTAATATAAGTACTTAATTTTTATTTTGTCTTGAAAATTAAGGAAAATAACCTAAATAAGGTTTATAATTAATAAAACAAATAAAAATTAAAAAAATAGTGGAGGAATGAGAAAATATGGCAGCTTTTGCATGGTCACCCTTGCGCGCTTTGATGAAAAAGGCAGGTGCTGAAATTGTAAGTCGCGCAGCGGTTGATAAGTTAATGGATTACCTTGAAGAATATGCCAAGGAATTAACTGCATGTGCCCTTGATATTGCCAAACACTCAGGAAGAAAGAAAGTAACTCAACAAGATATGAAAATCGCAATTGGTTTGATTTAAATTAAATATCTTGCCCTTCTTGAGCTTGGTAAATCCTTATGGGCTTAAAAACTAAAAAATTTTTTTTTATTTTTTTTTATTGTTTATTATTTGCGGATAAGTGCTAAATAAATTACTAAGTATAATACTGTGAGAAATTGTTATCGAAAAATATTCTTAACAGTATTATTAAACTTAAATAAGATTTAATTTACACATTATTAATTTCAAATCTATTTTCAAGAATAAGAAATATGTCTTATGATGTTGTGGTGTCAGGGGCAGGTCCGGCGGGTTCTAAGTGTGCTGAAGTTATAGCAAAAGCAGGTTATAATGTTGCCCTCATCGAGAAAGATATTAATTTTCGAAAGCCATGTGGAGGGGGGATACCAAGGAGAAGCATTTATGATTTTTATCCCCAATTAAAAAGATTAAATTTAGTTAAAAAAAACTATTTAGCGATGTTTTCTGCGGATGGTCATAAACTTGAGCAGACTTTTGAAGTGGCTGATGATGATCCGATCGTGATGGACAGATTGGAATTTGATAATTTAGCGAGAAATGTTGCTCTTGATGCCGGAGCAGAATTGTTTGATAAAAATGTTTCGTATGATTTTATGTATAAAAATTTAAATCGAGTTGGAATTAAAACAAGTACGTCTATGGGTAAAAAGGACTATTTAGCAAATATAATTATCGTTGCAGATGGAATGAGCTCCAAATTAGCAAATAAATCCGGTTTAAAAGCAAAATGGAAGCCTTTAGATATCGGAATAGGGAAAGCAGAGATATTAGAGGGTGAAAGCAACTTAAATCCAAAAGGAACATATTTTCTTTTTAAAAAATATGGATATGGTTGGATTTTTCCAATTGATAACTCTAAATTCAATATTGGTACAATCACTTATCATGAAAATAATTTGAAATATAATATCGATAATTTGTATAAAGAATTTCTTCATGAATCACGAAATAATAATTTTTTATTAAAAAAGAACTATAAAGTTTTATGGTCGGCCACATTTCCCGAACCTGCAACAGGAGTCTTAGAGGATAGTCTTTATGGAGATAATATTTTACTTATAGGAGACACTGCAGGATTTGTTGCTCCAATAAGTGGAGAGGGAATACATTATGCGATTGAGTCGGGTCAGATAGCTGGGGAAACTGCTATAAATGCTTTAGAAAGAGAAGATTTTACTAAAAATTCCTTAAAGGAGTTCAAAAAACATCCAAAGATTAAAAAAATTATTAGGACTTTTAAATTCCAGAGAAAATTTGTGAATTTCTTTTATGAGAAAGAAGGTGCTAATCTCAATAAGACCTTTAAGATGGCTGAAGAGAATGAAGAATTTAAAGAAATTGTGAAAGACACTTTTATATTTGGTAAAACCCCTCCAAAAGATTTTATATTAACTATAAAAGGTAAAAATAATATAATTATTAATTAAATTTTCAACACTAATATAAAAAATTTTAATGATGTATGATATAGTTATTTCGGGAGCTGGTCCCGCTGGCTCCAGATGTGCTGAAATCCTAGCGAAGAATGGATTTAAAGTCGCCTTAATTGAAAAGGATGTTAATTGGAGAAAACCGTGTGGTGGTGGAGTAAGCGCAAGAATTATGTCCAAGTATTATCCTCAGTTGAAAAAATTGAATCCGCTTCGTTTAAATGGGGCCTTAATGTTTTCCGCAGAATATTTTAAAATGGAATATAGTTGGGAACAACAAGGTACCGATTCAATAATAATAGATCGTTTAGAATTTGATAATTTCATAAGAACCATCGCAGTTAATGAAGGAGCAGAACTTTTTGATAAAAATATCTCATTTGACTTCATAGTGAAAGATCAAAAAAAAGTAGGCATTAAAACTAAAACCCCAGAAGGGATTAAAGAATATTTGGGTAAAATTATAGTAATTGCCGATGGTATGAGTTCCAAATTGGCGGTAAAATCTGGTTTGAGAGAACGCTGGCAAATTAAAGATTTAGGTCTAGCAAAATGCTCAATATTAGAAGGTGAAAACAACTTAGAAAAAAATAAAATGTACATCTATTTTAGAGCATACAAAGGTTATGGTTGGATTTTTCCTATAAGTGATAAAAGATTTAACATCGGGTGCGGTACCTTCGCAGAAGATAACCTTAAATATAATTTAAACCAGATTTTTGAAGAATTTAAAAATGATCCTAACATTAAACAATATTTTCCTATGTCTAGTTATAAAGAAATATGGACTGGATCTTATCCGCTTTCGGCGATTGGTGTGTTAGAAAAATCATTAATAAAAGACAATATAATGATTATAGGAGACGCCGCAGGATTTGTATCTCCCATAAGTGGAGAGGGGATACATCCAAGTATTGTATCTGGTCAAATAGCAGCAGAAGCAGCAATGCAAGCTCTCCAAAATGATGATATATCTGATCGAACTTTGAAGCATTATAAACAACATCCTTATATTAAAAAAATTCTTAGAAATTTCAAATTAAAACGTTCAATGGTCGAATTTTTTTATGAAAATGATGGTAAAAATCTTGATACTATGTTCAAATTAGCTAGAGATGATTTAGATTTTAGAAATCAGGTAATTAATATGTTCTTTTTCAATGCTGCACCCTCAAAAGATTTTTTTGCAAAAATCAGAGCTTCTTAGCGATAATTTGGAGAATATAATTAGCAAATTTATTAATAGGATTAATTTTTCAAAATCCATTGATTCGCGGTAACTTCAATAACCTTTTTTTTTTCAATAAGTTCTCTTATATGACTAGTAATCATATTGTTTTCAAAAAAAAATAAAATACTATCTCCTTTTCGAGAGTTTATGTAATCTTCACTAAAAAACAAACCTTTAAAAATTAAATCATCTAATTTTTTAGGTTCATCAATATCAAGCATTAATAGAAGTTTCTCATTAATATTATCCATTTTTTTTAAAAGATCATTAAATAATTTAGGTTGCTTTTCAAAAATAATAGGACCATGTCCGCTAGTAATTATATATTCATCATTTAAGTAAATTTTTTCAATCTTTTTGATTGAGTCTCTCACATCTTTTAAATTGCTATATTTAAAACCGTACCACGCCCCCATTTTCGTTAATCCTATATCAGAAACAAATAAAATTTTTCTTTTTTGTTTACTTATACCCTCAATTGAGAATGCTGTATGACCAGGCGAGTGTCCAGGTATATGAAGTGTTTTAAGACGTATATTTTTAAATTCAAATTCGGTTCCGGGATTAAAACCTATTACAGAATTTAATTCTTTGAAATTCAATTCTTTAAAAGCAAATTTTTTAAACTCATCTCCTATTCCAAAATCGAGCGTGCCGTTAGCCTTAATAAAATTATTAAAATCTTTTAAATATTCATTTTCGGGAATTGGACAATAAATCTTTATTTTAGGATCGAATTCTTCATAAAAATGCAAATTATAGACATGATCTAAATGGACATGAGACACAAAATATGAGTTGATTTGATTTTTTACTATTTCCATAATCTCTTTTTTATAAAAACAATTGCAATCAATCAGAATATTTCCCGAATTCTTATTTTTGATAAAAATTCCATTACATTTAAACCAAAATTGAGAATCTGAATATACCAGAAATATTCCATCTACAATTTTTTCATAAATTAACATATAATGAAAGAAAACTTCAAAATAAATTAAGATTTTTGAAACATATATGTATTATGGAGTTTAAAAAAGATAGAATTTCAATTAAAACTAAAATAAATTATGGACTGGGAGGATTTGGGCTCCAATTAACAACTGGATTATTTGCAGCCTGGACTTTAACTTATTATATTAAGATTGTCGGAATTGATCCTTTATTATGGTCTCTTGCTTGGTTAATTTATTTTGGATGGAATGCTATAAATGATCCTTTATTTGGATTTTTATCGGATCATACTAAAACGAGATATGGACGAAGAATTCCCTATCTAATGGTGTGCAGTCCATTATTATCATTATTTTTTATTTTATTGTATTTTACTCCTTTAGAAAGTGATCAATGGGGCTTTTTTCTTTGGTTATTATTTACTCTAATTTCTTATGATAGTTTTTTTACAATTGTAGCACTTTGTTATAATTCTCTTTTAAGTGAATTGACTATTGAACCTGAGGAAAGAGTTAAATTAAATCTTTTTGCAGGAACTGGAGTGGGTTTAGGAGTAGGAATAACATATGTTCTTCCTCTTCTATTGATACAGAATGTCCAACCCTATAGTCAAAATAGACTTATGTTTCAAACAATTGTTATTGTACTAGCGATATTAGGTGCTATATTTTTAGCTTTTGCTGCATTTGGTATAAAAGAAAGACCAGAACTACTTCCTGAAAAAGAGGAAAATCTTGCTTTATGGGATTCTATTAAATACACTTTTAAGAATAAAAGTTTTATAACTTTTGTAATTTTTAATTTTACTATTACTTATGTTGTTAGCGCACTCTTGTCCAATTTTCCTTTTTTCATCCAAGATGTACTAAATGTTTCTGGAGATACTCTTTTATCTTCTCTGCCATTAATACTATTTGTCATTTTCTCAACAGTAGGATTACCTTTAGGATTCTTTTTAAATAAAAAATATGGGAATAAACGAACTGTTTTTTTGCTTTCCATTATGGTGGTGCTTGGTTTGATAATAGTCACATTCACAGAAAATATGATTCTTGTAAATATTTCATTTGTTATTATCGGATTAAGTTTTTCTGGAATCTCTTTACTTATCTTTACATTATTAGCAGATATCGTCGATGAGGATGAATTGAATACAGGAGTGAGAAGAGAAGGGATGTATTTTGGTACGAATGCATTGGTAACGAAACCAGCTCAATCAGTTTCAGCAGCAATTTCAGGATTAGTATTTTATCTTACAGCGTATAATCAAAATTTAGGACCGGGAGGGAGTCAACCAGAAAGTGCAATATTTGGCATAAAATTATTAATAGGGTTAATACCAGCATTGTTTATACTTATAGGAATGATATTTTTATGGTATTATCCTCTCGAAGGTCAGAGTAAAGAATACTGGGAAATGAAAAATAAGGTTAAAGTATTGCATGAGAAAAAATTGCTAAGATGTCGGGAAAGATTAGCTTGTTTAGGAAATGAAAACCAAAATATTGATGATTAATAAACAATTATTCTATATTTTAATTAGTGATTTTAATGAAAAGATCTGATATAAACAGAATAATGAGAGAAGCCGTAAAATTTTTCGAAGATCAAAAATTTTTTCTGCCCAAATTTGCTTATTGGACAATTAAAGATTGGAAAAATAAAGGTAAGGAAATACAAGAAATTATAATTAATAAATTGGGTTGGGATATCACTGATTATGGGAGCGAAGATTTCTCAAAAATTGGATTATTACATTTTACTATAAGGAATGGTAATGTTAAAGATATTCTAAAGGGAGGGAAACCTTATTGTGAAAAAATTATGATTTTAAAGGATGGACAAGCATTACCCATGCATTTCCACTATAATAAAATCGAGGATATTATAAATCGTGGTGGAGGGATATTACAGATTCAAATATATAATTCCACTAAAGATGAACAGTTAGCAAATACCCAGGTTAAAGTTTCTATTGATGGGGAGAGCAGGACTTATGAAGCTGGGTTTATTATAGAGTTATATCCTGGGGATTCCATAACATTAAAAAATAAAGTATATCATAATTTCAAGGCAAAAGAAGGATATGGTAAGGTTCTTATTGGTGAAGTATCAAGTGTAAATGACGACTACACGGATAATAAATTTTTAAAAAATATCAATAGATTTGGCGAAATAGATGAAGATGAAAAACCCCTTTATTTGTTATATGATGATTATGAAAAATATATTCAAATTTAAAATATTAAAAAAAATTTATTTATTGATTTAATAAGACTGAAGAAAGAAAAAAAATTGAAAAATAATCATTTTTTAATTTAATTTAATTTACATAACTATTGGAGATTTAAGAAATGGAAGATTATAAATTAACTAAGGAAGAACTTGAGATGCTTTATGAGGTACTTTTTAGAAGAATCATGGAAATTATGAAAAATCCTGATGTTGATAAGGATCCCTTTAATGAATTGATTAATAGATTAAGCACTTTAAGTACAATTTTTAGTTTTAAAAGTATGATATCAATTATTCCAGAATTAGTAGCATATGCCATAAGATATGGAATGATGGTTGAAAAAGCATATCAGGAAGAAGGTTTAGATCTAGACGAGGAAATACAAGAAAAAGATGAAGCTGAGAGACAAAAAATGAGACTTTCAAGAATGAAAGAAGACATGGATAAAATAAATTTATACTTATAATTTCAAATTTATCTTTTTTTATAATAGTACCAGCTGTTTTATGATATTATTTAGTATTTTGATGAAAATTTTTTCTTTTTTCTAGAAGTTCTTTATAAGTACACATTCTATCAAGTGCTTTAGCTGTCAATTCAATAGATTCAAAAATTGGAACCCCGATGTTAAATAATTCTTTTTTAAATTTTAATTTCCCCTTATAATCATCTATATCGTCCATAACTTTATGTGCTATACACACTAACGGTTTCTTCATCTTTAATTTTGCATTAAGGATAGCATTGGTAAACTGATCATCAAAATAATATGGTTTAATAAAAATTACTATAGATACATTTGGATCATTATCCAATGTAATTAGAGATTTTGCAAAAATCTCTGGATTTATGCCACTACCTCCTAGATCCAAAGGATTTCTAATAATTGTATTAACATCAGGTAAAAAATTCTGAAATTCTAAAACTGTACTTTTATTTAATTTGGGAACTTTTAGGTTGTATATTTCCATGTGTTCTGTTAATTCAATAGAAGATCCTCCCCCTACTGCCACAATACCTAAATTTCTATTAACTTGATGGATATTCAGATATCTAAAAGTCATAGCGAGAGTTATCAATTCAAATGAATCTTGAACTAATATTGCCCCTGTTTGTTTTGAAATAGCTTTCCAAATTTGTGTCGAACCAGCCATTCCACCAGTATGAGAAAAGATTGCTTCTTTCGCAGATTCTCCGTATCCTACTTTCCATAAGATGACTGGTTTTTCTCTTTCCAATGATAATTGCTTGACAACCTGGATAAATTCTTTTCCAATAATCTGACTTTTAATATTTTCAAGATACAATCCTATTATTTTCGTATCTTCATCAGTTAAAAAGTAGTTTAAAAAGTCTACCACATTTAAATCAATTTGATTTCCTATTGAAACCATTTTACTTATATATGTCCCATAGGAATATATTGCCATATTAGACAAATAAATAGATAAACCACCACTTTGACTTATAATCCCTAAATTTCCGGCATCTGTTGTGTGCCATCGAGAAAATGAAAGTCGAGATTTTGGATTATATACTCCTAAACAATTAGGGCCAATAATCCTAATATTATATTTCCTAGCTATTTTTAGTATTTCTTCCTCTAAATCATCTCGCCCAATTTCGGAAAATCCTGATGTAAAAACAGTTACAAAAGGTATATTTTTCTTTCCTATTTCTTCTAATATTGATGAACAATAACGTGCCGGTACTGCTAGTATTAAATAATCAATTGTATCTGAAATTTCAGAAATAGAACCCCATACCCTTATTCCTTCTAACTCTTTTCCCTTTAATCGAGGATTAAAAATATAGAGAGGTTTATCAAATTCAATATTTTTTAAACATCTAAGAAAATATCCTCCGCCATATTGTTTTTCATTTACCCCAATTATACCTACAGCCCTAGGTGAGAAAAGCTTTTCTAAATCTAACATATTCTTAATGAAATACTGTTTTATCGAAATCCAAGGGTTTGAGTTTTAATATAAAATAAAATTAAAAAACCATATTAAAGATTATTAAGCTAATTTTAATCAATCAAAATTACTAAATCAATGAAACATTAGACAAATTTTGTTGTAGCTCTTTCAATTAGATTTTCTGTTATTACATCAAATGCTTTTTCTACATTTTGTCCAGTTTTGGATGATAATTCAACAAAAGAAGATAAATTATATTTTTTAGCAGCAAGGATTCCCTCTTCTCGGGATACAGAGCGAAATTTTTCTAAATCCAATTTAGATCCAATTAACATTATAGGAATATCACCAGCATGTTCTCTAATTATTTGAGTCCAATCTGGTAAATGATCGAGAGTTATGCGGTTTGTAATATCATAAAGAAAAAAGGCACCATTCGCCCCTTTACAATATTGTGATAAGAGAAATCGAAATCGTTCTTCTCCCCCAAAATCCCAGATTTGAAGCTTAACTTTTTTATCCTTGAAATCTGTTGTTTTTGAATAAAAATCTACTCCAATTGTGAGTTTAAGGTCTTCAAGGAAAAATCCACTAATATATCTAAGGGTAAGTGATGTTTTCCCCACACTTGCATCTCCAAGCATCATCACCTTAAACGTGTAATCATAATCTGTCATAGATTTTCATATATCCTATAATGTCTTTCTGAAATTTAATATAATAGCTAGTGAAAACGTTTTTACCGTGAATATTTTTTTAAATTAAAATAAAATAAAAACTTCAACCTTAATTATATGATATTAATTGTATAATTCTATATTTAATTTTTCTCTAAAATAAATCTTATATTTTTATGATCTAATTCAAATTAAAAAATTATAATGAGGACATTAAACAGTCCATGCGCAATAATACAAAGAATTAAAGAATTTTTAAAAAATTTAAAAATTATTGATAACAAGATGCCAAATGTAAAAAAATATCCAAAATATGTAATAATTGTTGTAATAGGAACCAAAAATGGGGGAGTATGATAAATTGCGAAACACATTGATGAAAACAAGATTCCACTAACAGTATTTACTCTTTTTTCCATTTTTTTAATGATAAATCCTCGAAAGAATGCCTCTTCGCATAATGCTACAATCATGAATTGTAAAATTATGATAATTATGATTTGAATTGGACTATACTTCATTGGTTCAGTACTTATGGAGCCTTGTTGACCCTCTTTTACAAATCTTTTGCCAAATATCTTTTCTACAATCCAATTTCGGAAAATAATAGCAATATATCCACTTATAAAAAAGAAAACAAAACCTAGAATAATTCCAATAGTGATTTTCAAGAAAATTTTTGAGATTGAGTCTTCTGTTTTTTTAATACCCATAAATTCTAACTCGTCTTTAATGGAAGTATTTTCTACTCTACTAGCGATAATAGCAGGAATTAATAGTAAAAATAATTCTGCAAGCGTTAACCCAATTAAAATCCAAGGATCTTTACCTAATTCTATAACCATATTACAAGATGACTTAATTTTACATTTAAATTACAAAAATCAAAAAATCAAATCTCTCATCATTATTATTATTAACTAATTTATTAGAAGCTATGATGACAATTAGAAGTAATAATATTGAATTGGATAAACAACATTTAGACAAAGTTTTTATAAATAAAAAGAGTAAAATTTGCGGATTAACCAAAGAACAGTTACTTACTAAGGATTTAAAGAAGATAGCTTTTGAATATATCGAGATTGAAAAATTAAAAAATAGGTTTAGGAAAACTATACTTAAAAATATTAATTCTTTGGACTTTTCCGCATTTATCGAGTATCCAAAATTTTTTATTAAAGAGCAATTCTTAAAAAAAAAAGTTAATTCGTCAAATATTAGCGGATTGAATATAGTAAGCGTTGATGGAAGTTCAGTAGCAAAAAACTTTATGAATGTAGACTTTTCATTTTTAAAAGCTATTGCAGTTAAATATTATTTTTATGAAAATCATGTTGCTGATATAAAGTATTATCCTGATTTAAATGGATTTAATTATTATTCTGTTCAAGGAAATTATATTAATCGAGACGATATTGCTATAGAAGATAAAATCAATATCGAAATGAAATTTATGGAAATCAATCTTTTGAACAATATGATTAAATATTCCAATAATGACAATATTGATCTAATAATAATTGACGGTTCAATAGTTATAATGCCTATAAATTTACTTTTTTCACAAGATCCTGAAATATCAGAAAAATACGATAAATTATTGAAGGAATATCATAAACTGTATTTAAACTGTAAAGAGAGAGGAATTATTTTAATTGGTTCTATAAAAGATACAAGAACTTCAGCATTATGTCATTTATTAAGAGATTCAATTCAATTATTAAAACCCAATAAATCCAATCTTAGCGACTTTATAAAAAATAATTATAGACAGATTATTGATTATTTTTCTGACTTAGATTTATTTAATAAAATACTAAATAGAGCAGAGAGAAGTTGTATTTTTAATTGTAAGCGAGAAATTGAGAAAATTAGAGATACAGGTATTAAAAAGGAAATTCCTTACTATTTCCCCCTCTCCTTTTATGCATTTTACCTTAAAACCGCAAAATATGATACTCCCTGTAGGATTGAGTTTTTTATGGAAGAAAAACATTCTTTAAAAAAAGCTTCTGAAAAAGCAGACCTTATTTCATCTATTATCATGCCTATTTCGAATTTAAACAATCATTATGGTTTACCAATCCCTCAAATTGAAGCACATAAGAGAGCAGTGTTCAAACCAGATGAAATTGATCTACTATTTAATAGTTTAATAAGAATCCTAAATGAGCATGGGATAAAACTATTAGCAAAGCGAAGGAATAGAAGACCCTTTTAATCATAGATTTCTAATCGGTTTATGAATATATCTTCTAAAAAGATATGTCTTTTTTCCAAGACATTGTTTTTAAAGCCCTTATTTTGTATTATATCATATAATTTTTTTAAGTCAGTTCTACTCGAGCAGATATAATAGATCCTGGATTTTTTTCTTAAACTAAGGAAATCTTTAGCTTGATCTAAAAAATTAACAAAAATTTCATATCCATATTGCCCCCCATCCCAACTTAAATCTTCTTTTAAACTACTATTAGATTCAGATTTGAAACTAAAGGAAGGTAAATAAGGAGGATTAAAAATAATTACATCAAATGATTGTTTAAGATATATGGGAAAAGATTTAAAGAGATCAGAAATGATAAACTCGATTTCATTCTCAAAATTATTCAGTTTCTCATTATGTTTAGAAATCTTAATAGCCTCTTCTAAAATATCTGAAGCATAAATTTTAGGTTTGAATTTTGGAATTATATTCTTGATAATTTGTAAGGATAAAGCAATATAACCTACTCCAGTCCCCATATCTAAAATTTTTTTAATATTTTCTATGGGTAATCCATCAAAAAAATCAAAATCAATATGATATTTGAAATAATCGACAACTAAATAAGTATCATCTGAAGGTCGATAAACATTCTCAAAATCATAATCTACAATAGGATCAGGGAAAATATTAATGTTAAGTCACTTACTTATCTATTTTTGTTTTTTCATAAAAGATTTTACTTATTTTCACAAAATCTTCGATATCAAAACTATAAACCTTATTATTGTTGATATTTTTTTCATTTAAAATAGATTTTATATCATTTTTATTTAAGTCAAGGTTTAATTTTTTTTTAAAATATAATTCCAAAGCATTAACAAGATTTTTATTTTTATATGGCATAACTCCACCGAGAAATTTTAAATAAAATGATCTTGTTTCATTTTCAACCAAAAAGTTATTGATTGTTATTTTTGGGGAAAGAATTATTAAACTTAGATCAATAGTAGGCATGGGATAAAATGAGTTTTTCGGGATTTTAAATTTTTTAACTGGATTCATAAATGAATTTACGCTAATTGTTATTCTAGAAAAAAGTTTATAATTATTTTTGAAAAATATTCTCTCCGCTATACTTTTTTCGATAGTTAAAATTCCTTGTGGAGGATTTTTCTTAAAGAATACTTTTTCAAAGATTGGCCCCGTGATAGTGTAAGGTAAATTAGAGACGACTTTATTATGATAAGGGATGTTAATATTAAGAATATCATCGTTTATTATTTCTAAATTTTCCTTGTTGAAGAATCGATGTTTCAAAAATGTACAAAGTCTTGAATCAATTTCAATGGAATATACTTTCTTTGCTTTTTCAACAAGTCTTTCAGTAAGAGCCCCTAATCCAGGTCCTATTTCTAAAATAATATCGTTTTTAAGAATCTCAGCCTGATCAATTATAAAATTCCTTATTTTGTTATCAATTAGAAAATTTTGACCTAAAGATTTTGAGGGATTTAAATTAATTTCTTTTAAATTAAAGAGTACTTCTTTTCTATTCATTTTATTTTTAAGTTAAACTATTCATATTTTTGGGTTTTTGAAAACAGATAATATTTTATACCCTCTCTCTGAAGTTCTTTAATGATTCTAAGCGCAATTTGTTTGGTAGGATTTGAAGTACTTGTACGATTGGCAATATCCTCAAATGAAGAGAATTTTTGCTTTTCTCTCTCTTCGATAATTTCCCACATATGCTTTTTTCCAATACCCGGTAAAAGTTTTAGAGCATGCATTCTAGGGGTTATAGAAGTGGAATTATTAAAGAAATTTATGAATTCTTCCTCATAATTTAAGATTTCTTTTTCCAATATTGGTTGTATTAATGCTTTAGCGGTATTTGTTAATTCTTCATAATCAATTTTTTTTATTACATCTCTTAATTTATTTTGTTTTATGAATTCTTCATAAGTTTTTTTTTCCTCAGGTTTTAAAACTAGATTTGGGGATTTATTGATTTTAACTTCATAAAGGACAAAATCAGGAAAAGTAAGGACTTGAGCTAAAGGAGTCTTTGTCCAACTAGGTTTATCTTCTTCTGGATGGCCATGTAATAATACATCTAAAATAACAACTTCCCGAGTTTTTTTTATAAATTGCTTTTTTTTTCTCGGATATTTTTTTTGGTAATCTCTTCTGCGAGGTGGCCTTCTGTATCGGTCTCTTCTTTCCATTATACTCACTAATTCTCTTCTTTTTTACTTTTCCGAGTACCATAATAATTTTATTTGTTTAAAATATCCCTTTATTTACTATTTTAATATAGGATTGCTCATTAAAATTAAAAACAATCTAAATTTATAAAGTCTTCGATGTAATAATGTAAATTATTAGGATTTATATACGATTAATTATAAATTATGAGGTTTTTAATTCTTGAATTTGAGAAATCATTTCTAAAAGCTGATCATCATTTAGTGATTTGCCAGTATAGCTCTTCTCAAGGATAATTCTTAATTCAGGTATAGATTGAGGATTAATATTTATAATGTTAATTGCAAAAATCTCTTCTATATCATATTTGTCCATAAGATATTTTTTAATCTTTATTGCATCCTTTTCGGACATCTTAGCAAATTGATTAACATAACCATAAGTTATCTCTTGAAAATGAGACATTCCTTCATCATCAATTTCTGTTACCCTTTCCTTGACAGTTTCCATAATTTTTTTAACTTCTGGAATAGAAACTGTTTTTTCATTTAATTTTCTTCCAGACATTAGAATCACTTAAACCTCTTTATAAAATGCTCTAATTCTTAATAGAAATAGAATTTAACCTTAGATGTTCTTTCCCAACAATTAATAATTTTTTAGAATTTCCTAATTTGACCTCAACTTCAAAGCAGCGACCTCTTACTCCAATGATAACGCCCGTTCGGCCGTGATATCTTCTATGGGGCATTCCACGTTTATGGCTTGATGGATCGGTTATAATATCGACTTTATCATTAATATTATAGTCTTCTAAGAATTTTTCAATAGAACCTAATCCTCTAGCACGTATATGTTTTTTGTGCCGTTTTCTTGTTTTATTTCTATATCCTTTATGCAGTGTAATTGCGCATCAACTTTTTTTTATATAAAAACTCGATATTTAGAAACAGTATGTTACATAATTTATTTATTTTATGATTTAAGCATTTAACCAATTAAATTAGTCATTTATATCTAATACGTCTAATTGTTTACAAATTAATGTGTTGCCAAATATTTCTGAAAAAGACGGTTTAGTGCGCCCATTATCACCATTAATCAATTCTTTAATATAAGTACCCCCTTGAGTTTCAATCATTAATTTGAACAAATTTGAATTTATATATTCCCCTTTTAATTTGTAAATGAATTTTTCTCTTATTATATCAGCTCTTCGATGAGATACTCTATTTGGAGTTTGTTGATATACTTTTTTATTCTCCATTATATTCTTCGCTAATGTTAATTTATCTTCAAAATTAGTTTTATCTATAGCTTTCTCAGCCTGAACTATGGCAGAATATCGTTTTTTAGTATTTTCTGCATTGGCTTTTAAATCAATGACTTCTTTTTTATTGCTATAATTCAAGTTTGAAATTTTAATTTTTCCAATTTGATTCGTATTAATTTCTTCTTGAATATAATTTAAATCTAAACTTCTTAATTTAGGTTGTTTTAATTCAAGAATAAAGGGTCTTCCATCTCCTAACATTCTTACATCTATATCTTCTCTGCCAGCACCATGAAATTTTGAATCAGCCGCCTTAGACTCTTTAATAAATATAGGACTTACTAGTTCTTCTACACTAGTGTTGTATTGTTTTCCTGTAAAATCACAACTTTCACATCCCTCTCCTTGACATTTTCTACAAAGCCAACGTGTTTGAGGAATACCTCTAATTAATTTATTATATCTTCCAGATATAAAGAGAGAGCGTATGATCAATTGAATTTCATATTCATTATAATTTAAAGAAAAGATAATAACTAAATCCGGGTTCTCAAAGTCAGGTAATTTATTTAACGCATCTGATATTAATTTTCCGACTTCTCTATTAAAATGGCTTTTAAAAGATTCAGATTCTAATAAAGAGAATTCTGCCTTAAAATTATCCTCTTTATTTACGATTTTTGAATCCAGGTTAGTTCCACACAGAAAGGTCTTGAATTCATATTCTTTTGTTTTTTCTATCACATCATCAACAAATTTTTGCAAATTTAGATAAATATCTTGGCACAAATAGCATTTTTTAATAGAGTTAGAAGTTGATACATCAAAACCTTCTTTTTCCAGAACTTTTTGAGCAGGTAAAAATCTTGCTTTTTCAGCAAGGATCTTTAAATTTTCTACTGCTTTGTTTTCTTCACTATTTTTATTTGTAAGGAAAATCCTATGATTTTCTAAAGTTAAGGAAAGAAGTAAAGAATTTGCTCTTTCAAAATTAGTAGTATTTGTTCCTAAAAGAGCAAACATTCTCCCAAGACAATATGGGCAAATATAATATCTCTGATATATCTCCAAAACTTGATCTAATATGTTCATATTCCATTTTTATTAAGTAATCCTATCTAATATAATGAGGTATTCTATATTTTTGTTATTAATTTGGGAGAATAATAAAGAGAAGTATTAAAAAGATTTTAAAATTAGAATTTATTTTTTTTTATAATACCATTAATAAACTTAAATTAAGTACTAAATTTGTTATAAATTCTTATAAACGAATTAATTTTGACAATGTGTTAATAATATGGCAGATAACAATTCTACAGGCGAAAAATTAACCGGATGGGTAAAATGGTTTGATGCGAGAAAAGGATATGGCTTCATATCTGCGAATGGGCAAGAAGATATATTTGTTCACTTCTCTAATATCGAAATGGATGGCTTTAAAAAATTAGAAATTGGTGATCTCGTCGAATTTGAATTAAAGGAGAATTTGAAAAGTGAGAAAGGCCCAGAGGCCTTAAAGATTAAAATTCTTGTAAAAGATCGCCGATATTAAAGTTTAAGTTTTTTAAAATTTTATTATAGTTAATTTTTATTTAATTTTATTTACTTATAATAGGAGTTCAATTCATTTTAAATAGATAAGAACAAAATTCTATTTGAATTTATTTGTAAATGTGGTCAATTATTCTTCTTCTTCCCAACCAAGATCTTTTAGAACTGAATCTAAAGCTTCAGATTCTTCTTCCAAAACAAATTCAGTATCATATTCGGTAGCGGATGCCTCAAAATCAGGAGGTTTGAGATTATCAAACGAAGGTATTTGCTCTTGTGAAGTCATTTTTTTTGGTTGAACCATTGTAGGAGTTTTGGGTGTTGTTATCTCATCATACTCACCAATAGGAGATGTTGGCTCCTGAGAAGTTTTATCTTCTATTTCCATTGGTGTGTAATCTTCAAGAGGAACAGGAGGTACTTCCTCTTCATACAACTTAAATTTTGATTTAGTTTCTTGCTTCAATTCTTTAACGACTTCTTCTGGTATGGAAACGGTTTCATTTGCTTTAGGTAACCCTATTGATACTGATTTAGGAATAGAAACAATATTATTTGACTCAAGCTCTTCAAATTCTTCAACACCCATTGCCTCCATCTCTTCTTTATCCCAATCATCTAAGAATCCTAATAATTCATCCATTGCTTGTTTGTCTTGTTCTGCAGAAGGCATCGATATTCTACTAGATGCCGTTTCTTCTTTTAGTTTTTCTAATTTTTCAAATTCTTCTTCCTCTTTCAATGATAATGCCATTTCACTAATTTCGGCACCAGAAATTAAAATACTTAGTTTTTTAGCTAATTCTCGTACATAACCTAAATAATATCCTATTCTATAAACAGTTTTTAAACCCCCAAATACAATATACTCTTCATTTATAGCCATTAAAATGCTATAACCCGCATTATTATGTAAAATAATTTCCTTTAATGCCCCGTGATTTGTGGCTTCTGAAAGTCTTAACCCTAAATCTATTAAGGCAGTACTTGATGCTGAGACCGCATCTGCATCCAATTCAGAGGAATTTGAAGTTGCTACTTTCATACCAACTGTAGATAAAACGGATAAATTATCTAGATCTGTTTTTAGTTCTTCTTCTTTTAAAATGCTCATCATTTTAATTCGAATATCTTCTGCCAACGACGACATTTTTTCTCTTATTTTTATTTAATCTTCTCGTATAATAAAAATGAAATATTCAATGTTTACTCTAAGTATATCTTAAAAACATATCCTAATATATTTTATCATCTTTTCAATTTATTTTATTTTAAAAACTTAACTAAGCTCATTTGAGCCTTTGGAAGCTTAAAAGATTTTTTAAACATATATCCAGATAATGCCTCAAAAATTTGTACTATTTTTTCCGTTACTTGCTCTGGAGTTAATCCTTCGGTATCGATAATAAACACTTTTCTTTTAATTTCTTTAGAGGATAAAAATTGATTATAATAAGAAAGAATTGTTATGAGGTATTTCTTTTTTGTCTCGTTCCATTCTCTTCTTATTTTTTCTAATGAGCCTCTTTGAATGATTCTCTTTAAAATTGTATCTGCGCTGGCAGTTAAGTAAATAATATAATCCTCTTTCCATTCAATAGAATTATAGGTATCAAAAATCAATTGATAATCCTTTTCTTTTAAATTTAAACTTTTTGAATAAATCAAAACGCAGATAGGTGTGCGGTCTAAAATTAATATCCTTCCATTATATTTATTATCATAATTTTTAATGCTTCTATTTCTTCGAATTAATTGTTGAAGAAAATGAAGTTCACTTCTAAATGCAGTTTGTTTATTAGAAGAACCAAATGGAAATGGGGGCCTCTTTTTATATCTCTCAGGAAAGAATTTAAATTTGTTATTATCTTCTAATCTTTTCTTTAATATATTATAAATTGTTGATTTCCCTACACCATGAGCTCCTGCTATAGATATGATGATATTGTCTTTGCTACCCTTATTCCTATATACAGTTTTACTCAATATTATATTCTCCGAATGCGGTGAATTTTGTCGTAGAAATTATAATTCCGAATATAAATAATAGTACTAGAGATACTTTATTTTTCTAATTATTAAGTTTATATATTTATAATAAAACATTAAATTGATTTAAAAGAAAAATTAGAGGTATAGAATTACCAGAATCAAAATTATATCATAAAAAATACTGGCTATTATCGTATTATATATATTTCCGTTTAATTCATAAAGAATCCCTAGAAATACAAAAACTAAAAAATTTGAAATTATAAAAAAAATCCCTATCGGAAATGAGAATAACAGATATATTCCCGAATATACTAACGCAACTATTAAAATTGTTAAAATTCTGCCATTATTATTTTTTGCACCAAATTTCTCTCGTAAAGTGTTATGTAATACGCCTCTAAATACTATTTCAACAGATATCGATGCTAATATTAATTCTGCTACTAATATTATGATCCAAATCCCGGCACTTTGAATTGCTTTAGTCTCCATATCCATATATTCTTGGATATCGAAAAAATTTAACCCTAATTCATACAAGAAGACATTTATAAAATTGGAAAAAATATTAATTGCTACTAGACCAATTGCTCCTGACAACCCTATGACGAGAGCTAAAAATAATTTCTTATCTTTCACAGGAAATCCTAATTTCTCAAAAGAATGTTTATTGGCTTTGATATACCATAGTGGAAATATACCTAATAATATTCCGGGAATTTGGCTTATAATTATCATAAAAATGGTTATTTCGGAAACTGTAGATTGATCGGTATCGCCATATCCTAATTGAAACCATATAAACATTATTAAAAATAACTGAACTGTTATATAGATCAAAATACTATTAGTAAAAACGTTTATTCCTTCCTTTAAATTCCATGAATCATGTTTCAGAAGAAAAGCCTGTTCAGGTTCTAGTTTTTCTTTTGTAAAAACAAAACCAGTACGTGTGGGTCTAATTTTCTGAGATTCTGGAATTGGTTCTAAAAGGGTGTTACAGATAGGACATTGATCTAAAATAGTTGATGTGATTATTGACCCACAACCGGGACATTTTCTAGAAATCCCTCCTTTTTCTAAAGCTGACGGTCTTTCAACTATAGGTTCCTTAGTTATTTGTTCTTTCATTTTTTTTATCTCTATAACCAATTTACCACAATTTGGACAATAAGCTTTTCCTTTCTGTACTTCAGCTCCGCAATACACACAATAATTTACTAAATTGTCGTTTTTCTCAGACATGACTCATCAAAATTTAAATTGATATCTATAAAAATAATTTATGATAAATAATTTGAACTGTTTTTTATCTTGTGTATTATGTGAAATTAAGATTATATAATTTATGCTAATATCCTAAATAGTTTTAAATAGGTTTAGATTTTTTAAGATTTTTCTTAGTTATAGAGTATAATTCCATTAATAAAAGTCCATGATAGTAGGAAATTGAATCAAAATTTGCATCCCCATTATCTTTATTAGCATGAACCAAAGCCATTTGAGCATTTAATGCTGCTTTTAATAATAGCTCTAACCCATTATAAATTAAGTTAGGACTCCAGGTTCCATTTTGGGGATTAGCCCACCAAATAGGACATGAATGTAATCCTCTATCATAAAACCACCTAGCAGTGTTGTAATAGTTTTCTACTTCCCAATTCTCGGTTAAATCCAAATTATCAGCTATACTTATTAGTTTATTTAGACTTTTTACAATTTTCCAATAATATTTATGAATATTATTATCAGGATGTTTCCATAAAGGATATGGGATATTATTTAATAAATCTTCATAAGTGGTACTCCAACTAGATTCTTTAGGGATAATAGTTTTTTTCGCAACTGGAAATTTTTGGTCTAAATTAGAAATAAAAATAGTTTGAATATCATCTTGTTGGGCAATCATTTCTAAGATTTTTGAGAGAAAAGTTTTTTCATAGTTCTTAATATGATGTCCAAAAGTCTCTCCATCCATAGCCGTTTGGATATAAATATTCTTTTTCTCACTTATTTTATCCTTATATTTTACCCTTATATCCTCAAAAAATTCTTTCGCCGTGATTTTCTTAAATGAAATTTTATTACTTAAAATATCATCTCTAAAAAATAATTGAAGCCCATTTGGGGAACAATAAATTTTATCATATGGCCAATCGACTCCTTTTTCTTCAACTGGACAGGCAATTCCACTCTGAAGTATCCATTTATAGCCAAGATCATGCACGATTTTTGCAATCTTAGATGAAATTGCCAGTTCAGGCGGGAAAAATCCTTTTTTTTCCCAAATATTGCCAAATTCTTTTCTATTAATTTCTTCATTCATTCGAATCTGATGATAGGCTTCTTTTCTAGGAATTAATGGTAGAATGGGATGAAATTTTGCGGTTCCCACTATTTCAATTTTGTTTTCAGAAACTAAATTTTTTATTAAATGCATAGTATCGCTTAATCCATAATCATATAACATTTCAATAAGGACCGCATTTATGTTTAATGTGAATTTGGCATTATCATGCTCATCAATAACAGAAAATAAAGGTTTATAACATTCCTCGTTGATCAAGCGCAAAATTTTGATATCTTGAGTAGGGGGTTGATATATATGAAGTAGTGGTGCCCAGTATGTTGTCATAGTTAAATATTAATTAAAATTTTCAGTTATTTTACATTTTCAAAGGTTTTGATCTCTTATAAAGAGTTTATGAATTTAATTTTTTATTTTTCGATAATATTCTCATTAATAGCAGTTCCAAAGTGGGTTGCTCCTGGACCAATATGAACTAGCACTTGATCTCCAACTTTAATATCAACCACCGATTTAGCATTTCCATCCACATCCACTAATCGAATTGTTTCAGCATTTTGACATATACAATTAATTGGAATTTTTTTCTCTCCTTTTATTATTTCTAGCTCAAACCGGAGCATTGGGCGAGTTTCAATTTTAATCCTACCTACGAAAACAATCCGAGCATTCCCATCAGTATCAACCACAAGAACTTTATCTCCACCTTTTAATTCGCTCAAATAATTGGTTCGATAGGTTTTAGGATCCTCACCAGGTACTAAAATATAGGCAGATACGTCTCCAGCATTAACTCTGAACGGGCGAGAGGAAACAAATTGAGTCTCAAACACCTCTGCATGAATTAGAGCAAAACCCATTGCTGTACTTCCCACAAGCATCCCTTCACCTCTTTTTAATAGAGATGTAGTATCAACGCATACTCTCTCGCTTTCTGGGATATTTTGAATACTTAAAACATTAGCTTTACTCATTTCCAATTTAAATCCAGTTTCAATAAGATTTTTCAAATCAACAATATCATTTACATTCTGGGGAGTCATAAGTATGCCATCAACACCAATTTCCAGGGTTTTCAACATTAATTCAGCATCCGTAACAGTTTCTACATCAGCTATCAAACTAGTATCATTTTTATGCATTTCGGCTATCAAGTTCTCAAAAGGAATAATTTTCCAATCTTTAGCTGATACAATTATGAAATCCAATTGATTTTTTTTTGATAAATCAATTATAATTTGTTCATCCTCTTTTGTTTTCAATTCCATGTAAAATCCTAAATTGTTTGTAGGAATAGATTTTTCAGATAATTCTTTCTCTAATTTTGTGATATCTCTAAAAACTAAAAATTGTGCTGGAATTTCATCGTCTTTAGTATAAAGTGAAATTCGTTCTATTTTTTCAAACTCAGAATAGGTTTCTTTTGATACCATAAAATTGAGTATGTCTTTATTAAAGGCCTCTTGCACTAATTCTTTAAAATCTCTTGGTTTTTTCTCGAAATTTAAAATTATTCTCTTCATAGGACATCAAGTTTTAAACTATTAAATTCGAAACATTATAGTTAATATAAGAATTTAATGTATAATACTCTTTTCAAGATACCATAGAATTAGAAAACCAATGATATAATAAAATTGTTAAAAACCCAATTATTAATGAATGTAAATCATAAAATATTGAAATTAAAATGGATGACTTAAAAGCATCTCTTATTGACCGTATTCCGTTTTATAGAACTCTCGGTTTCAAGCTTATAGAAATTAAAGATGGACATGCTCATTTTGAAATGGATATTAGAGAAGCCTTAACTCAAAATGGAATGATCCATGGGGGGGTTCTCGCTTCTATGATTGATTCTACGTGCGCTTGTGCAGCATTTTCTCTTATTTATCCGGAGGGTTGGGTGACTACAATAGATTTACAAGTATCTTACCTTAAACCCGTATCTAAAGGAACTTTGATTGCCAAAGCAGAATGTCTTAGAAGTGGAAAGAATATTTCTTTCTGTGAATCGAAAATTTACAACGATAAAGGAGAGTTAATATGCATTGGAACTTCACAACTTCTTAAGGTGGCAACAAAAAAAACGTGAAAAATATATTAAATATTTAAATTCTCTTTATAGAAAAAAATTGATAATATATGATTTTCTATTCAACTTTATAGTTATTGGTCTATGAAAGTTTTTTTTATCAAGTCTAATATTGTCTATTTAGTTTAAAGGTTAAATTTCGAAACAAATTTTTAAAAATTAGTAAATTTATTAATATTATAAAAAGGAATACACAAAATTATAAGAGTAGATAAAAAATGGCAAAATTTAAATCTCGCTTATTTCCCCGGAAAGCGGAGGAGAAAGATAAGCTAGTCACTCAAGTCAAGAGATATACTCGTCAATTAGGTATTCGTTCTAAAAATTATCAAAAAAGAGCCGAAGTAAGTAGAAAAAATGCTAAGATTGCCTTACAAAGAGGGGAAAGAGAACGTGCAAAAAGTTTCTTAGTTCAATATAAACAATATCAAATAAAAGTTGATAGAACTAATAATATTAGAGCAAAATTTGACAGACAAATAGAAGCTATGGAAGAAGGTACTGCAATAGCTCAATCGGGTAACTTTATGGCAAAAATGAGAGATGAATTAAAAACAATTGCAACTAAAGCATCACCTGAAGTTATTGCAGAAATTGCAGAAGATTCTGAAATGTATGTATCTGAGATTGAAGAAGCGGGAGATATCCTTGCCGGGGACCTAGAGATTGATCTTGGCATTGATGTTTCAGATATGCTTGATCAGCTAGAAACAGAAATGTTATTGGATGCTAGTGGTTCAATGCCATCAGTACCTTCGGGAGAACTGCCTGAGTATATTTCAGATATAGAACTCGAATCTGAAGAAGAAGAGATTAAATCAAAAGCAAAACTTCAAGAAGAAATAGATAAATTAAGAAAAGAACTAAGTGAATAACCCTTCTTGATAATTAAATTTACTTTTTAGTAGAATTTACCTTATTGTTTAAAAATATTTTATTTAAGTTCTTTGACTGCTAATACCATATTATTTAATTTTCTTATAGCTATCTCATAAGCAAATTTTTCACCAAATCCTTCAAGTAGACTTTTAAATCCGCAATCGGGCTTTATAAATAAATTTTCTTTTCCAAATTGATCGATTCCTTTGCTAATATATTTTTTCAAGAAGTCAATTTTTTCAATATAATCATTTACGCTTGCATCTTTCATAGGAGATAAATTTGTTTGGATAGTACCCATCGCTAAGAATTTATTATTTTCTTCCAAATGCTTTTTTTCAAATATATTAAAATTTACTTCACTTGTTCGAAATTCATGATCTAAAATTTTTAAATCAGTTTTTAAAAGAAGATCTCGTAAGTTAGGGCTAATTCTTCCACAAACATGGACAGAAGACAAACCTTTAATCTCAGATAACGCTTTATTTAATGTTTCAATTATGAAATCTTCTGAATGAAAGAAAATTTTTCTACCTACTAACAATCCTAATATTGGTTCATCCATAGAGATAATATTTATTCCCATATCATTATAAGCTTTACCAATTTTTTTCATAATCTCAGCAAATTTATCAACAATCCAATCCACCATTATTGCTCGATGTTCATTAAATATTTTAAGTTCTACACCTTGAGTTAATTTTTCTCGTAATAGTATTTCGCTTGCCAAGGTAAATGGTCCAGTCAAACATGCCTTTGTACCCTTAATAGATTCCTTAAGGTGAGAATATTTATTTAAAAAATCGATGATGAATTGTCCATATTCCAAGGCTACGGGTTTATCTGGTATCTTGAAATCATCTCCTAGATAAAAAACATCAGGTTTAACTTCCTCTAATGGATCAATAATTTTAGCTAACGGTGAAAGAAATTGAGGATTCATTGCTACAAGTTGAGGATAACAAGGGAAATCAATACCGATATTAATTAAATCTTCAAAAGCTAATAACATATTTTCCTCGGTGTTACT
>SDNV01000145.1 GCA_004524515.1 Promethearchaeota archaeon
TCCAAAATATATTTTAAAAGGGATTAAGACGGCATATGAACAAAAATCTCAAAGCGATAAAGTTTTAATCGAGTTCCTAAACATACTTGAAGATACTTATCTCAACTTAAAATCAAAGAAAAAAGTAGAAAATTAAATCAAATAATTAGTTTTTTTCATATTTTATTTTTATTTTACTCATATTTATATAAATAATTTTATATTTTAAATAAATCCTCGCCGACGCAAGGTATTCATCAAATAACGTTCCATTAGGATTTTTTTATTTGAATCATTATAGGGATTTATCAATCTTTACAACCCTCAGCTTTTTGAAGATTCAATTTTATAAACGCTTCTTCCTGTTTATTTCTTTGTTCTGATCTCACTGACCTATAAACCTGGCTTAAGTATTTTATTGCATCTCTTTTTCCATTATTTATATTTTCAAATAATTCTTCCTTACTAAAACCTCCAGATATCGTCAATGCCGTTTGAAAGGAGTGTTCTGGTTCAAGTGTTTTGAATTCGATTTGTAAAGCAGATACTATTTCACCTTCATTTTGTGCTAAAGTATTTGATAAAGTTAATCGTTTTTCTCCAATCTCGAAGTCTTTTGTCAGTTTAGTTTCAAAATAGGTTGGTTTTGAAATAGTGGAAAAACCTCCAAATACCCCTGTTTTATCGAATTGATAAATTATATCATTTTCTTCATCATATCCTGATAAATCATCGTCGAAACCCTTTAAACCATTAATATCAAAGTCAAATATGAAAAACATAGAAAAATCTATTAAATTAAAGTCAGAGTCGTTTTTTAAAGTAAAGTATGTGTTCATATAGGGTGCCTGACCTCTCCGCAAGAAAATATCAATATATAATCGAATTAAATGTTTTTCATCTTTAAATTCGAGTGGTTTTAATTTCTTTTCGTTAATAAGTTTTTTAAGATATTCTCTAATATCAAAATCTAATGTAATTCTATCAATCTTTGTACCTTTTCTGCTATTGACTAATTGATATATTGGAGTGGGTTCAATATTTTTTAATACCACAGGTATTGTTCCAATTCTTTTTCCTTTGAGTTTAAAACTAAACCATGGTCCAGCTAATTCGGGTTCTGTTAAATATAATAGGTGTTTTTGTTTAAATGTAATCTCTTTTACTGAGAATCCCATTAAGTATCCTCGAGTATTTCACTGAGCGTGTATATCATTGAATAACACAGTTAAGACTATTGCTTTACCACCTCATATTATAATGATTCGATATCAACTATTATGATATAATTTATAATAAAATTAACGATACAAATTTAATAAAGGAGGATATTCTAAATTAAAACCTTAAAAAATAATTACACCATTTCTAAAAAACGATAAGCAATATAAAGAAACGCATCGTTTACGTTGTCTCCGGTTCTCGCAGAAGTTAGAATATAATGGAATCCATATTTATCTGCTATCTCTTTGATTTCACTTTCACTAATTACGATTTCTTCTTCTAAATCGGATTTATTTCCTACAATCACAATTGGGATATTAATATTTATTGAGTCCTTAATATCATTATACCAATATTCTATACTCTTTAAATTTCCTTCACGTGTTCTGTCAATTACTATGAACGCAGAATTAGCTCCACTATAAAAACGTTTTCTATAAGGGCCCATTTGGGTTTTCTGACCTGCGATATCCCAGATTATAAAATTAACATACGTAGTTTCTCCAACATCTAAAGTCTTTTTCGATAGTTCAATTCCAAGTGTACTAAGGTAACTCTCTTGAAATTTATTTTCAACAAATCGTTTTATTAATGAGGTTTTTCCCACACAATAATCCCCGGTCAAAATTAGCTTTGTGGAAAAATCTCCTGCGGGTAACTTTCCTTCTTTAACTTTAGAAAGAGTTCTGATGATCTCAGGTATTTCCAGAGATACATTATCAGTTCCAGCTATTATTAATTCAATTTTACCCGCAATATGTTCTGAATAAACCCGTAATTCTACATCGGAAGTGTTAAGAGTAGCAATCGTAGTCAAAATGGAATTCGGTCCCATTGAACAATATGCAAATTTTTTATCTCCGGTTGTTGTGATATTCATAAAACTACTTTCTGTTCCAAATTCATTCTTAATTCTCTCAATATAGCTGTCAAGAACAGCAGATAATACTCCAATTATTGATTCATTATTGAATTCTGCTCTATCCTCGCTAGAAATAATTAACCCATCTCTATCGCATATCGCAACTGCTATAACCCCACTAACATCATTCATATAATTTCTCAAGAGCGTTCGAAAGAGACTTTCCAAGTTTCTACTACAACCTTTCTAATTTGCTTATCTTAAATAAAATGATAATAATTTTAAATAATTTAAAGTTAATTTTTTAAAAAAGATAGTTATTCAGTTGTAAATATATACTTAGATATTTTTCAAATATGCCTCTCAATTATATAATCCCGTCATCACGGTAATATTACATTTTATAATTCTTCTTTTCTCTCTTATTTTTATTATGGTTGATAATGAAATTATAAAATATGAAAATAATATTGCCAAGATTTTAGAGCGAGCCGTTAATTTATTTAAAGAGACAGATTTGACGGATTTAGCGGAAAAATGGGATAAAATTTTAAAAAATTATTATAGAAAAAGAAGTTTCTCCTAATTTCAACTTCCTTCAATTACATTTATGGAATTAAAATTTTTTTTCTCATACTTTTTCAAATCCTAAGTTTTTAATGATTTTTTATAGAATTCTGATGTAATAGTCTGATATATCCCCTTTAAGACAATTGAAAATGCTTGGGGATTAGGAATGTTTGGAGGAATTCCCAAATTTTCTAAAGTCTCAATATATTTACCTGGTTTTCTAAACTTAAATCCAATTTCATTGAAACTTGCAGAAATTTTTGAATGTGAATCATTTGATACTATCTCTTGAATTTCCATTTTAGGTACATTAAACGAAAATTGCATTTTTTCGTTCTTCTCAGACTTTAATTTTATCTCTTTAGAAATTGATTTTTCTCCATTTTGCGGGATTAATCGCAATTCACTTAAGATCTCTTTTTTAGATTTTCCTTTTATTTTTAACAATATAAAAGGATCGTAGTCCAGAACCTTGGAAATATATAAAATCACTGAAGCAATATGTTTACAAGGAATTTCTTTATCAGGGCAGGAACATTCCGCATCTAATCCCTTGATAGCATCGGGAAATAAGGGAAAATTGTTCTTTTCGAAAATTTTAACAATATCTTCCGGTAAGGATCCTTCTAAAAGTTGAATTAAATTTGAGGATTTGCTTGCAAGTTCCTCTAATATAACTTTCCATATCTCTTCTGGAATAATTTCAAAATTAATTTTTACTCGATATGGAGTGGGGGCTGTTCCCTGTACCGTTGAGAAAATTTGACCTTTATTAATTCTAAGATTTTCAATCCGTTTATCATCTTTTGCATACTCAATCCCCCGCTGCATTCTAAAGGGGCGTCCTATATTTAAGATTGAGAGGATCCATTCCTTACCCCAGGAGGTTGCAGCAAAATTCACTAAATTTTCTTTAATTTGTTTAACTTCCTCATGAGTTCTTTTCTTATCATAGTAATTTTTATGAATATTTTCATTTTTTTTCTTTTTTATGCTCCTTCTATAATTATTTTTATCCATTTTTATACCTCATTTCATTTTTATCGTTATTTTATTAAATCGATCTACTAAAGGTAAGTAATTCCTTTAATTTTTCAATATTAAGATCTGAAATCCAAGATTCGCCACTTGATATTATTATTTTGTCTGCTAGATTTCTCTTTTCCTCCAATAAGTCATCGATTTTTTCTTCAATTGTGCCATTAGTTATGAACTTATAAACATTTACAGGAGATTTTTGACCAATGCGATATGCCCGATCTGTAGCCTGATCCTCTACCGCAGGATTCCACCATCTGTCATAATGAAATACAGTTGTAGCTTGTGTAAGGTTTAAGCCAGTACCACCTGCTCTCAATGAAAGAACCATAATTGGAGCGCTGTCAATATTATCTGATTGAAAGTTATCAACGATCTCTCTTCTATGTTTTTCCGGTACTCCTCCATGAAAGTAGAGAATATTGAATTTATATTTTTGGTTTAAGATTTCATAAATGATATCCCCCATTTGTTTGAATTGAGTAAAAATGAGTGCTTTTTCTCCATTTGAAATTACTTCCTCAATCATTTCGATTAACCTTTCTAATTTATAAGATTCAGAGACAAAATCTTTCATTTTTATACCATTATCAAATGATGGAAGGGATTTTTTTTGATATTGATATGGATGATTGCAGATTTGTTTTAGTTTAACCAGCAAGGTAAGAACATTCATTTTATCTGAAATAATACTTTTCAAGTTTTTAAAGGTCTCCTCAATAAGATCCTTGTACAATTTTGCTTGAACGTCACTAAGATTTACATAAATTTTCATTTCATTTTTTTCTGGTAAATCTTTGATTATTGCCTTATCTGTCTTTAAACGGCGTAGAATAAATGGTGAAATTAATTTCTTTAACCGTTTAACGGCGTCTTGATCTTGATATCTTTCAATAGGAAGAATAAAATCGTCTTGAAATTTACTTCTGCCTCCCAAAAGAGCTGGATTCAAGAATTCAAAAAGAGTCCATAATTCCATCAATCTATTCTCTATTGGAGTACCGCTTAAGCCAATTTTATAATTCCCTTGTAATCTATATATCGCTTTAGTCTGTTTCGAATTGTAATTTTTGATATTTTGAATTTCATCTACAATAATCCCACTAAAATTAATTTTTTCCAAGAAATCTATATCATTTCTAATAGTTCCGAAAGTAGTTAAAAAGATTCGATGTGGTATTAAGAACTCGGAAATCTTTTTGAGATCTTTTGTTCTATCATAACCGTGATGAATAATTACTTCTAGATTTGGAGCGAACTTTTCAATTTCTCTTTTCCAATTGAATAAAACAGAAGTTGGACAAATAATAAGGATCCCTCCTTTCTCATTCGGATTCTGTTCCTTACGATAAAGAAGGTATGCTATGACCTCAATAGTTTTACCAAGGCCCATATCATCAGCCAAACAAACTCCAAAATTTAAAGAGCACAAATTTGACATCCAAGTGAGAGCTGTATGTTGATATTTACGTAATTTCCCCTTAAAAGACTTAGGAACTGACACCTCTTCATACTTTTCAATTACTTTAATTCTTTCAATGATTTCATTGAATTCTCCCTCGATGATAACTTCATATTCATTCCCAAATTCTTGAAGCTGAATTTTACCAGTTAAACCTAATTTTAACGCCTCCATATAGGTTTTAGTCCCCTTAATCATGTTATTTTTAAAAACTGTTTTTAAATCTGTTATATCTTGAGGTTCAATTAAAATCCATTCTCCTTGCCAATTGATTAATGGTTCGGGGCTTTCAATCAAATCTCTAAATTCTTTTTCTGTAAGTGTTTTACCTTTGAGAGACGCCTTCCATTTATATTCTATTAATGAGTTTAAATTAAACATTGAAGGCAAAGAAGAAGTTTGAATTTTTTTTGTTTTTAACTCTCTGGAATGAATGATTAATTTAGCAGTTAATCTATGTTTTCCTCCAGTAGTAAATACTTCTGGTAACAATATAGAAAAACCAGATTGTATTAGCAAGTCTTTAGGATATTTTAAAAATTCCATAACTTCTGTTGAAGTCAGCATAATCTGGTGAGGATATTTTTCTTCTAACGCTTTTTTGATGGGAGAAAAGATTTTAGACGCAGTACCTAATGCTCTTAAGATTGTTTCAACTGCTATTTCTTTGTATTTACTCAAAACATCATATTTTTTTTTAAAATTGCCTGTCCAGAAATCCTTTAAAGAGATCACCAGATTATCTTGAAAAATTATAAGAAATTGGAATGGCCAATCTTCATTTGCCCCTATTGGATAGCATAATTCAAATCCTAATGAAAATCCTAATTTGTATGTTAAATCTTGAGTGAATTGGGTCCAATTTCTAATAACTTTGGGTAAAATAATTTCATGAAAACGTGTTATTTGAAAAGATGCATCTTTAGTTATTAATGATTTAAGAAATTTATAATCCCAAGCTAAATCATAATAATTATCACTTTCCTTTTGAAATTCAGTACTATAAAATTGTTTAAAAGTTTGAAACTTCCTCTTATTTAATGTAAGTCTGATAAGATAATCCCCAATAATATCTAAATAATTAGAAAACAAATAGGAAGGGTGCCATAAACCATCAGTTCTATAAAAGTTTGATTTACTTATCGCTTTTTGTTCTAATATAAAGTTAATCGGTAAATTATGAGCATACCAAGAACAATTTTTTAAAATCGCTTTGAATCGTTGATTGTCGTCTTGAGTTTTTAATAATACCCTCCATTTTCCTAAATACTGTTGCTCATCAAATGGTTCTAAAATTGGGGCAAAAGATCCCCTTGTTAAAAGTTCAAATAGAAGTTTTGTGAGAAAGGCGTAGGTTTTAATAGAATTACTATAAAAAGTTAAACTACGATTGTTACTTTCTAAAATCTGTAATTGATATAATAAATTTATTCCAGGAGGTATTGGCATAATCTTTCCAATAGTATCTTGAATTTGAAAAAA
>SDNV01000146.1 GCA_004524515.1 Promethearchaeota archaeon
CAGCTTGGGCCAAATTTGATCGAATTGTGAGTTATAATTGAAATACGCCATATCCAATTTTTTATTTGCTATTCTAATCGCTTTTTCAAATTTTATGTGAAATTTTCCTATATTTGCTGTGCCCAGAAGGATTAAATCTTGATCATTTTTTTTCTTATCTTCAATAAAAACAAAGTTGTCAGCCCATTTGATAAATCCAAATGGTCGATATAAGATAATCATATCATTAAAAGTAGAGGCTAAGTTTTTATAGTTAGAGCATACATTATTTATAAGTGTCATATCCAAAGTAATTGGGAAAACATAGGCAGGAAATTTTTTAATTCTATCTTGTTGAATAGTGACGATCTTCATTTTTTCTAAGTTTAAAATATTAGAATCATCCTCTGAATCTAAAATTTTGATTGATATATTTGAATTATGAGTTTTTTTTGAGAGAGAAATAATTATTGGATAAATAGCCGTATTTCTAAATACAGAAAGGGAAGAAATGTCATAGATTTCTAAGATTTGGGATTCGTTTGTCAATTTTTTTCGTATTTTTTTCCCATAATCAGCTGCTAAGAATTTATTCGTGATAATAAATGATAAATATCCAAAGCGGGGATTAAGAATATCTAATGACTTTTCAGCAAAAAGGATTGATAAATCATATAACCCATAAGCAGTATTGAATTTTTTTAGTTTTTTTTTGTAATCTATATTTCTCATTTTCTTATTTTCCACATACGGAGGATTTCCCAGAATGATATTAAATTCTTTTGAATTATATTCTAATAAAAAATCTTGATTGCAAATATTTAATTCTAAATTCAACTGTTTGGAGATCTTGCTGATTTCTTTCCCGATGTTCTTAATCTTTATCTCCATTTTCGATTTTTTTCCTAAATCCTTAACGTACCACTCGAATAATCTTATTTTTGAAATTGAAAAAGCAAATTTATCAATCTCAACCCCAAAAATGTTATTTTTAAGTATAAGTTCTTTCAGATCTTTATTGGAATATTCAGGTTTCAATATTTTAAATAATTTTAATAAATTTTCCGCAATTGTAATTAAAAAACTTCCAGATCCGCAACTAGGGTCTAAAATCCTTAAGGACGAGGTTTGTTCCCATATTCCTCTTTTATTTTTATCTTTCAGAGAGGCTAATATTTGTAATAATTCATTAAATGATAGTGATTTTTCATATTTCCCTATAAGGAGTTCGTTTAAAATATCAACTAAATAAAATTTTAAGATATTTTTAGTTAAAAAATCTGCAAGATTTAATGGAGTATATACAATACCGTTTTGTTGCCGTTTAAATCGAGAACTATAATTATTTTTTTCTAAAATTTCTAAAATTTCTTCAATTTGGTACGATTTATCGGGTTTTAATGTATCTTTCATTTATCAATCTAAGATAAAACGATTAATTATTAACTATTTATATTAAATAACTAACTAAAAATAATGTAATAAAATATTATATCTTTATTTGAAATGGTTGATCAAACCTTCCTTCAATACCTAATTGAGAACCCCAAAAAGATCTCTGAATTAGAGTTCTCTCAAATTGAAGAGATTTTTGACAAAGCACAACAGATCGTTTCGAACGAACAAATTATATTAGATTTAAATATAAAAGATAATAATGAATTTTCTTACGTTATTGGAGACATACACGGTAATTTAAGTTCCTTACTTTATTTTATCGAAAAAATAGAGAAATATCGACCAAATTTCGTGCTTTTTCTTGGAGATATTGTTGATCGGGGAGAATATCAATTAGAATGTCTAATCTTAATTCTCGCATTGAAAATTCTATCGCCCGATCGTATATTTATAATTAGAGGAAATCATGAAAGTATAGAAATAAATAAAGCTTATGGATTTTATCACGAATTTACTCAGAGATTTTTTACTGAGGAAGATTTTAATAAGGTCTTATCATTATATGATGTTTTTCCAATCTGCGCTAAAATAAATAACTCAATTTTATGCGTACATGGAGGAATCCCAAAAGATTTTTCAATATTAAAGAAGATCGAGAATAAAATAACTAGTGAATTAAATGTTATATCTAAAGAAGATCGCGATAATCTGTTTCAAATTTTATGGAATGATCCTAAAGAAGGATTAAAAGGATTTTCTCATAGTTATAGGGGAAAAGGGATTTATTTCTTCGGAGAAGATGTATTTAATAATTTCTTAGAAGTCAACGATCTTAACTTCTTAATTAGATCTCACGAATGCTTTCCAGAAGGTTTTAGATGGTTTTTTAATAAGAGATTGTTATCAATTTTCTCATCGGCGGGATATAGAGGAGCTAATCCTGCTTCATTTGCAATTATAAAAGGCGATCAAATTTTTCCAGAAAATACTTTCAATTTAAAAAGATTATAGAAATCTTTCTAAAAATTAGCTCATTTTAGAATCTGGAGAGAAGGTTTTTCCAACATTTATATGTCAAAAGGTTCCATATTCTATTTGTTAGTTTCATTTTGAAATTTTTTCATCGCATTATTTTCACATTAATTCCGAAGCATCCGGTTTAATGAATAACAAATTATTTCCGCGAATGAAAATTTCATTATATTTAGCCACTGGCGCAGAATCCATAATTTCAACAGCATCTTCTAAGATCATGTTCATATATGCATCAATTTCTTTTAATAACCCTTTATACTCCGTTCCATCTTTAAGACGCAACATTATAGTAGAATTTTGAGCCGCTTGAAGAATATGTAATGGGTTTTTTGACCGTTGGTTATTTTTTTCCATAATAAATCAATTAAATCTAGTAATTAATATTAAAAACAATATCTTAAAGATAAACTTTTTTGAATTAAAACCTTATTATCAGTTATAAGGCTACTTAAAAGAAATTTGTAAAAATTTGAAGATTTGACAACTGATAAAAAAAAATCCATTATAGATAAATATAACGCCTCTTCTCAATCTTATGATGCAAGGTATAATATAATCCAAAGAGAAAAATTTGAGTTTGTTTTAAACCAATTTAATTTCTCTAAAAAGTTAGTGTTAGATGCGGGTTGTGGAACAGGACTCTTATACGATTTTATATCTATTAATAAGTCTAAACAACGAGCACAATTTTTATCTCTCGACATTTCTTGGGGAATGTTAATAGAGTTGAAAAATAAACAGAGATTAGTGAAAAAAAAAGTTTTCATTTTACCTATATTATCAGATATCGAACACATGCCAATAAGAAATAATATCTTTGATGCGATTGTTTCATTTACTTCATTTCAAAACTTATCAAAAATAAAGAAAGGCTTTTTAGAGGTAGTAAGAGTTTCTAAACCAAGAGCAGAAATAATCTTATCAATTTTAAAGAAGGATAAACGCATAAATTTATTTATTTCATTCATTAAGCCTTTTTTTAGTGAATTTAGAAAACTAAACAATAAAAATTTAGAGGATATCATTATATATGGAATATTATTAAAAGATTGAAGTCGGTTCACTTGTAAAAACTTTTTATGATATCATCAACGTTACTATATAGATTAAATTTTTTCTCGAAATAATTACATAAATTTGCTATATCTCTTTCTAAAATAGATTTAGCATTAGGATGATCACTATGAATAGATTGAAGCCAATCAATTATAAGAATATTTCCTTTTTCATCAAGAACGATGTTAAATTCTCCTAAATCTCCATGTATAAGCTGGGCGTTTTGGAATATCTTTTTCACTTGTTTCAATATTTTGTTAAAAATTTTTTTTGGATTATGGATCTCTTTAAAATAAATTAATTCTTTTCCCCTTAAGTAATTCATAACAATCATATGCCTATTGTAGGCTATAGGTTTTGGAGTGTCCAATTTGAGTTTATAAATTTCTTCTAATGCTTCGAATTCTTTTTTTGCAGCTAATCTATTTACATAAAGCCAAGATATATGTCCCCTATCCCCAATAATATCCCTTAAATTTTTTATATTTTTAAAACTTGTTCTACCCATTCGATAAACTTTTAATGCAAAGATATTTTCATTATTATCCATACAACTATAAACATCAGACTCTTTTCCTTTACCTATAAGTGGTCCTAATTGACTAATGATATTCATCTCCACGAGTGAATGAAGAGCTAAAATATCATAACCAATAGAATTAAGAGTATAAGCTGTTTCATATGAAGAGGAATCTCTAATTATTAAATCAAATTTGTGAACTTTTTTCAATCGAAATAAAGTCTCTTCCATTGGATATCGCGCATAAAACTTGATATTATTGATTGTGACATATTCAGATCTTTTCATACCCAGTTCAATTGCCATTAAAATCCGGAGATCTTCCTTTTGCAGTTCTGTTAATAGTTTGGCAGCTTCAGCCATACTATTAATTTCTAATTTTCTAATTTAAAAAATTTATTATAAGGTCAAAATCATGTATTTTAGAAAATAAATTGCTTATAAGTCTTAAAAAAAAACATTACTTTAATGAATGAAGGAAATATAAATAATAACGTGGAGAATGATAATAACAAAAGAAAAAGAATCAGATCACTCGTTTTAATTAGGTAAGTTAAAGAATCAGATCCTGACTGAAACAAGAAAAGAAAAATACCTTGTTGTAAATAGAGAATCATGCTAATGCTAATAATTAATCCAGCTAAAGAAATGACAATTGCTTGTACATCATATTCATAAATACTTATAGCAAAAAGAATGCTGAGGAAACTTATTATCACTACAAGTAAAACTTTTGAAATGTTCAACCAGTACATGTAAGTAGTAGCCGAAATCATAAAATTTAGGCTTGACATTGGCCAATATATTGCACTCCAAAGAGAGATTAAATATATTATAAACAAGGTTAATGCAACCAATGAAAGGAAGAAATAACTCCGAATAGTTATAAAATGAGTAAATTCGTATTTTTCTAAGTTTTCTTCTCTCTTAACAGATTCCAAAAGAAGATCTAATCTATTTTTAATTTGAGGAGGCACGTGTTTATTTAGAACAATGATTTCAATATCATGAAAAGTAGATATCAGTTCATTTAAGGATTTTATTCCCTTTTCTAAAGCGTTTTTAGTGCTTTTTGGTCCTTTCCATAAATATATTTTACTGAAATTGTCATCTAATATTGCACAAATATCATGAAAAAGCAGTTCATGCTCTTCTTCAATCCAAGTATTATTGATAGCGTTATATATATATGTTCGAAGCATTTAAATCAAGATAAGTAGTAATAAATCATATAATTTTTCAATAATTTTAGTCTTTTTCTATAAATAAGATTGAAATAATTAAATATTCATTCTTTGTTCAATTTCAGCCCATAGATTATTAATGTAGGATTTATAGTTATTGATATCATCTTCAGTGATAGATTTAAACCTTTTTTGTGCTTTTAAATAATCTTCAATCGGTTTTCGCTTATCTTGATTTAGAAATCGCTTGCTGTCTTTTGATAGGTTAAATTTACCATCAATTACTTCATATAATGGCCAAAATCCTGTTTGCACAGCTAGTCTCCCTATTTCTATCGATTTAGAGGGATCATAACCCCAACCAGGAGGACAAGGTGCTAATATGTGAATGTATTTCGGACCCACAATTGATTTTGCTTTAGTAAACTTCTCATATAAATCTAAAGGAAATGCTGAGATTGCAGTCGCTATGTAGGGAATTCCATGAGCTTCCAAAATTTTTGGCATGTTCTTTTTGTATCCTGTTTTGCCATCGGGTGTTGTGGTAGTAAAAGCTCCAGGTGGGGTACTTCCACTTCTTTGAACTCCAGTATTCATGTATGCTTCGTTATCATAACAAGCAAAAATAAAGTCTGTCCCTCTCTCAACTGCACCGCTTAGGCTTTGAATTCCAATATCTACTGTTCCTCCATCACCTGCAAAAGCGACAACGTTGATATCTTTTTCCAATCCTTTATCTTCAAGGGATGCTACAATGCCTGAAGCAGATGCTCCCGTAGTTGCGAAGGGAGTATGAAGTACTGAAACCTTTGTAGTACAAAATCCTTGCATTCCATGAAGGACTGTGAGACAGCTAGCAGGTACAGTTATGATTGTTTTTGGTCCTAAAGCTTTTAACGCAATTCTATAAATTAAAGCCATGGAACAGCCAGCACATGCTCGAGTACCTGGATAAATAAATTCTTCCTCGGGTATATCCATTACATTTACCATTTTTTAATCACCATTATAAAAATTAGATTCATCATAATTTTGTAATTCTGCTAGTTTTACGCCTAAAAACTCGGTTTTATTGGAGATCTCTCCTTTCTTCTCAGCTTCAATGCTTTTTTGAACGCCTTCAAGAATATGATTTGTTGTAACATCTCTCCCTCCTAATCCAACAATGAAACCTTTTATGAATGGAGGATTTTTCAATCCAAATAATGCAGATTTTAATTCATAACTCAACACGCCTTCATAACCATAGCCAATATCTCTATCGAAAACAACAATATTACTTGTCTCCTTAAAGAACTCCCTTAAAGAAGCCGCAGGAAATGGTCTAAACATTTTTAAGCTCAATAAACCAACTTGTAACCCGTTAGCTCGAAGTTTAGGAATGGCTAC
>SDNV01000147.1 GCA_004524515.1 Promethearchaeota archaeon
AAGAATCAACTAGGTTAGTAAGACAGACTGAAGTTAATTATTTTTTATACCGAATTAAAAAAAATTTCCCCAATTTTGTAGCAGGAGTTATTACAGATCGAAATGGCTTTCCAATTGGAGCAAATATTTCAAAAAGATTATGGATTCATGAGAATACTTTAGCTTTATCTGCAGTAGCAAAAAATCGAGAATTTTCTATTAAGGATCCCAATCTCGTCCCTCTTAAATTTGATATTGACAGTGGAAAGAGATATCGGCTTTTTCTAATATTAGAAAGAACGAAAAAGTATAAAGAATACGTAAAATCCTTAAAAAAAATTATTAAAAATCAAGAACTCTTTTAATTAAATCTTAGTTGTCGTTACTTGATATCATAATACCATGAGTTAATATTGAACTAAAATTTTTAAGTTTAAAGAGTTATTTTTAAATGGATTAATATTAAAATTTTATAGGTTTTAAAAATAGTTGGGGAACATTCATGAGTTATTCTCAAGATGAGAGTGCTTTAAGGAAAATTTTAAAGACCATCATCAATAGTACGCCAGGATTAAAACATGCTATTTTAATTGATGATACGGGAATAACTATCATGAATGAATCCAAATTTAGATTTTCTAATGAACAAGAGATTTCAGTAGAAAAAATAGGTGCTATTGGGGGCGCTGTATTTACTGCAGGTGAAGAACAGGGGCATATCCTGGGATATGGTACTACAGAACTTCAAATTACTGAATATGATAAGGGCCTTATTTTTTCGGGAAAAACAGGTAAAGGAATACTCTGTATAGTAACTGATAAGAATGTTCAAATAGGATACATGAGAACAATCATCAAAAGGTTTGCTCCTAAAATTACTCAAATATTAAATCGATATTTACAATCCGATCAAGGAGAGCTCAATAAAGAATTAAAAGATTTATTCAGTTCCGATACAATGGGATTATTTTAGACTTTTTCTGTGAAATAAGCTTTTAAATAATGAGCATATATTGTTGCCTAAAAACACTAACTCTTTTTTTTCATATTTAGGTATTACCATTTTTATCTAAAAAGTTCTCTCGTGTTAGGCTTTAATTTCTATGCTGTTTTGGGGCATAATCATATCTGCAATTCGGGATACTGACTCGCACCTCATCGCAAAGGAATTCACCATAGCTTGGTAAAGAGCCCATTTGTCTTGCAGTGTTATTATTGATTATTAAACTCAGGATGTAAGCATAAGTTTGCACGTGAAATCACGGGAAATCATCCGCGTCCTCGATTATGCTAAGTGTTCCTTCCTTGTTTTCCCATAATATTATATATCAGTAAATCTAAAAAACTTTACTTTAAAATTTCAAAATGAAAGGATAAAAAAAGAAAAAAAAGATTATTATTTATTTCCGAACTTCTTGAACAAATACAGTCCAAGAATGATAATCCCCATGCTCACGATTGTGGTATAAAAAAAACCAACAAATACTGCTGAACTTGTAAGATCACCCCTAAAGATTGCTGTAAGTACTTGAACGGCATGATAACTAGGCATTAATAATGCAAATGGTTCTGTAGTCGAAGTAACCGGTATAAAAGTTCCTAAAAACATTTGGGGAAGAATAAAAATAAATGAGAGTCCCGTCGCTGTTCCAGAAGATTTAGAGATCGATGCCGTAATTAAACCTAATCCAACCGAACTTAATGAAAATACAATCATCAACAGGAATGCTAATAGAATTCCAAAGAAATTCGTATCCGGAGTAAACCCAAATGGGAGAGCTAGTAAATACACAATAATTACTTGTAGAATTACTAATATCATATTTGAAATGATTTCACCTCCCATAAAGTCTGATGGTTTCATTGGAGTCGTGTTCAATCTTTTGAGGAGACCTTGATCCCTCATATCAGTAAAGGACTGAGCTACAGTCATTATTATAAATATGCACGCATAAGCAAACAAACCAGGTGCTGTTGCATTCATTGACATCCCAAATTCAGGATCACCAAATATGAATCCAAACATTATAGTTAATACTGCAGGAAACAAGAGCATCAAGAATATATACGCTGGCTCTCTAAATGCTTTTAATAATAACATTTTCAATAAAGCCGTAGTTCTTCGAATATTCATTTACATCCCCTCCATTATTCTTCTTCCGGTAATTTCCATAAAAACTTCCTCCAAGTTGTTTACTTCATATTTTTGAACTAATTCTTGTGGATTTCCAATTTCAATAAGTTTTCCATAATCTATGATCGCAACCCGATCGCATAGTTTTTCCGCTTCTTCAATATAATGTGTTGTTAAAAAGACAGTTTTATTTGTCTTCTTCAATGAACGTATAAATTCCCAAGTTTTTCTACGAACTCTTGGATCCATTCCAACAGTGGGTTCATCTAAGAACGCAATAATTGGATCATGAATTAAGGAAATTATCATGTTAAGTTGCCTCATCATACCTCCGCTATATCCCTTAGACTTCCTTTTTATTGCTTTGCTTAAATCAAGAATTTTTATTAAATTGTCAATTCTATCATCTATTTCAGATTTTTTCATTAGATGGAGCTTCCCAAATAGCTCAATGTTTTCTTTTCCTGTTAACATCTTAAAAATAGCAGGCTCTTGAGGACAAACTCCTATTAATTCCTTTATATGAGAGAGGGCATCATTTACATCATAACCATTAATTACAGCGGTACCACTTGTTGCTTTTAGTAAACCAATCAGAATATTGATGGTTGTTGTTTTTCCAGCTCCATTCGGACCCAAAAAACCGAATAGTTCTCCTGATTTTACTTTAAACGAAATATCATCAACTGCAATAACGTCATCAACATATTTTTTCCCTTTGAAGACTTTTCTTAGATTCTTGACCTCTATTGAAAATTCTGAATCAGGATTGATTATGTTCTCGGGTTTTTTATAAGATTTCATTTTTATTTCTGACATCTTATCACCATTTTTAGTTTAATTAATTTTGTTTTTAGATCAATATAAAACATTTTTAGTCCATTAATTGATATCAAAATATAGAAAAACCCTTTTAAAATTAATGCTAGCCTATAATATGATAAAAAGATAAAAAGAGTTGCGAGAATGGGATGTTTTTAATCCTAAAGGGTTAAGGATCGTACCTCAAAAAATTTTGACTTCAAAAATTTTGTGCCCTATTTTGCTCCTATGAGATTTTATTGAAATAATATAAAAAGATATTGTGAGAGAGACAAGTTATTTTTTTAAAACTAGTTAGGTTAAAGTAGAGCGTTTTTTTTAATTGTTAATGTCTTTTTTTGATTCATTGTCGATTTCTTTGATTTTTTCATCTAACAGCTTATCTATCCAGATAGGATACATTTTTCCGTATAAAAGAACCGTTATCTCAACTGATTCATATCTTTCATCAGATAATAATGAGGATTCAAGCTCTTGTAATTCCCTCATTGTTTCTGTCCAAATTTTAATTAGTTTAATATTTGGTAAGTTACTAAAAGACCAAGTAGAGATGATTTTTGAACCATATCTTTTTTTAAGATTATCAATAAATTCTGTATCATTTATTATCAGTTCGGTTTTTAACTTTAGGATTATTATTGATAATATTTGCCCTGAGTTGTCCGGATACCACTCTAAGTAAAATTGCACTAAATGACTTTTAATTATATTTTCTAATCTTCTACTCACAGTCTTCGTAGAGATATTCAATTCACTCGCAATATCAGAAATATTCTTCCGAGAATTATTTTTTAATGAATACATTATGAGATAATCTGTGTCACTTAGATTTTTCTTATCATCTGAAGGAAAAATAGGAGAATTTCTGTCAATACCAACTTTAAGTTCAGTTATATCGCCAGTTTTTCGTATATATGAAACTAAATAATCTAATTCGCTAGTATTTCGAATGTAGGCTTGTATGTAAAACATGTTTCCACTTGCTCGTATTATTTTGTAAATATTTTCATTGCGACCCAATTCATCCATTAATTCCTTCTTATTCTTGGCATTTGGGATTCCAAACATCACAATATTCGTTATATTTGTAAAATTAGCAAATCCAAGCCTCGCTTTGAATCCTTGAATTATTTTTAAATCGACTAATGATTTTATTCGCTTATGTATAGAGTTAACACTGATATGGAACATCTCTGCAAATTCCTTATAAGGAATTCTTGAATTTTCCATTAAAAGCATCGAAATCTTGAAATCAATCTCATCCAAAAAACATCACTATAATATTTTCATTTCTTTCAATTTAATTGTAATGCAAAATAAAAGAATTTAATTATTAGTTTTGAATGACTAAATTAATGAATTTAGTATTTTTTATTCAATCAAAGACAGTAAATCTCCAAAAGTTTACTATAAAAGACCTTCCAGGATCTTCTGGGAGATTTGATGTAATATGTCGATGCATTTTATCAGCAATATATAATGATTATAACTTAGAAAAATCAGTACAAATTTGGGTCTTTTTACCTCAATATGGGACGTTTATATTCAATTCAAGAAATTTAAATCCTCAAAATTTCCCTAAAAATGAACTCTTATTAGCTAAAAAGTTTTCCAATTTTATTCTTCAAATTAATCAGGAATTGAAGATTCAGAAAAACAATATGACTATATTTGAAGCAATCAATGAATTCATAGAGAAGAATTACAAAATCATAGTATTAAGTGAAAAAGGAAGAAGTTTTGAAAGTTTTCTTAAAGATCCTCACGATTTTAACGATCTTTTATGTATTATTGGAGATCAAACTGGAGATTTATTAGAAAGTATTGATTTAAATAATTTTAGCATGCAATTCCTCAGTTTTGGAGCCAAATCGTATTTGGCATCCTCAGTAATTCGACTCGTAAAAATCGCATTAATGAATAGTAGGAAAAATTTTAAATTTTAATGAACTTTAAGATACTACTATCTCTCAAAAAGACAATATGAGTTCATATTTTGAACGATTTAGGACCTCACAAAAATAAACAAGTAAATCAAAGGAAAATTTTAAGCAAATTCATTAATCGTCCAGTAAATTACCTGATTAGACATAATCTTACGCCTAATCAACTTTCCTTTATCGGGTTTATTTTTTCCTCGATTTTTAGTTTCTTACTGGTTATAAGAATATTACATCTATCGATATGGTGGGGGTGGTTAGGACCTTTTTTTTTGTTTTTAGCAGGTGCATTTGATGTTTTTGATGGAGAAGTGGCAAGACGGACAAAAAAAATCTCAAAAGCTGGTGCCTTTTTAGATTCAAATTTAGATCGTGTTTCGGATGGTTTGATTGTAATTGGTATGATATTTGGGAATCTAATTAATTATTTAACCGGTTTTATCCTCCTTTTCTTAATGGTGATGATTTCTTATACTCGTGCTCGAGCAGAGAATGAAGGAATAGAGATGATAGGAATAGGTTTAATGGAAAGAGCTGAACGATTAATTATTCTATTCTTTGCATTTATAGTAGAGATTTGGGTTCATTTTTTAACAACCATTTTCCTTGGATCTCCAAGTTCTCTTTTTTTTCAGGTATTTATCATAATATTCATTCTTTTATTAGTCGTGACTGTGTTACAACGATTTATTTTTTCATTCAAAAATCTTAGGTTACTTGATCAAGAGCATTCAAAAGAATGATTGAACATTATTTGTTCCATAAATTTGAGTTCTATGCGCTGAAATAATAAATTTTTTAAATTTTGTCTAATTCATAATATTAGAAATAACTATTTAAAATAAATTTTAAAAAAAGCTGATTTCTATTCCAAAGAAGAGAAAAAGTGGCGGAAAGTCGGGTTCAAGTAAAGGTCATCATAATCGGGTTCAATGTGCGAAATGTGGTCGATTTGTGGCAAGAAGTAAGGCTAAAGCAGTGACTAGAAGGGTTTCTTTAGTAGATTCGAGAATGTACACTGAATTAAAAAAGGAAGGCGCAATCATTCAAGCACCTTCTAAGACGAAATATTACTGTATCAGTTGTGCAGTTCATTCAGGATCAATATCTCAGAGAGATAAAAGCCTCAGAAAGAACTAGACGTTTTTTATATTATTCCAATCATAGATTTGGTTTAAGTTCTTTGATAGAATTATCAAGAACTTTAATGAGGTGTGAAATTTAAGTCTTAAATGTTTAAAGTTTTAAAGAAAGAGGGAAGTGAATAAATAATTTCACACTGGTCTTGCTGGTTCAGCTCGATTATTGCCCGAATTAAAAAAGTATCCCTTAAATCAGATGTTGGATTATAAATCTTAGCTTTTGCGTTTGGTTTTATTTTAAGTGTATAATTTTCTGCAATACCAATAATAGTTTCATTGGTTTTAACAAGTAGCCCTAACAAACCTAATTCATAATGAGACACGATAAATAAATATTGATTAATTGTTTTATTTTGTACCTTTTCGAAATGTACAACCTCCAAATAATCATCCTGTAATTCCTTTGGCAATTTCGAAAAAGTGATGATCTTTTTCTTACCTGAAATATGAGGAAATTTTTCGTAGAATAAAATATTAAAGCTTGAAATTTTTTTTATCTGCTCGTTGTATCGCTCGATATCTTTGACTGAGTAAGCTTTGTCA
>SDNV01000148.1 GCA_004524515.1 Promethearchaeota archaeon
CCCGAAGCCCAATTAGAATTAATCGCAAAAAAATTAAAGGATTCTTTAAAAGAAGTCGATTTAAGTTTTAATGAACTCTATTTTGAACCTGGGAGGTACTTAGTAGGAGATGCTGGAATTTACGTTGCTAAAATTATAAATATTCAATCCGATCGGTGGGTCTTCTTAAATTTAGGGACAAATATATGCCCGAAATTTGCAAAGTGCTCTTTAAGATTTTATAATGCTTCTGCTATAAACGCTCCTCATAAATTTAAAACATCGATTGCAGGAATTGTTCCAACAGACCAAGATGTATTAGTAAAAGACTATTTTTTCACAAAAAGAATAAATATAGATGATTTAATTCTAATAACTAATGTGGGAGCATATACATTGACATTTTCTAATCGGTTCCCTTATGCCCTCCCTTCAATTTTTAAAATTAATGGTTCTGAATTGGATAAAATTTTTGATCCGAATGAAGTTAGAGATTTCTCAATTAGAACATAATATTTACGTATTATAATAATTCTAATTTTTCATAAATATTATTCCTATAATACAAGCTTAATTGAGATCAAATGGAATCATTAATAAGAAATGCTCGAAAGCGGGAAGTTGTTAAACCAGAAAGAAATTTGTTCGGTCAAGCAAACATAAAAATAGTGGGATGTGGCGGTGCAGGAAATAATACTGTAAACAGATTAATGAAGATCGGGATCAAAGGTGCCAAATGTGTTGCAGTTAATACAGATTGTCAACATCTTGACGCTGTCGAATCAGACATAAAGATTCTTATTGGGAAAAATTTAACACGTGGATTAGGTGCAGGAGGTAACCCAGAAATAGGTAGAGCTGCTGCAGAAGAATCTAGAGAAGATCTAATTAAAATTCTAAGAGATTCTAATTTAGTTTTCATTACTTGCGGAGAAGGAGGAGGTACTGGCACGGGAAGTGCTCCAATTGTTGCAGAAATTGCAAAACTAGAGGGTGCTATAGTCGTTGGCGTGGTCACCTTACCTTTTGAAACTGAAATTGGTCGAATTGAGAAAGCCCAAATTGGCTTAAATGAATTAAGAAAATATGCTGATACATTAGTAGTGATAGATAACAATAGACTTTTAGATATTGCTCCTGATCTTCCAATAATAGAAGCTTTTAGTGTTGCTGATGAAGTTTTAGCTACAATGGTAAAAGGGATTACAGAAACAATCTCTTTGCCTTCATTAATAAACTTAGATTTTGCAGATGTTAAAACTATTCTTAGCACTGGAGGAGTTGCTATCGTTGGAGTTGGCGAAGCCGAAGGAAAAGAAAATAGAGTAGATGATGCTATAACTGATGCTCTAAATTCTCCACTACTAGATGTGAGTATTGAGGGTGCTAAAGGGGCGCTCATTCACATCACAGGAGGTAATGAAATGACGTTAGCAGAAGCGAATTCTGTGGCCAAAAAAATTTCCGAGAAAATGGATGTAAATGATTCAATGGTAATATGGGGTGCAAGAGTTAATGATGATTTTGATGGTTATTTGAGAGTAATGTTACTAATCACAGGAATAAAGTCCCCTCAAATTTTTGGAAAAGATTCATCTGTCATTCCTTCTAGACCTCAATCTAAGCAAAAATTAGGGTTATCTGACGAGATCTTCAATCTTGGAGAACTTGCATTTGATTAAAATCTTAATTTAAATATTTTATTTTAAAATTAAGGTATGGAGAAAAAGTATTCAAGAGAAACTCAAATTAAAATTGAAAAATTTCTTAATTTCCTTGAATCTTGGGAAGACCTCTTTTCTATTTCAATTAATTATTATGTTGGAGGTTGGGCTATTTTTTTAAGAGAAAAGAATATGTTTCCTCGTTCAATAGTGGTTTTCAGCCCGTATGATTCTGATTATTGTTCAATTAAAAGTTTTGAAATCTCTTTTGACAAGAATACGAAAGAAATTTTCACGGAGTTGTATAATAAAGAAAATATCAAAGGTTTAAATGCCTTGTTTATCGAATTAAAGGAAGTTATCTATGGCAAGGATATAATTAACACAATTAAAAGAAAGCAATGAATTCGAATTAAAATTCTGGTTTATAGGTTTGTTTAAACTCTTCTTTCTTTAATTCGTTATATTTTCTTTCTAAATATTTTAAAACTGTATGGTGAGGCATTCCCTCTAAAATCATGCTGACAGCTTTTCTAGCAATTTGAAGATTATCATAATCTGCAATAAGTGATATTGTTTTACCATATACTGATAAAAAACAATCAGCGTATCTCTCTATAGCTTGTCTCATCTCTCCATTTCTTCCGATAACTCTTCCTTTCATCCGCTTAATTTTTTTTGGGGACTTTCCTAAAATTTTTTGAAGGTTAAAAACCTCCAATTCATTAGTTTCATCTATTAACCTCATGGCTTTTGTGGGATTAAATCCTCTATTAATTGCTTTTAATATCTTTCCGGCCGTTAAGACATTTAGAGGGTTATAATTCGGGGTTTCAATTTTTGAGTTAATTTCGCAGTACCCTGTTTTACTATCTAAATCTATCTGTACCCCTAAAGTATTTTCAATCTCTTTTTTTGTTTCACCATTTTTTCCAATGACTACCGCAATTCGGTTTTTTCCTATTTTCATTGTATTCTCTAAATTGTTGAGCTTCTAAATTTAATATATGTATATAGAATAATCAATCGTAATTCATAACTCTTATTAAAATAGATTTCTCTCATCCTATTATTAATCTTATAAAAACAACACAGATGTAAATGAATAATCTTATTTCTGAACATTTATTACTTCATAGTAGAATTTCTGAGGATCTGGAATGATTACTCCCAATTTTTCGAAGAAATTAAAAATATTCTTGATATCTCTACTTAAAAAAACCTCAGCTTTCGGATGTTGGATGTCTACTGCTTGAGAGATATCAATCACTATCGGTTTATAATTATGATATAATATATTAAATTCAGAAAGATCTCCATGAACTAAATGCGCTTTTTGATAGAGAATTTTGATAAAATCAAGTACTTCTCTAAAGATTTTATCCGCTTCTAACAAGTTTTTCACATCTTTTAGTCTCGGTGCGGGCGTCAAATCAACACCAATATAATCCATGATCAAAATGTTATCTCTTACCAAAACGGGTTTTGGTACTTTCAATCCCACTTTATATGCCCTTTTAAGATTTTTAAATTCTTTACTAGCCCATAAAAAGATAATTTTGGAGATGTTGTTTGGAATTTTTTTGAATCGAGGATCTCCAACAATATAATTCCTCATCCATTTAGAAGTATTTCTATCAATTTTATAAATCTTTAAAGCAACTTCTTTGCCTTCCTCATTAATTGCTAAATAAACATTTGCCTCTTTACCGGCTGAAATAAGTCCATAAAGTTCTGTTAATAATCCATTCTTTGAAAGCTTATTTAATAAACTATATGTCCTTTCATCAAAAACAGATTCAACAGCAGCTATTTTTTTTGTTCGATCAATTTTTTTAATTCTTTTAGCATCAATATTTTTAATTTCTATATCATCAAGTTCAGAATAATCGTCTTTATTTGTGAGTTCATCATCTTCAGGATAATTATTTTCATTCAAATCGATCCCTCTTTAACATTTTTTACCATAACTTTTTCAGTAAAGAAGAAATCAAAATCTTTTATAATTCTTTTTCCAGTTTTATCTCTTAGGATAACAGAATTTTTTTTAATATTTTCCACATAAAATGTTTGATTATCAATACTAATATAATCATTCTTATTGAATGGTAAAAATCGGATTACTGCTTTCAACCGATAGATATTCTTCCCCCTTTGATGGTCCCTGCCAACTAGTTTTTTGGTTCTCTTCAATCCAAAATAGTAATTCGCTTTCATAAATGATATTATATGATTCAATAATTCATTTGTGCTTAAATATAAATCAAATCCATTTTTTTGCTTATCGATATTTGAAATATATTGCTTTTCATCTTTTTCAAACAATTTTTCAACGAAATCGGTAATGTTATTGATAACAAGGTTAAGGAAATCAAAATCCTCTAAATTACATCGTAGCTGTAAAATAGAAGTAAAATAGGTTCCACTTTTTAAATTTGTACAATTTTTACATAATTCATATGACACTTTTACGGATAGAACTTTTTCACTGGAAATATCTGAATCTGTAATTGATTCACCCAATATCCTTAAGTTTAGATTCACTAAAAATCCTCTTGAAGAATAAATAAAAGAATCTTCTTCTGGAATGATTTTAAAATCCAATTTTGTATCATTTTTTATTTCTTTTAAAACTAGTTTTTCTACAGCCTGAATAATTATATCTAAAGCTTCATAAGAATCGGATTGGATCCAGTTTCCTTTTTTTGAAAACTTACCGCAATAATTACATATTTTAAAATTAAAATTCTCTGGTAATTCAAACAAGGGATTTTCTTTTAAATAACAATTAAGACACATACCAAAATGTGGAGCGGTTTCATCAATATCTTTACCACATATAGCACAAAATCTTTTGGGCATTAAAACATCATCTTTATAGCCATTGGAATTCCATTTATTGTACGAACTCCTTCTTTTGGTACAATTCCGCTAACAATTGCTTTGTTAATTATATCTGCCCCTACAATATTAAAGTAGGATGCTCTCAACAGGATTTCTATTGCTTGATCAATTTCCATTAAGGTTCCCCCAAAGAAGCGTTCAGTTATTTCGATTCTTAAATTTCCCTCTTCTACAATTTTATTCAATAATTTCTCATCACAACATGCAATAGTTTCAAAACGGGGGTTAGTATGAACTTTAAGGTATACTCTCATAATTACTAAATCAATGCTTTACTTCTCTCTAATTTCTTCTCTTGCTCCACAAGCAGTACATTTTAAAAATAATTTTTTATTTTCTCTCTGAATTTCAGTATCTGGTTTGTTACAAATATCACATAAAACATAAGTCTTACAATATTGCTCGATTAACTTGTTTAAAGAGGACTCCTTGTGAATTCCCTTTAAAAATAGTTGTTGCCCCCTGATTTCTCCCATAGTCCCCGCTTTTTTTAAAAAAATTCCAATAAAATGTTTTTTATCTCTATTGAGCGTATTAATAATTTTGTTAAGATTAGTTATATATGTATTGCGAGATTCTATTCTTAATTCAACTGTGGGAATTTCAAATCTCGATAACTTCTTAACATTATCAGGAATTTTTTCAAATGCCTTTTCTAATAAGTTATTATAATCTTGAAGATCCATTATAAACACAATTTTATTTTTTTTAATAAAGACTAATGTAATATTCAAAAATAATTTTATGCTTTAATCCCAGCTTAGATATGAATCTTCATCTGATAAAAATATTTTTGCCTCGTATTCTAAATCTCTTATAATTCTTCTAAGTTCTTTCTCATTTATTTCGAGGTTGTTTTTTAGCTCAATTAGACGAGTTCCCTTACTATTTTTAGTATTTTTTTGAATAAAATTCAAAACCCTAATTTTTAATTGATCACTATTATCATTTGCCGAATCATTCCCAAAGCTCTCTGTTTCAAATTCAAATTCATCAAATTTCTGTTCTTCTAAAGGTAACTTTTCTACTTTTCCTGACTTGATTTTTTTTATGATGAACGCATCTTGAAGCAAAAGATCATTAGGATCTTTGATTTTTTTGATAATTTCTATTGTTAATGAAATTGAACCAAAACGACTCTTTAAACGTCCAATTACAAGTACGAGGTCTCCAATTTTTAAATTTTCATATTCATTCGAAGACATATTCCATTTTACAGCATTTATTAATCCTGTTCCATCATCTAATTCAAAATTTGAAGATATTCCATCAATATTATAAGAATTAGATTGATTAGTTAATGTAATCTCTCTTTTTTCTCTTATAGTAGCGATAATAAGTACTCGTTTCACTTTGCCAAAAATAGTTTTAAATATGTTTTCTTCCTCATCATAAATCCCCTCATTAATATTTGTTATCCATATTCTGATTGCAAGAGATCTAATCATCTGTTTTTCAGCAGCCATTGTCCATCTTCTCTGTCTTTTTAGTATTTAAAACAAATTTTTTTCAATATGCTTTTATTGTAATAAGATAAGTAGCGGGGGTTCGATTTGAACGAACGATCTCAGGGTTTCTTTATGATAACTTATTTTTAAATTATAGATACCATTTATGAGCCCTGCGGCATAAACCAGGCTAGCCCACCCCGCTAGGAATAAGGATTACGAGGTATATATGCAAGGTATATAACACTATAATTTACTCATCTTTTAATTTTTTACTTTTTTTAAAAATTTCGGTGCATTTTTTATTTTCTAAACTAAAAGTTTTATAGATAAATGTTACTTGATTGAAAAATCATATGTCAGATATACATTTAAAAATATTTTACGGGCAGAGTTCTGATCTAGTGGTAGAAAGCAAATCTAAATATGACCAATTTGTTTATTTTCACTTAATTAATAAGAACATCAAGGAGAATAATAAAATAGTCATAAAATATTCTTTGGAAGAAATTGCATTAATATTATGCGTGTTGCGGAAAGATTTATTCATATGGAA
>SDNV01000030.1 GCA_004524515.1 Promethearchaeota archaeon
GGAGCCGCCTTCTTTGTTTTTTCTCTACTCCCTTTAGGTAAAGGAACTACTTTTTCTTTCTCAAGTTCTTGTAATGCAGGTGCGATATGCTCTTTTGGCTTTTGTTCTATCTTAACAAATTTCGGACCTTCATCAGGGATGACACCTTGATCATACATTTTTTCTCTGTCAATATTTCGAATATATCTCATATCTGCTAATTTTTCCTCTACGGGCATCGATTCGAATCTAAAAGTATTCAAGAACTCATCTACTTCCTCTCCTTGATCAACAGATACTATTTTGCATCGATGGAATGCAGCATTTTTTACTAGCTCTTCTTGGAGCTGCCCCGCAACCCTTGAACTTATAAAGCGTTTTCGTACAGAAGATTTTGCACCTTTCCAAATAAAAATTCTCCTTATATCTTCTTTGACTATTACCAATACCTGTTCTGGATGCAAAAAATTTGAACCATTATTTTCTTTAAAGTCTTCTTCAGTGGCGGTTAATCGAATTCTTTCTCCCGAATCTTCAAGTTCATAAACCATGAAATACTCGTAAGCTTCTGTCATGATATTTTTCAGTTAGCGTTAATCTAGTTTAATAAAAAAATTTCTTACAAAAATTTGAAATACTATCTTTTAAAAAATGTATAACACATTTTATATAAAAATTTTAGGGATTCGAGAGATGGAAGTAAAATTCTGAAAATGAACTTTTAAAATAGAGGGTAAAACAAGTTAAGATTTGTTAAAATTTACTGATCATGAAGGACATTATCAATGCTAAGTACGAATCCTAATAATATTCTTCTATCTGTCTCGTTATCTAAGATTCGCAAAGCATAGGTGTCTTTGAAATCAAATGTTCCTCCTAAGAAATAGTCTCGCCATCTATCTGCTTTTTCAATCTCCGCTATTATTTTTCCGGAAGATAAATCTTTTACTTTAAATGAGAATCCCATAAAATTTCCTTGCGCTTCATACCACACCGATCCATCGGGGGCTTCTAGGAAGAATTTGGGTTTTAATAAGGTAAGGATTTTTTTCTTGATTCTTGCTATTAGATTTCCCTCAGCGTCTTTCAAATCTTGAGCTTGTCGAGCAGATAATATCTTTGCATGAATAGTTGCTGAAACAGTTCCATCCACTTCTCTTAATTCAACTTTTTTTCTAATACTGAGAATTTTCCGTTTCATTTTTCCAATAATTTGACCTTTATCATCTAATATGTCGCCGCTACCCCAGTCCCAATATTTCTCTTTTAAGATATAGTAATTTCGATTTAGATCAAATAGTCCAGAGAGTTTAGAAGGCTCTATCACGTTTTCTATAACGACCTCAGATTCAATTTTACCTCCTTTTTGTAAACTTGCTCCGCAATTTTCACAAAATTTTTGGTTAGGATTTTTTAATTCACTTCCGCAGTTAGGACAATAATTCAAAAAAAAACACCTATTTATTATGTTTTATTTTAAAAATTCTTTTTATGGTAAGGATTGAATTAGATGTTATTAAATTTACGATATAATACTTTCCCTTTTTTTAATTAAATACCTATGAGAAGAACTGAAGAATAAACCAATTTGAGTTAATTAAGTTTAAATAATCAAAAGCTATTATTAGTAAAAGTAAAATAATTTTTTAGAGGTTTTCAAAATGTCACTTCAAAAAACAAGAGAGTTTATACTTCAAGAAAAGTTGATGTCTTTTAGAGATAAAGTTAAAGTAATGAATCCGAATCAAGAAATACTTGGTTATTTTGTAGGTAAAATTATAAAGATTGCCAATAAGTACCGATTAATTGATTCAAACGAAAAAATAATTTTAGTTGTACAAGAAAAATTAATCTCTTTACGAGCAACTTATAGTTTTTACAAAACAAACAAAGAAGATCCGGATGATAGTGAATTAATTGGAAGGATGAAAAGAAAACTCGTCTCTATAAAACCAAATTATTGGTTTGAGGATAAAAATGAAAATCAGATTTTTAAAATGAAAGGAAACATATTTGCATTGAAATACACAATTCAAAAAGATGGTAAGGACGTTGCTTGGATTAATAAAAAATTGTTTAAAATAAAAGGAACATACGGTGTAAAAATAGATCCTAATATTGATGATGATACAGCAATGTTAATATTAGGTATAGTTGTTATGCTTCATCATGAAAAGGAAGAAGATCGGAAATAGACGTAAAAAATTTAAATAAAATAATGAAATTAGGACAAAATTTAAATTAATAATTTTTTAATTTTTTAATTCTGAAAAACTTATATTTATCCTATTAGAAAATGTTATAATAAGAAAAAAGTTTAATTAATTAAATAAATAATATCAGAATTTCGACTATAAAATGTCTAGTATACCTAAATTATTGAAATTAAAAGATTATATAACTCTTCTGGGAACTACAATGGGAATTTTGGCTCTAATCTGTGCCATAATTGGAACCCGATACTTTATTGCGTTAGGATTTTTTTTTATATCATTTTCACTTGGAACGGATTTACTGGATGGATACATAGCACGTAAAACGGGCACAGTGAATAAATTTGGTATAGAATTAGATTCTCTAAGTGATTCATTAACATTTGGAATAGCTCCTTCAATATTAGCATTTCAAGCATTTAAAACTGGTACTCTTTTTGATATTATCCTCATAGTTGGATGCATCTGTTTTGCTTTTGGAGCAATTCTTAGATTGGCGCGATTTAATATTACGACTGAGGAAACTCCCGGTTATGTAGGGGTTCCAACTCCACTTTCCGCTTTGCTATTAATTGGATTCTATTTTGGAAATTATTTTTATGCATTTGGCTTGGGTGGACTGGACTATCCATTTCCTGAGATCTCATTAATTATAGCACCTTTTTTAATGATTTTAATTGGGTGGTTCAATATTACAACGCATATAAAATTTGGAGAGAAAGGCAAAAAAGTATATATCATTGTATTATTAATCGCTCCACTGGGACCTATATTCGCGATAATTAATTCATTGGAACCAGATTTTACAGTATCAATTATTATTAGTCTAATATTTTTTGGTGGGTTTACGCTTTTAATGATTTTTATAATAGCGGGCTTTTTCACGAAAAATAAGAAAGAGTAAAAAAAAGTTTAAGTATCTTATCCCAACATATTTTAAATAATTAATTTTATGGAACTTATTTAGAATAATCTTTGTTTCCAGGACTCGATTGATTCAAATATTTCATTTTTATTCTCATTAGTTAACCTAGAGTCTAATTCTTTATATTTATTTATAATGCTTCTCACTTGATGAAGAGTAACGGAAAATCCTTTTTTTTCCAGAATTAGATCTGATATAGTTTGTAGTTCCTTGCTAAATTCTTCACCTGTAATTGTATCCAATTTCGAAATTAGCATATTAAATGATGTATTTATCAGCATACCTGCAGAATCGCCAGCTTTAGGAGAAAATTTTGAAACAAAGCTCCCACTTATCTGAACCGGAATGTCTGATTTTGTATCCTCTAAGCTAATAGATTTTTCTTTAGGAGGTATTGTTTGCTGGGTGATTGGAGGTGCTTGTTCCGTAGTTATTTGTTGGATCTCAGATTTAATTTGTTGTTTAATAGGGGGGGTTGAGATGATTTTTTCGGGGGGGGCTATTTTCTTATCAATAGGTGTAGGAATTGGAGCGGTTTTTCTAATTGCAGGAGCAAAATCTGGCTCAGCAGCAGACCATGTTGTCTCTATTATAGGGGATAATATCCTATTTAGAGGCTGAAAATTTGTTCCAATTCCTATCACATTATTTAATGTGTCCTTTGAATCCATATTAAGTACATTAATACTAATGTAATTTTCATCTGCTTTTACGGCAATAATATTCTCATTTTTCAGAGTCCTAAATTCAATGTTATTAATTTCCTTGAGACTTTTTACTAAACTATTCGTGTGAGGTTCTGAGGACACTAATTTAATTTTCAATGTTTCTGGGAGATTTTGGAATTGATCTAATTTTAAATAATCTTCAATTTTAGGGATTACAATAATAATTTCTTTCTTGGATTTGGAAAGTAAATTAATGATTGCTTCGCTCAGTGAAAATGTACTACTAACTGTCCAAATTTGATCCATACCCTCCTTATACGAGGTAAGATTTAATTCGAGAAATTGGTTCATTATGTTTTCTATAGGTTTACTTAATCCAGACACTTGATTCATAGAATCTTTTAAAATATCAGTGACATTTTTTAAAATAAGGCCCTCTAGTTTCTTTAAATTTTTTAAGAGTTTCTCTTTATCATCTTTTATAATTTTTAGAATATGATTAAAATCTTTCTCCATATTACTAAGGGCAGTTAAAAATATTAAATTGAAATCATTTCCAGATTGAATAACTTTATCGATTAAATAATTTAATTGCTCGATTTTCTCCTTATTAATTGATTCTTCAAAATTCTTATATTCAATTTCAATTAAATTGTCTGTTGTTAAAACGAAATCTTCTAATAATTTTCTTATCTCATCCTTAAATATATTTTCGATGACTTCTAATACTACTGTTTCTTTCTTTTTAAGTTCTAATTCTTTAATATTATTAATTAATTTCGTTTTAATTCTGGAAAAATTACCGATTAAATCTGAAAATTGAGATTGGGTAATTTCTATAATTTTATCATTGAGATGAGATTGCTCAAGTTTAAAATTATATACATTTTTTTTTAATTTTGATTGAACGGTTTCAAATTCTTTTAAGATTTCCTTAGCATCCTGTTTTTGAATTAACGAATCTTCCATCCTATCCTTTTTTACTTCCTCAAAATTTTGATGCAGAGAATCTAATTCCAGATGATTACTTTCTTTAAAAATTTGGTTCAAGGAATTAGAGAATAATCCCATGACAGCATCCTGGATATTCGCTAAATTTGTATGAATATTGGAATAATAGTTCAATATTGGTGTAAATGGGGGAATGGCCAGATAATATAATAAAATTTCTGGTTTTTGGGGTACTAATTGAATTAATAAATCGGTTTCAGTTAATTCCTTTAACGTATTGTTGAAATCTTCTGGAGACAAATGGGGAACTAATGAGTATATTTCATAATAGGTTAAAGGAGGGTTTCCTAAACAATTTCTGTAGATTTTTATAGCTTCCTCGCTAAGTTGGAGTTGTTTTAAAAATTCATCCATTTAATTTCACTTTATACGATTCCTTCAAGAAATCTATAAGGTTTTTTTATTAATATAGTTATATATAATACTTCTTTTTTAATGTTTGTAAGAAAAAAATAATTTAAGACTCGCCTTCTTTATCTAAATATTGGAATATGAGGTATCAAAAGGAATGGTAACTATCTATGAAGATGTTTTTTTTTACTTAGATCTAACAAAAGACGTACTAAAAAAAAAAGACTTAATCAAGGCGCTAAAACTTTATATTCAAGAGAAAAACAAAATTAATATCAAAGGACACTACGGAATTCTTATATTTCAACAGGAAGGAAATCCAATCTTTATTAAAGATAAAAAGGATTCGGAAATAATCTTGAAAGCAATTGAAGAGAATTGGGATACGAGATCCAAAGAAATATCCTATTTTGAAAATGGAATTTTTTATATATGCAGTTATATAGCAGAAACGATTAGGAAAAAATCTAAATTTAACCGAGTTATCATTATAACTGATACTCCCAGTGATCTTGCGGAAGATTATAAGGAAGCTTTATTTGATCTGGTTTCAAAAATAAAGATTTTTCCTACGTTCATTGACATTATTAGGGTTGCGGAAGGGGGACAGAGATTTTTTAAAGATGACGTCAAATTGAATATTTTAGCGAGCGATACCAAAGGAGGTATGTTTTACATAAAGGATAAAAAGGAGTTCCAAAAAATAATCCTAAAACTAGTAAAGAATAAACAGTTAGTCTCAACTTTTACTGATAGACCTGATCAATTCAAAATTAGTGAAGAAGATTATGCTTTTTATAATAATTTAGCCAGGGACTTAAAGCCTCCTGAATCATGGGAAGATTTAAAATGCTTTTTTTGTCAAGAAACATTATGTCAAATTTGTTCTGATGTGTACGATGTACCACATATGTGCGATGAGTGCAATACCGCGTTTCATAAATGCTGCATCATAAATTATGTAATTACTCATAATATAGGGATACCTCACATATTTCGATGTCCGTCCTGTGATACTCTTTTAAAAATAGATGAGGATGAGATCGTTCAAGTTTCACCCGAAGCAATGAAAGAAGAACCTGAAATACTCTCAGTTAAACAATATCTCGAAAAAAATAATCCAGACTTATTTCCTAAAATTGTTGAAATTCAGGATTCGGAAAAATTATCATATGATTCAAATAAAATACAGAAAGAAGAAACAATAAAATTTAAGAAAAAAGAGGTTTATGTCGGCGGTTATTTCGGGGCAGTTTTTACAGTGAAAAAAGTAGGAGATAAATTAATATATGATAGAACTTCAAAAAAAACATTGAATCGAGAGGAAAATAATAATACAAATGACGAATCTAAAAAATATTGGGCACCATCAAAACCCCAAATCCCTAAAAAGAACAAAATTAAAATTTGTCCTCTTTGTGGCAATTCGATGAATACCGACGAGAGAAAATGTTTGAGATGTGGTCATAGCTTTGAGTAAATTTAGCATCTAAGCTAAATTATTTCTGCAAAATAATTAATAGATATAAGTATATTTCAAATCTTAAAATTTATATACAAATTCCCTTATCTTTTTTTTATATTATAAATGAAAAACTGTTAAAATATTAAAGATAACCAAATTACAATCATAAAACGATGACAACAACTACCAATCCAATCAAATCAGAAGAAATAATATTTTATATAGACTTAACCTCGGATTTTATAAAAAAGGGGACATTAATGGATACAATTCAAGAATTTATCGAAGACAAGCTTAGTTTAGGAGATTCGAGTTTTGGTATGGTTATCTTTCAAGAAAATGATAATCCAATATCTTTGTATGACAATAAGGAGTCCAGTACAATTTTACATAATATCGAGGATAAATGGGATACACGACCTAAAAATCAGAGTTATATCGAGAATGGACTATTTGAAATTCTATCTTATATTTTTAGGAAGAGCCGTGAAATTAAAAAGGTTTATCGTGTAATTGTTCTCTCTGATACTCCTAGTATTAAAACTGAAGAGTATCATACCGCGTTGTATGATTTAATTATAAAATCCAAGAATTTAGACTTTATAACCATTATAGACATCATACGAGTTGGTGAGAGCCCTCAATATGAAGATGAGGTTAAATTAAAAGTAATTACTAGTGAGACTAATGGGGGATTATTTTGGTGTAGTAATACACAACAGTTGAAAGACGTTCTAAATTCCCTTATTAAAAGTAAGATAGAATTCAATATTATAAGACCCGGTGAGGATCAGAAACAGTATTTAGAAGAGGATAAGATTTTTTATGAAAGATTAGCAGTAGATTTAATAAGTCTCTCTTCTGGAGATGAAGAAAAATGTTCAATTTGCCAATTAGAATTATGTCCAATTTGTGGTGCTTATTCTGACGAGATACACAAATGTTTTAATTGTGGGTCCAAATTTCATGGATGTTGTAGCGCTCGATTTGCAATCATGAATAATTTTGGATATAATCATATTTTTCGTTGTCCACAATGCGAAACACTCTTAAAACTTGATGAAGATTATGTAAACCTTGTTTATGATGAAGATTTCAAATCTCCAAAAATAATGGAAGTCCAAGAAGCTCCCTTAATAAAAGAAAATGAAAATTATCAACAAATTTATGAAATGGAACCAAAACCCCTAGAAATGGTAGAAAAAATGCATGAAATTGAGAAAGAGCAATATTCAAAGGGAATAGTTAATGAACAATTTGAAGCTGAGAATCAATCTGAACTTGAGGAATCAATAGAAGAAAAGTTTAAAAAAATTGAAGCCATCTCATCTTTTCCCAGCCCTCCTTCTTTGAAAAATGAAGAAGTTGTGCTAAGACCCCCATCACTAAAAACCATAGAATTACCTCCAAGTCCACCAAAATCGAAAAAAGTAAGAGTTGGAGGATATTTTGGGCAAGAAATTGTTGTCGATGATAAATTAAAAAGTGCTAAATTAAAAATTAAAGATCTTCCAGAAGTACCTACTTTTGAGGAGAAAAAATCCATTACTCAATTAAGACCACCAAAAAAAAGAACAACAATTAAATTTTGTAAGATTTGTGGATGTTCAGTGACAAACGTTATCTGTTGTCCTAATTGCGGTGCAAATATAGAATAATTTAGCTTTCGGCAATTATTTGATTATTTTAAATTAATAAAAAGCCTTATACTATTTGAATAGTTCAATTTAAAATTTTATTTCAGAGAAACATTAAAAATAAAAAAATATTAAAATTAAATGATGAGTCAAGAGAAAATTGAAGAAACAGGGGAAAATCAAAGACCTCCCATTAAACAATCGGAAAAAGAATTGACTAAGAGACAAGTTATTTTGTATTCTGCATTATTAGCAGTAGCAATAACAATATGTATTCTTTCTATGATAGGAATTAATTTATTCGCTCTTTTAATAATTATTGGAATTGTCTTGGTTTATATTTATTTAGATGATGACATCAGAAACGCTGATGTTGCTGATTCTTCAAATAACGGTGCAATTGAACGAGAATAAGGTTTTTTTCATGATTCTTAAAGATAGTTATATTATGGATATATCTAAATTGCAAAAATAATATAAAATCATGCCTATCACTCCTGAATCAATATATAATGATTATAGGAATAAATTATTAGATAGAAATTCTGCTTCAACTCTCCTTATCTCTATGATAGAGAATTCTAAAAATGAAGTCATAAGAGTTAAATGTATTGAAATAATTCAGCGAATTGAAGATCAAGATAACAAATTGTTTAAATTTTTGGAAAATTTATTAATTTCTGATTTAAATGAAACCGTGAGAATCGCAGCATTTGAAGCAATAAAAAAATTATTCACTAAAAAAGCGGTTGGTCCAGTTAAATATGCTATTGATAAAGAAAAAAGTCATTTTTTAATAGAATTGATGGAATTTTTATCTATTATGGATCCTTTTATTTGTAGAGAAATCATAACGAATAAAATTAAAAATACAAAAGATCCCTTTTTCAAAGAGAAATTATTTAATCAAAAAATTGAACGGTTTAAATTGAAAGATTTAAAGGAATTATATTCTGAATATCTTTTTAATAATTCTTTGGAAGATCTTTATTTTCATCGACGAAAAATACCATTTGCGGTTGATTTGTTTTACTTAGATTAAAAAACTTTTTTACATTAACCATGCTGAATAGACCAAGAAAATTACTTATTGGGAGGAGCTTATTATATGAAAACTCTTAATGTGGGATTAATAGGTTTAGGTAATGTCTCAGAAGTCCATCTCGAGGCATATAAACAAGTTAAGCAAATTAAAGTAATAGCAGGAGCAGACCTAAATAAAGAGAGGGTAGAATATATGGTTAAGAGATGGGGTTTTACAGGATATCAGAATTATGAGAAAATGCTTGAAAAAGAGTCTTTGGATATTGTTTGTGTCTTAGTACCTGCCCGAGCCCACCAAGAAATAACGGAGAAAGTTGCAAAATCAAAGATCCATGTCTTTTGTGAAAAACCGCTTGCTATTAACATAGAAGATGCTAATAAAATGATTGAAGTGTGTAATAAAGAAAGAGTAAAATTATGTTATGGAGCCTCTTATCGTTGGCTACCAGCATGTATGAAGGCTAAGGAATTAATCCAAAATAACAAGCTTGGGAAGATTCATTTACTATTAGAAACTTCAATTGGGGGAGGGGGTATAAAAAATTTTAGAGATGCAGAAGAACATCATTATCCTAAAGGAGGTCCTGGGGGTGGAATGATGGGGCTTGTGGATCACGGGATTCATCTAATCGATACTTTTATATGGTTAATGGATAGTAAGGTAGAATATGTTATAGGTAGGGGTAATTTCTCAGGTCAAGCACCATCCACTGAATTTTTAACTATGTTTTTTGAAAATGGAGCTTTAGGTCAACTCATTTACAATGAAGCCACCTTTTATTCTGATCTTCCTTATGAAGGAATATTTTCATGGGGCGGGAGTTGGGATATCGAAGGAAATCTTTCTTTACAAGGAAGATGGGAAAAACATCCCGGAAACTTCAGAATTCATGGAGAAAAAGGAGCTCTAAGAGTTTTTCATTATGCTAATAAGCTTTTTTTATTTGCAGATGATAAACAGCAACCCATTAAGGTAATGGATCGACCTATGCCCGGCAATTTTGCTATGCAAATGCAATCTTTTGCTAATGCGGTGATAAATGACTTACCACCCGCAGTTAGTGGTTTAGATGGACTTAATGCATTGAAAATATTAAATGCTGCTTATGAAAGTAATCGGACAAAAAAAATGATTAAAATATAAATTGATATTTAGCTTTTCATTTATTCAATTAATTCAAAATAACCACTTTTAACTCTAAAATGCCATATTTAGAAATAAATTTAAAAAAAATCCAACATAATGCTCAGCTTTTAAAGGAGACTTTAGATTTAAAAAATATTTCTATAATGGGTATCACAAAAGTCACATTAGGGAATCCTGAAATAGCGAACACTATAATAAGGGCAGGAATTACCCTTTTAGGAGACTCTAGGATCGATAATATTATTCGTATGAGAAATGCCGGTGTAAAGGCTAAATTTGTACTAATTCGAAATCCTTCTCTCAGCGAAATTCCTCTTGTCATTAGATATGCTGATATAAGCCTAAACACTGAGCTTACTACGATAAAGAAACTCTCCGATGAATCTCTCCAACAAAAAAAAACTCATGGGGTAATCCTTATGGTGGAAATGGGGGATCTACGTGAGGGAATAATGCCTAATGAGCTCGAAAATGTTGTAGCAGAAGTTCTCAAATTTAAAAATATTGAATTATTAGGTATCGGAACGAACCTTAAATGTTTTTCAGGGGTTATTCCTGATGAACAAAACATGAGCGAATTTTCAGAAATTGCTAAGAAAATACAAGAAAAATTTAACTTAAAATTTCAATTTATTTCAGGTGGGAATTCCGCGAATTATGATTGGATAATGTCAACAAATAAAAAAGGATTGATTAATAATTTAAGAATTGGAACTATCATTTTATTAGGAGCTGGAGGAGTAGAAGAGGCACCACTTCCAAATTATTATCAAGATGCGTTTACCTTGGTAGCAGAAATTATCGAAATAAAAAAAAAGCCTGCTTATCCGAAAGGCACAATTACCAAAAATGCCTTTGGAGAACCCTCTATTTTTCTAGATAAACAACCAATTGAGAATGAAGTAAGAATTCAAGCCCTCTTAAATGTAGGTCGACAAGATGTCATTGAGAAAAAATTAATCCCGAAAGATGATATTAAAATAATGAGTGCAACCAGCGATTATATTATATTAGATCTAAAGAAAAATAGTAGAAATTTCAAATTAGGAGATGAAATAAGATTTGATCTGGATTATGAAGCTCTGCTCCATCTGATGACAAGTCCATATATTTCAAAAGTGTTTATTTGATTATTTAAAATTGGACTCAAAATTTTTATTATGTGAAAAAAATTTGAATATTTTGATTAAAAGATTTAATTAACAACCTCAATGATAAATAAAGGGGATTGTATGAGAAAGAAAACATTTGAAATGTTAGAGAGAATGATTGTAGAAATCATGCAAGAGGTAAATATACCTGGGATGAGTATAGGAATTATAATCAATGAAGAGATTGTATATACCAGAGGTTTTGGGGCCCGTAATTTAGAATTAAATCTCCCTATGACTCCAAATACTTTATTTGGGATCGGTTCAATTTCTAAGATGTTTACAGCATTAGCAATAAACCAATTGGCAGAAAAAGGAAAATTAAATTTACAGGATCCAATTAATAAATATATTAACTTTAACCTCGGAACGCGAAAGGACCCAATTCAAATTCATCATTTTCTAACACATTCTTCGGGTATAAATGCTTTAGAAGGTAATTTTATAGCAGCAGAAAGGCTTTTAGGGGTATCAGATTCCTTTATTCCTATGAGTAGTACTGAAGATCTATTAACTTTCCTTAATGGTGCACATTTTGAAAAATCTGGAGATCCTGGTAAGGTTTATATATATAACAATGATATGTACGATTGTTTGGGATTAATTGTAGAAAAAGCAACAGGATTGAGATTTATAGATTATGTTAAAAAAGAAATTTTAATACCATTAAAAATGAAGCGATCCACTTACACAATAGAGGATTTTAAAAGAGATGAGGATATCTCAACTGGGTATCTTTTTGAGGAGAATGGTAAAATAGTGCCAAAAGATCCTCCAATAGCAGATCTTCAAGCTCCTGCTGGTGGATTATTAAGTTCTGTAAATGATTTATTAAATTATATGATTGCATTGTTGAATGGGGGTAATTTCAATGGAAATAAGCTATTGGATCCTTCAACTTTGAAAAGAATTTGGACACCCTATATCCAAACAGATGAGAAAGGAAAAGAATATGGATATGGTTGGATGATTGAGAAAGATTTTTTTGGGCATAGACTTGTATCTCATGGAGGAAATCTTTTTATTTCTTCTGGATATTTAGGGATGATCCCAGAATTGAAAATGGGCATTGTAATCGGACAAAATTGTGCTCATTTTAGTCCTGAAATGATTGGTCGCTCAATTTTAGCCATTCTTCTCGGAATTGATTTAAAGCAAGCCGTACCATTATTAGAGATCCAAAAAAAATTGACTACTTTAATAGGGCATTATGAAACATATAAGGGAGTAATGAAACTTGATGTTTCATTAGAAAATGGAATTTTAACGGGGAAGATAAAATATCCCGGATCTCCAAACATTATTACCTTTCCTGTAGTAATTGATAATATGGAAGAGATGAATTTTTTCATTCCCTTTGCAGTGCCTGAGCTTCAAATGAAAGGTCAGATTTTCATAAATGAAGACACAGGAGCGGTAAATTTAAAAGTGAATAGATGGGTGTTTCATAAAAGATAAATTAAAAAAGTTAATATTTTTCTGATTTAACTTAACTAGTAAAATATAGGGAATGATTAATAATGGATTTAATTATAAAAAATGGAAGAATTATTGATGGTACAGGAAATCCGTGGTATAAAGCAGATATTGCAATTAAAGATGGAATAATTAGTAAAATAAGACCAAAAATAAATGAAAATACAAATCAAGAGATTGACGCTAGTAATTTATTTGTATCTCCTGGATTTATAGATATTCATTCTCATACTGATATCATTTTACCCTTTTATAGTAAAATGGACAGTTTCATTCAGCAAGGTATAACCACTTGTGTTGTGGGAATGTGTGGTGGAGGTCTTGCCCCTATTAATCCTAATAATTTGGATCAGTTTAAAAAAACTTTGGCTGCAACTCTTCCCATATATGAAAACTATGATTTTAAATGGAATACATTTAATGAATATCTAATAGAAATGCAGAAACTCCATTTTCCATCTAATTTGGTTTTTTTTGTTGGATTTGAAAATATAAGAATAGCAGGAGGTCCTGCATTTGAAAATAGACCCCCTACAAATGAAGAATTGACTAATATGAAAAAATATTTAAAAGAAGCTTTGGAAGCTGGTGCTTTTGGAATGAGTACTGGTTTAATTTATGCTCCCCAAATATTCGCTAAAACTGAAGAAATTGTTGAATTAGCTAAAGTGCTTAAAGATTATAATGGATTATATTTTTCTCATATTCGAGGAGAGGGTAAGACCATCAAAGAAGCGATAAAAGAAATGATTCATATCGTGGAGAAATCCAAATGCATAGGTGGTCAAATAGCGCATCATAAAATTTCGGGAAGAGAATTCTGGGGTCAAAGTGAGGAAACATTACAGTTAATAGAAGAGGCTAATACAAAAGGGTTAAGTATATATTGCGATTCATATCCATATAATAGATGCATGACCGGATTGGCTACAGGCCTTCCTCCCTGGGCACGTGAGGGGAACGATGAAGAAAAATTAAAACGTCTACAAAATCCAGAAACTAGAGAAAAAATTAAAAAAAGTGTAATGGAAGATATTGAAGAGTGGGAAAATTTAATATACGAGAATGGCTTTGAGTATATTTTTCTTTCATCCGTAAAAACAGAGAAATGGAAAGCTTTCATTGGAAAAAGTATTACAGAAATAACAAAAGCTAGAGCGAGTGGTGATGAATGGGCAACCTTTTTTGAAATTTTAATTGATGAGAAGATGGGCGTATATGTCACCATTGAAGATATGGGCGAAGAGGATATTCGACGTATTTTATCAAATCGTTATCAGATGGTCGCGTCGGATGGTGCGGCCATTCCGGCAAATCCTGCTCTTGGAGCCTTTCACCCAAGGTTCTTCGGAACTTTTCCCAGAGTTCTTGCTAAATATGTTAGAGAAGAAAATCTGTTAACTTTAGAGAATGCAATACGTAAAATGACTTCTTTCCCCGCTCAACGCCTAGGATTAAAAGATCGTGGAATGATAAGGGAAGGAATGTCCGCAGATATCGTAATATTTGATTCTAATCTTATTACCGACAAGGCGACTTTTATAAATGCTCATCAATTCCCAGAAGGAATTTTATACGTCATTGTAAACGGAAAAATCGTAGTTGAGAATGGAAAACAAAAGAGGAAGTATCCCGGAAAAATAATTAGACGTCCAACATAAAATCAAAATGAGGGATCTCTTCTGAAGATTAATTGAAAATAAAAAAAAAAGAAGATATTATATTTTTTTAATTAAAGATTTATTGCTTTTAATTTTTCTTTTATATTTCCCGTTTTATCAGGTGTTAAATCATAGTATTTCCAAAAAATCAAACAAGCGACTAACATAATTAATCCAGGAATCCATAACATAGCTGCAAGAATCCCTTGTTGGGCAATCAACGATTGAGTATCGCTCTCAGGATCAAATCGAGTTAAAATATGTACTACTGTAAAGATAATGGGTTGAAGTATGATCCCTAGACGATCAAAAAAGACGAATACTCCTTGATAAACCCCTTCTTGGCGTTTTTCATCAAGCAAGGAAACTTCATCGATAACGTCAGCAAAAATTGGAAATCTGATTAAAGCGGTAGCTCCCATGGCAAAACCTAAAAATCCAACGGAGATTAATGCTAGTGTTAAAGATCTTACAAATAGCGGCGGTATCAACGCTAATAAGGTGATAATAATTCCAATTATTTGCAATTTTTTATGACCTGTTTTTGGAATGAGTTTCATCCATAGAGGAATTGAAATTAATCCCATTAAAAACCAAACTACCATTATCAATACATCAGCTTGGCGTTCAGGAGGTAAAATTAGTATATATTTTACATAGTAATAAATAGAGGCCATAATACAAGCACCAAAGACCTGCGTTGATATGCTGATGAAAACCAGAGTCATGAAGTTTTTTCTTTTTACCGCTTTCTTTAGAGTTTTGAAAAACGGTTCTCTTCTTGCAGCGAGCGCTCTTTCAATCATTTCTTTATCTTCACGGATACCATGTAATCCTAATAAGAAGAAGATAAAACAAGGAATCATAAGTATAGTTGCAGCAATCCAATATGAGTTTAAGTCTCCTTCCCAGACAATGAGCATGGGAATTATAAAACCCACAAAAAAGCCAAGATTATTAATCACAATCCCGATTGCTGAATTTTTTCTACGATCTTTATCGGTCCGAAACTTTTCAGGGTATAAAGCTCTTGTTAAACTTACTCCAGTATAACTTATCTCATGAATGAGTAATATGATAACCAACCAAATAAAAACAGGCCAAGGATTAGCTTTAGCATTTGTCATCGGAGGTGTAAAAAGAAGCACAAGAGTTACCATGGTTGGAATACCAAATATCACTATGTACGGAAAACGCCGTCCATACCGTTTTGTAAAACGATTTGGTCTATCGGATATATACCCTATGAGTGGATCATTGAATGCATCCCACACTCCAAAAAGAATATATGCCATACCTACAAATAACACAGGCAATAATATTTCAGTTTCATAAAACCAAAATAGATGCGTAGCAAACATTGCATAAGTAGCTGGAAGCATAAACATTACAAGATTGAAGGAGAGATGATCCCATGTAGAAAATTCGCTTTTAGTCCCCTTTTCTATATCACTGCTCATTTATCTTTCCCCTAATTATTTTATAGTTTAAATTTTAATTGAAAATTACTTTAACAATGATATTATTTTAAATTTAATTCTAAATAAAGATATTTTTAATGGAATATTTTTGTTAATAATTGAAATATGCTATTTAAAATAAAAAATAATACAAAGTTCCAATAAAAATAAATTATAGTATCTAAACTTATGACTGCTGCAGAATCTAAAGACACAAAGGTCAGTCCCACAATCTCTAAAATTTGTATGTTAATCTCCGCGACATGTATGGGTGTTGTAGGTTTATTTGTCACCCTTCTCGGTAGATATGAAGTGTATACCATTGTATTATTAAGAGGAATATTCGGAGCCCTATTTTTAACGGTATTTTTGATAAAGTCTCGCTCCTTTTCTAACGCATTTATTAAAGAATCTTTCAGATTCCATTGGAAAGCATTGCTTATCAGTGGATTCGTCTATCCATTCGTAATATATTTTTATTTTTTTTCTATAGTAAGCTATGGCTACGCTATTGCAGCATTTCTACTTTATACCAGTGGAATTTTTGTAATTTTTTTTATTATAATCACCAAAATGAATCATGTATCAAAATTTACGATTATGAGTTTTATATTAGCTATTTTAGGAGTTGCAATAATTATGGAATTTTGGAAAGGATTAATCCTTACATTAGGTCTCATTGCAGGATTGCTATCTGGATTGACTTTAGGTATTTTTGTATTTTATAAAAAAATAATTTATAATAAGCGAAATAATATCAGAATGGAACTAGATGCAAAGGGAGATTTTGATACCTTTCTTGCGTGGTGGCATCTTCTATTTTTAATTTTTGCATTTTTACCTTTTGGTTTTTCTGATCTTCTAACTCTCACATTTTTTGAAGTAATTATCGCAATTTTACTAGGCTTAATTTCGACAGCATTAGCATTCACTTTATATAATATTGGAATTAAAAATGATGAAGGAGGAGATATCATTATCCTTTCTTATATTGAACCTATCATAGCAATCATACTTACCGTGCTAATTTTAGGATCATTATCAATTTTTACAATAATTGGAGGAAGTTTAATATTAATAGCTAACTTAATAGTTCTAAGATATTCTAACCGATATAAGTAATAATCTTACTTTTTACTCCAATAATCTCTTCCACGCCAAGTTTCTTTTAAATCAAAGGTCATTAATTCTTCTGGATAGGATTCAAAAAAAGTTTGTTTCGCTAAATACTCTTGATTGAATCGTACTATCCATGATTTTAACAGATTTGTGATTACAAACATAGGAATCCAACCTGAACGATATTTTTCGAGCGAATCTAAAAAAAACGCTTTTTCTTCATGGGTTAAATACTTTTTAAAATACCCTAAAGCATGCATCATAACATTAATATTTGAAGTAAATGTATTCGGTTTTTGAAGTAATACCAAAAGAGTTTTCTCATAATCATCAATAAGAATACTGAATTCATTTTTTTCTTGATTTGCTACAATTCTTCCTAAATTTTTCAATTCAACTTGATTAAAAGCCATAAACAAGAATTTATTTTTTGTATGAAACTCTACAAGATTTTGTATTTTACTCGAGAATTTTATTTCTCTAAAGCTCGCTAATGTATACAATTTACTAAGAAAAAACTCTCTGATTAAAAAATTCTTCAAGCGACCCTCAGTTTCAATTGGCAAATTTGGAAACTTATTAAGAACGGCCTCTCCAAAAAAACCAGGTCCCACGCCCAATTTCGCAGCACCTTTTTGCGCACCCGCAAGATACTTGGTTTGGAACAATCCACATGAGGGAGATTGAGATTTTAAAATAAAGCCATCAACAAAATCTAAAGAGTTTAAAAACCTATCCGAAAAATTTTTCATAATATCAGTTAAATTTCTCCCTGTGCTGGGTTGGATAAGTGTCTTTTGATCATTTTCAATAATTATGCGAACAGGATCTCTAGGAATTCCTAAACCGATCTCAACCTCTGCGCAAACAGGATGAAAGTCTACATAAGTTTTCAATACTTCAACAACGGGACTTCTAATAGTATTACCATTCCATCTACAATAATCAAATTCAATACATTTACTCACAACTACTTTTGGTTTAGCAAATTCTGCTTTATCTCTCATAATCATTCCATTTTTAATTAATATATTTATTTATATAGTTATCAATAGAAAACTTTCTTTTAAGACCCATATAACTTAAATATCTTATTTTTCCAAAGATTTTTCTCTCTTTCCAAGCTCTATCATGAAGTCCACCTATACACCATGAAATTCCTACATATCCATTGGGATCTCTTCCATCTATTTCATATTTATCATTTAGATATATTGCAATTTTTAAAGCCTCCTCTGGTGAATTCGTCCATTCTAAAATTTTTTTTCCCCAATACATCCGCATATATCCATGCATTTTACCGGTTTGAATCATTTGAAGTTGAGCTGCATTCCAAGCATCATCATGAGTCTTTGCATTCTCAAAATCATCTAAAGTATAAACATATTCCCTTTTGTCATGCCGATGTTTATTAAGCGTTTGCCTTGCCCATAGAGGAAATCCCTCAAATGAATCATAGCTAGAATTATAATAACAAAAATTATCTGAAAGCTCGCGTCTTACAACTAATTCTTCTAAGAATGAATTTTTAGATTTTATATTCCCCTTCGATTTTGAAACCTCTAATGCTATTCTTTGAGCTGAAATTTGACCAAAATGAATATATGGTGATAAAGATGATTGTCCCTTTAAATTAGGATCATTTCGATCTTTGTCATAATTTGATAATTTTTTGGTTAAAAAATCTTTCAACATCTGTTTCGCGGCTTTTTCCCCAGGTTTTAGCCATTCAAACAATTTTCCAGAATTTTTTTTTTTAAATGATTTAATAATCTTATCCCAATAAATTTCATTATTTTCTACATTCCATCCAATGGGATGCCTTTTAAGAGAAGGGAACTCTTCTAAATATTTAGGTAACAACTTTCTTATCTTAGGTCGAAATGTATATGCTGCATATTCTTGCTTAATTGAAGCTATCCAACAAGGAATTATATTATGAGCATCAACTTCATATATTGGGTTACTAATTTTAGTTTTAATACTGCTTATCCATTTATCTTTAATTTTAAGTGGGGAAAAATCACAAATTAGTACACCAGCATTAATATTTTCAATAAAATCAGGGATTTTAACTTGAGGTTCGCCTTGTAGCACACAGAAAGAGATATTTAAATTCTTTAAGCCAATTTCAATCTCTTTTAAGTCAGATATCATGAAATGATAATGTCTAAATGTAGCTTTAGAAAAATTAGGCAATAAACAAAAAACTACAACCAGAGGAGTTCTACTTTTCAATGCCAATTCTTGTGCATATATTAGAGCCCAATTATCATTAATTCTTTGATCCCTACTCATCCAATATATAGTTGGTCCTTTAGGTTCACTGCCTTTTAATAATATCCTCTTTCGATTTTCATTCATGTTTACTTTTTGTTTAAATTTTAAGTCAGTGTAAAAATATCATCAAATATTTAGAAAATTTCATTCATTCAATTATTAGCTATTCATTAAAGAAATAGATACTAATTCAAAATAAAAATTCACTCTTTATTTATTAAAAATAGATTAAACAAAATAAGGTCATTTTAATGAAACAGACCCAATTAATATTGCTTACCTTACCCTTCCTTTTATTAAAATTAAAAGTAAATCTTATTTTGTTTAAATTATTTCACTAAGAAAATTAGAAATGTTAGATCAATTGGATGCCCTATATTAAAATCAACCTAAATCAAATTGTGTTTGATCCAAAAATTCAATCCTTTTGTAATAATTCTAGATTTAAATGTCCAAATTATGGTCATTCTCACGCCTGTCCTCCTGTGGCTCCTTATTTGGAAGAAGAAGTGTTAAAATTTCGAGATTTTTTTCTAATATATTATAAATTTGATCTAATTAAATATGTTCAAGAGGAAAATGCCAAACATCCTAAACGATCTAAAGAAAAGATCCTTAATCATTTTTACAGAAAAAATATCTTGCGAGACCATTTAGAAGAAGAAATACACAAATTTTTTATACAATATCCTAAAAAATTCACCGAAAAACTGATTTTGTGGGATGGTTTCTGTAGAATTTGTTTTAAGGAGGGTAAAAACTGTACATATGATAATGGAGAACCTTGTCGTTATCAACCAAGATATTCAATGGAGGCTATAGGAATTAATGTAGATAAAACCGTTAAGAATGCTAATTTCGAACTGGAATGGCCACCTCAACAGGTTACTTATAGATTTGGCTTGATTTGCTTAAAGTAAATTAGACAATCTTACTAATTATTCCTAAATTTTTTAATTTTAGTATTAATAAAAGCTAAAAATTGGACTCCAATTTGTTTTTTATTTATTATTTACGATTAATATTTAAGAAATTATACTAACAATATCAAATGAGATGAAAAGAATGATTTATCAAAGTAATGGTTTCTATTGGCGGGAATTTGTGAGATGGTTTTTTAGCTTACCATTGTTTGGTCAAATTTTAGTAGGTATTGGTATAGCAACTATAGTGGTACTTGTTCTCATAGGGGTTTATTACCTCCTCAAAGGGATAGCATATTTGATTTATTATACCTTGAAAGGCATTTATTATCTTATTAAGGGGCTTGCTACTGGCATTTACAAATTTTTTAAATGGTTATATAATTTAATAGCGGGAAAATCTAAATCGGAAGAAAAGGAAGTAGAAGAAGAACAACCGATGATTTTACAACCAGAACCAATTATGGTTGAACAGAGCTCGACTGAGATACCCAAAATTGAGATTGTTAAATACTGTCCCGAATGTGGAGTTGAATTTACCAAAACAATGAGTTATCAATTAAATAAAGACGGATTTGTATATTGCTCTTTCTGTGGAAAAAAGCTAGAACTACCAACTTCGATAAGTTCCGAAGGATAATTTAATTTATTTTTTTTTATTTTATTTATTTTTTAACTTCTTCTTCCATTAAATTAAAAAAAATTGGAAAAAAATATTTTTAGTTATTTATATAGGTCTAAGTGTATTCTTCCATCTCGAATTTCAATGATTCTGTCTGTTTTTTCTGCAACTCTTCGTTCATGAGTAATGACAATGATAGTGTTACCAAATTCTTCGTTAATATCTCTGAGTAAATTATATACTTTATCTGTCGCCTCAGTATCCAAATTACCTGTGGGTTCGTCAGCAAGTAATATTTTAGGATTATTCATTAGTGCTCTAGCAATAGCTGTTCTCTGTTGCTGTCCTCCACTCATTTTAGTCGCTAAATTATCTTTAACCTCTTCAATACCTATGAATTTCATTAAATCTATTGCTCTTTTTTTCACTTCACTTGTGATCTTCCTTCCACTGATTTGGAATGGCATTAAAACGTTTTCTAAAGCCGTATATTCCGGTAATAAATAATGAAATTGAAAAACAAACCCAATAGAACTATTTCTTAGTATTGCTAACTCATTTAGAGTCATTTGATCTGTTCTCTTACCAGCTATAAAGACCTCGCCAGAAGTTGCCTTATCTAGGGTACCTAATATATTCATAAGAGTAGATTTACCGCTACCAGATGGACCGACTATAGCATTAAAAGTACCTTCTTTGAATTTTAGATCTATATCAAAAAGAACTTGAGTTGCCACTGCTGTATAATAAAACTTATTAACGTTCTTTAGTTCAATGATATACTCGTAATCTGTTTTTTTACCTATGTTCGTTTCATTCTTAATTTCTACTTTGTTTTTCGCTATCTTTATTCACCTCGTATGATATCAATAGGATCTAATTTTGATGATTTAAGCGCAGGACCTAATGCTGCCAATACCGAAGAAGCAATGATTATAGCTGCTGAAATTGACATAAAAATTGGATCATAATTAATTACTATAAAATCACTTGGAGAAGCCTGTGTAAATCCCCATAAAAAGAAGATTCCTAATCCAATCCCGCCGATCGCGCCAAATATACCTAGAAATAATCCTTGAAATATAAATATTAAGAACGATGTTCTATTATTGATTCCCATTGCTTTTAATATACCTAACTGTCTCTGTTTTTGAACCACAGATATAGCTAAAACCGAATCAATTCCAATTACCACTGAAATCAAGACAAATGATTGAATAAAATAACTCGACAAACTCTGACTTCTCAAACCATTTAATAAATTCTCATTTTCATCAATCCAGTTCGTTATTTTCAAATCATCATCTTCCAAGTTTAATTCATCATCAATATCATCTGCAATAGCATCTGATTCATATAATAATTCCTGAGGAACTTGCATCTCTATTGAGGTAACTGTATCTCCTGTCTTATACATTTGTTGTACCGATTCTAAAGTGGTTATTATCCATAAGGAATTTATACTTCCTATGCCTAAATCAAAAAATCCAACAATTTCAAAAGTACCATTAACAGGTAGAGTATCATTACCGACTTTTATAAAACCCCGTATTACTATACGATCACCCTCTTCCAATTCCAACTCATCATTTAAATCTCTTCCGATCATCGCTTCAAAATCGTCGCTAGGTTCTTCACCTTCATAAATTCTTTCTGCTATATTATAAATCTTGTCTGCTTCATCAATTTCAAAACCTCTAAGTAAGACACTTTCAGATGTAGTACCTATAGTTATGGTACCAACTTGATCATTTGCCACCGATACGACTGTTAGTTCATCAAATTCTTCTAGATCATCAACAATATCATCATATCCTTCTATTAGAGGATCCTCAGTATCCGACAAAATAGTGATTTGAGACGAATTTCCGATAAAATTATTCAATAAACTGGATTGCAGGCTATTAAGAAGAAGACCCACAAAAATTTGAACCGACACCCCAATAGAGATTCCAAGTATAATTAAAAGGGTTTGCCACTTACCTCGTCTTAAGAATCTTAAAGCAATATTTAATGGTAGGCTCATTTTTTATCCCTCCTTAGCCAATTTCTCGATCTCTTCAAAATTTTGTATCAAAATATCCGCACCTATTTTTTTGTAATTTTCAGGGTTGTTTTGAAATGCTGAACCTCCAACTATTATTTTACCATCAAATTCAGTATGGTTTTTTATCATAGATATTGCTTTTTCAGCTTCTACCAATGTGAAATAATTAGTTACACATATTCCAATATATTTTGGTTTGAGGGAATTTATTGCATCCCGGATTTCTTCTCTTGGGGTATTAGCCCCCACAAAAACAGCATCAAAACCATTGAGAAAAAAGATATCTGCAATCATCCTTGCTCCGACTTCATGATATTCTTCTGCGGGACACCCGATGAATACTTTCTTATTTAATATTTTAACATTTTTTTCTTTTCTCTCCTTCAAAATATATGGATAACATAATTCGATTAACGTTCTCACTATTGAGGTCCTAACGTGTTCTTTCCAGATGCAAAGTGTCTCTTCCTCAACATCACAATAAAATCTATTTAGGCTCGGTTCTAAAATTTCTTTATAGAGCGTAGAAACATCAAGTTCTTTATTATCCAGCTTACTAAGTACAAACTCCACACATTTCTCCTTATCTTCCCTGTCGATATACTCTAAGAACTCATCATATAATGCATGCATTTTTTTTCTATCTTTTCATATTATTTTTTTATTTAAATTGGACTAATTAAAAGATAATAGCATTATTTTTTAGTCCTTTATTTATAATTTAAAGATTTTTTGAAATCTTGGGATTATTGAGTAAAAGGTGGAAAAAAAAAAATTTAGATTCTATAAATCTTCAATATGGATTTCATAGTTTCCTAACCATAAAATTTTAAATGATATAAAAGTTAAGATTAAGAATAATTAGGAAGAAACGTACTAAAAAAGTATATGACAATTTTATCCTGTCTTTTAAATCCAACCATAGATCAGATATATACTATTGAGAATTTTCATGTGGGTGGCACTTTTAAGGTAATCGATAGCTTAATTTACCCCGTAGGAAAGGCAATTTCTTTTTCTTTAGGAATTCGAGAATTATGTAAAAATAATGATAATATCAAAGTATTTGGATTAATAGGAGAAGAAGATATTTCTCTCTATTCTAAATTTTTAACCCAAAAAAATATTGATTATGAATTTATAAAAATAAAAGGACAAACCCGCTCAAACAAAACTATCAACGATCCAATTAGAAATACTACAACTCATATAAGAGAAAGAGGATTTGAATTATCTAAAATAGATATTCAAAAATTAATTGATCTATTACAAGCTAACATTAATGAGGGAGACATAATATTGTTTTCAGGCTCTATTCATCCCAAAGTTGAAAACAATATATATTATAGATTAATTGAAATATCTAAAAAAAAGGGGGCTTTTACCATTCTAGATACGAATGGTGAAC
>SDNV01000149.1 GCA_004524515.1 Promethearchaeota archaeon
ATATCATTAATTTCAGAATACGCATTCCGTTGCCAAATAATATCCGGTTTATTATCTACTATTTGAATTAATTGAAGTATACCACTATGAGTCCCAATTAATAAACCGTAAATCGGTTCTGTTTTATTAGGAAGTTTTAAACCTCCTAAAGTACAACTCGTGACCCAAGAATCATAATATAAGGTGAGGATTGGTTCTTTAGCTGCAATGCTTTTAAATATTTTGAGAGTTTTGTCCTCACCCCCAAAAATCAATTCAATATTCCCATCCCTGTAGAGGTCACCTGCAGTACAGCAAATTACCTTCCCATCAGATTTATAGTTCATAATGCCTACTAATTTTTCCTTTTCTTTATCTAACTTAAGCACTAAAAATCTCCCATCTCCCGTACCCACTAAGACCTCATCACAGCCATCTCCATCGATATCAATAGTATAACTACACCGGCACCATCCATCAAAATTAATATCATCAAGAATCAATAAGTCATGATTCATTAAGTAAAGTGCTTTATCATGACCTCCAAATATTAAATAAGATTTATCTTTACACTTAAGTATTGAACAAGTTAATATTGCTTCAGGGCTTTGAAATACCCAGTGTTGATGAAATCTTTTCTTAATCATAATATTTGAAAATGACCTTAGAATTTGATAAGTCTATATAATATTCAGAAATATATTCTTTAAATTACAATTGTCTTATAAAATTAGACTTAATACGTCTATTTAAAATATTTTATTTTACAAGAGATATGTTCTCTTTTCTAAAATAAAGAAGTGTTTATAGCTCAATATCTAATTAGATTATAAAAAGTCATCAAGAATTCCTAAGAAACAATTTATAAATTCGTAAAATATTTACCATATAATAATATAAAATTTAAAATATTTATTGAAATCATATTTTAAGTGATATTGGGATCCTTTATGGCAAATGAAATAGAAATCATCACTATGATTTTAACTATTAATACCATCTTGATGGTCATAGGAGGAATAATATTTGCATTTGCCTGTTTTCGTCAGAGGAATTTATTACTTTGGATGCCTATATTTGTATTCTTAGCAATTGGAAACTTTTTTTTTACGTATCAATTTGTTGATTATTTATATCAATTGATTGCATATAGTTTATTTGGAGTAGCTGCGATTTTTACGTTCAATGCAGCGTTCATGGAATATTATAAGTTATTTATTAAACAGAATAATCAGAAATCTCAAGCAGCTAATTCAATGAGCGTATTTTTAGCGATAATGCCAATAATCATTGGTTTTCAAATATTTGTACTGAGTATTTTAATATCGGCAATAATTATGCTTTTGCGTATCTATATTAAAACTAGATCCCCTTCCAGATTCCTTTTCATGTTAAGTATACTTGCTGCCACAATAGCTATGTTTTTTATTTCCCTGGATAGTTTTGGAGTGGAATGGGCATTTATATTAGGCAACATCATTGTAACCTCTTATATGTCTGTACTTGTAGTCACTGCTATTGTTGCTTTATTAGAACAGGAGATAACGGGTACAATGGACGAAAAAAATACCTTAAAAGATAAATATTCTCATGATTTAGGAAATATCCTCCATTCAATCTCTATTACTTATGAGCTTATTAAAGATAAGAAAATTTCTGAAAAGGAATTAAAAGAATTATATGACTTATTAAAAAATAAAATATCTGAAGCATCAGATTTGGTTAAAGAAATACGTAAACTCTAAATTTTTAAGATTAAAATCGGCATAGTTTTAAAATTAATAACGTTATTAATGCATCTAAAGCTTAAAATTATCTTTTGAAATCATAAAAAAAATATACAAAATAAAAAAATATAAAATTTTAAAATTAATTTTCTTGTGCTTTAATAAGCTAATTGTGCGTCTGAGGGTGAGTATTCGCCTTTACCGTGAATTTCATATGAGATCTCTAATTTCTCAGCTTCAGCCAATTCTTCAATTTCCCATTTCAATGTATCTGTTCCCACTTCATCCGTAATTTCAGGTTGCATGGAATATTCTCCATACTCAAAATTGTCTGGAACCTTGTCTAATAAGACTAGGTTCTTAAGTGGCTGATCTCCAATGTTTTCAAGTATCAATATAATCTTGTAATTTCCAAGATCTCCAATAGCAAGAACTTCTTTTCCAACTCTGAATTTTCTTCTGATATGAATTGCTTCAATAGCTGGAACCACTGGTCTAACTTCAAGTTCATTAGAAAGGGGATACGTATTGGCAAGATAAATTACTTCAGATTCAAACCTTGATTCTTGAGCAGGATTTATACAATGAATTGGATATTGAACTTCTAATTTTGATTCAGGTTCAAGCATCCCAGTGCTACTATCTTTTAGATCTTTAAGTTCAATCCTCAATGAATTTCCATCAAGATAAACAGCAGAAGAATCAAGTTCTATTTCACTTCCATCCCATAAAACCTTTACTTCATCAGCGTTGGGAGCTTGAAACTCTTCTGTGAAGAATTCTTGCTGTACCACTACTTCATTTAAAGGTGCAGAACCATTATTTTCAAGCTTATGAACTGCAATTACAGGAGTTTCCTTAAAAGTAGGAACTTGTATAAGCATTTCTTCGATTTCTTTAATGGTGGGTTCAGCAGTATCAGTGAGAGTATAGAATACTTCTCCAGTGATACTAGCTATTGCTAATTCAACATCTGAAATTGCGATAGTTCCATTTACTTGTGTTACAAAATCAGGCATTACTCTGAACTCAAGAAGTTTTCTAAATTGAGGATAATCCTCACTTTCATACTGCCATTTAACAGAGTGAAATTCCGCACCAGCGGGCAATACAGGTACATCATTAGGATCAATATCTACTAGTTTAGTGCTTTCAGCATCGGGAGCATAAACATCTGCATTAAATAATTGAACTAGAAATTCTGAAGAATTTTCAAATACCAATTTACAATCCCAAACATTTGGCTCTTCGTCTCGTTCAATAATATCTACGTAAAATCTATTTGTAGTATATGCATCAAATTTATCAATCCCTAATCCTTCTGCGAACGAAGAGGCTGCTTCATAAGATACATCAATTATTCCCGTTTTTCGGGCTTGTATATCATTAACCGTAATCTGAGAAGTAAATTTACATATTACAGTGTATTGTGGCTCTAACACATCAATCGTCCAAATCAGCTGATCTCCTTCTAATTCTGCATTTCCAATTGTAGTATCTTCAATGCGTGTGTTTGAAAACTCTGGAAAAATGTTTTTTACCACTTTTACATTTCTTATTGGTTTTTCAAACAAACTTACCATAGCAATTGCGAAGGTAACGGTATTTTCTTTATCAATTGAAATTCCAAAGGATTCTAAGCTATACTCCTCTGTTCCAGCATCATCTTCTTCGTCCTCTTCTTCCTCTTCCTCTTCCTCATCTTCTTCTTCCTCCTCTTCTTCTTCGGCTAATTTTTCAGCTTTAGCAGTTTTGTCCTTTAATTTCATTAAATCCGTTTCAATATCATTGATATTTAGGATATTATCAGCATCGGGAAGAGTATTAATATATTCTTTTACCAGAAGTAAACTCTTTGCTTCACCCGAAATTTCAAATTCTCGGGAATCAATATTAGTATCATCTGAGGTACCTAATTCTTGAATGCTAATATCAGCAGATTTTAAGTTAGTACTTTCAATATTTTTTAGAGTGATATCAATATCCCATAATCTGTCTTTAGCACTAGGATTTTCAACATTTAACTTTCCAGAAAATCCAAGGGATTCTAGATTCGCTTCGTGGTCTTGTTTTACATCAACCTTTTCCACGATTCTGACTATTGCTAGCATTCCTTCTCTATTGCCATTTTTAAGTAAAATAGAGCCCTCAAGTTCTCCGGTATCTTCATCATATGTCTCAATATAGGGTGTTGATGTATCTCTATCAACTAATTCTGCTCTTCCTACATCCATTTGGCCTCTTTTTAAACCTTCTGCTTCTAGAGCCTCATCTCTGTCTTCCTCGTCCCATCCGTATCCTTTTTTTTCTTTCTTCTTATCTTCTTTCTTTTTTCGCGCCATAATTAATTACCATTTAGTTTATTATTAGATTAATTTTTAATAATAGATTAATAAAAATTTGTTAGTAATATAAAATTAAAATACCCTAGTTAAAAAACATTTTTTCTTTAAGGTATTGATTCTTATAAAAAGTTTTTTTAGAAAAACTGCTATTTAAAAAGCGATTAGACACTAATGGAAAAGCCATGCTAAATGATTCTTTTTTTAAAACCATTAGGCTCTTTAGGTAAAAAATCTTGATCAATTATTTCATAACCGCACATAGGACATTTTTCTACCTTCTTTCTTTTTACTGGATCAAAAGTTCTGAAAGAAAATCCACAAGCCGGGCAGGTTGTAATAAAATCATCCGATAAATTCATAATGTTAGGGGATATTCTAAATTTTTTATGTTTTCAATAATTATAAGGTAAGGTTCGTTTAAATTTTTATAGATCTTGTCCTTTTAAAATCAGAATTAGGACTATATCATTTACATTGCAACCTGTTGGACCCGTAATGATTTCACTCTCGATAATTTTAAAAAAACTATTAGAATCATTGTTTTCAAGAAATTTTGTTAAGTTTAGTTTTTTATTAGCAATCTCTTGTAAGGTAAAATTATCTACCAAGGCTCCCATTGCATTGCTATTACCTTCAATTCCATCTAGATTTGCAGCAATAATTACAAAATTGTATTCAAATTCCCTACCTTGTACATAATCAAGGAAACTTAATAACATTTCCTGATTTCGCCCTCCTGTTCCCTTTCCTTTAATAGATACAGTCAATTCTCCCGAACCTATTAAAGCAATATTTTTTCCGCCCTTTTCAGACTCGATGTTTTTAACATATTGTGTTATAAGATGGTAGAGATTTTTCCCATATTCACTTGCTTCACCTGTTATTTTTTCAGAAAAATATTCTGTTATAAATTCTGGTTCAATAAAAGATATGATTTCCTGAACTGCTAAATTAACGCTTCCAATTAAATAATTATGAACATTTTTAAAGCAAGGATCACCAGATTTTGGATTTTCCAGATTCTTATTTTTAATGCCCTCTTCTAACACATTTATAACTGATTTTGGTGCCTTATGATATATATCATATTTTTTCAATACATCTACCGCATCTTTAAATGTGGTGAGATCAGGAACTGTAGGGCCTGAGGCAATAGAATCTAAATCATTTCCAACCACATCTGAAATGATTAACGCAATTAATGTCGCTCTACTCACGTTATGTATTAATTTAACAAGATTACCCCCTTTGAAATCCGATAAATGTTTTCTTACTGCATTGATTTCGTGAATTGATGCCCCTGAGGCTAAAAGTAAGGAATTTGTGTCTTGTAAATCTTTTAAAGATACCCCCTTTTTTGGCAATGGTAATAAGGCGGATCCACCCCCCGAAATTAAACAAATTATTAGATCATTTTTTAAAGTTTTATTAATTAATTCTAGCATTTTATTGGTGCCATACACACCTGCTTCATCAGGAATCGGATGAGTAGCAAAATTAAGCCTTATATTCTCTGTCTCCTCTAATTCTTTTATTTCTAATCCTTTAGGAATATTTATTATTCCCTCATAAGGAACGAGAAATTTTTTTAGTATATTTTCTAAAGTAAAAGCCATTTCTGCCGTTGCTTTACCTCCCCCAATAATATAAATTTTATTATAATCCTTAAGGTTATAGACATCATTTTGAATAATTATTTTTTGATCGCGGATTTTAATGGAATTTTCAATTAAATTTTTGGGTTGAACTGCAGATAAGGCTTTTTCAAGGCTTTTTATGGCCAAATCTCTCAAAAATTTCTGTGATTTATTCAAATCCTCTGGAAATAATTGAGACTTATTTTTTACTGACATATATGAACTCTTAATAAATTTCTTTTCGAAAATTTGATCATAGATTTTAGTAAATAATTATGAATTCCTTTCATTTCTTTTTCTTTATTTAACGATTTTAATAAATAATATAAACATTTTTATTCATTTTGATCGTTAAACAATAAATTTTTATTTAATAAATTTAATATTCATTGATTTATTTACTTATTCAACAAAATATTAACGTTTTTATTGATTAAAAAAACCTCGTTGATGATTTTATGTCCGAACAACAATATGATCTTGCGGTAATAGGCGCAGGACCGGGCGGTTATCATGCTGCTATTCGAGCAGCCCAATATGGTGCTAAAGTTGCATTAATTGAGAAAAAAAATTTAGGCGGTACGTGTTTAAATTGGGGTTGTATTCCTACAAAAGCATTATATGCTTCAGCTCATATGATTGAAAAAATCAGAGAATCTAATGAATATGGGGTTAAAGTATCGGATTTTACTCTAGATTTTGCTAAAGCCGTTTATAGAAAAAAT
>SDNV01000031.1 GCA_004524515.1 Promethearchaeota archaeon
ATTAGAGACGATTATAGTTGAGGATATTATTAAAGAATGTTGGGAAAAGGTGTTTGTTAATATTGGAATTAACGCCATTGGAGCTTTAACTCGCTTAAAGAACGGTCAATTATTAGAAAATGAGAATTTAAAGATTTTAATGGGAGAGGCAGTTAAAGAGGCTATTAAAGTTGCGGACTGTAAGAAGATTGATCTTTCTGAAAAAAATTATATAGCAATTATGTATGATGTGGCAGAAAAGACCTCAGAAAATAAAAATAGCATGTTACAAGATATTTTAAAAGGTAAGCGCACTGAAATTGATTTTATGAATGGAAAGATCATGAAATACGCTCAAGAATTAGGTTTTAAAGTACCAATAAATGAGATGCTAACCTATTTAATAAAAGGATTGGAAAAATCAATCACTCAAGCTTAATTTACTTTACGGACCATATAGTAGGCGTTTTCTCCATCCCTATAATATTTTTTTTTGATACCTTCAGTTTTAAAATAGAATCTTTGGTATAAGCTTATAGCACCATAATTTGAAACTCGGACTTCTAAGACATATTCATCTATATTATGTTTTTTGATCTCAGGCATGCTTTCATTCAATAATGTACTTGCGATTCCCAATCTTCTATACCCCTGACTTACAGCTATAGACACCAAATGACCTTTATTTACTAATCTAAGACTATCTTTAGAGGGGGTTCTTTCAATTCTCCACATAACATAACCAATTACTTTATTATCATCATCTTTTGAGCACGCAACTAAGAAAGACTCAGGGTAATTATCAAGTATACTTTTATAAAAGAAAAAGGGATAATCTTCTGGTAATTCTTTTTCATTTACTTCTTTTACAAATTCTAAATCATCAAATGTACATTTTCTGACAAGATAGGATTTGCCATTCATACCAGTTTTAATAAGATTAGTTTTCGAGTCTTTATCTGTTCCCATCGCTATCTATGTTTAGAATTAATTTATTTAAATATATTAAAACTATTTAATAAAAAAATTAAATACATTTAATCTTTTTTTTTTACAAAATTAGATTTTATAATGGTAAATTCTTGAAAACCTCTTCTTTCTGTATATCAAGATAATCTTTAATCAAATCCAAAACGTCATATATATTCTTTCTATTGTTAAAATTGTTAAGAATTTCAAATAATTGGTCGTGTTTTATATTTTTCATATATTCTGCCGCGGCTATCATTTCTGGTAAAACTCTCACAATATTATCTACTATTGTTATATCCGCCCAGATGGATGTTCTACTTAGAGGATTCAGATCAACGGCAATCACTTTCTTTCCAATTTTTTTTAGAGCTTCAGTTCTATCACCATCTTCCAATGGAACAAAAACAACATCAGCAATTTTAATGCCATATGGGTCCACATTACGACGATTACTTGAAAGTTCATCAATTTGTACCATCGAACTTTCATCGGTTCCTAAGAGTTTTTTTGCACCTTCTTTTTCTAATACTTTTTTTATGGCTTCAATCCTGCCTTCTTTTCTATAGAACAGATTTATTTCAAGGGGAATATCTAATTTATTTGATAATCTAACTACTTCATTTGGACATAATGCTGCCACGTTTCCATTAACGCTAATTATAGGGTGTTTTGCAATTAATAATAGAGCAACAGCTGCCTTAATTGCATTTTTTGCTGCCTTATTTGTTTTTTCTCCTAATATGTAATCAAAGCATTCACCTCTTCCATGGGCAATTAATCCTGCTTCAGCAACTACTAGATTTTTCATTCCTTCAATAATTTTATGACGATATCTTAAACTTTGATATCTAGGATGATCATTTGGAATGGTGTGGTTTTGATTATCATTATTGTTCATAATTTAGTGATTCCTTAGGTTTTTTATATATATTTAAGGATTTAAAATAAAGAAAAACTATTAATCTTTTGTAAGTTTAGATAATAATGTAGATTTTTATGAGTTCTGGTATTAAAAAGAAAAGCGTCGATTTAGAGATTTATAAGACCAAAAAATTGTTGGAAAATCTCAGGAATAAAAAAGGATTTCACACTGAATTAATTTCACTTTACATTCCCCCTGATCGAAAAATTTCAGATGTTACTAATTATCTTAAGAATGAGGTAAGTGAAAGTCAAAATATTAAATCTAAATTAACCCGAAAAAATGTTCTAGATGGGATTTCAAGTCTTTTAGGACAATTAAGGAATATAAGAGAAACTCCTGAGAATGGTTTAGTAATGTTTTCTGGAGCGATCCCCCAGAGTAATACACCTGGAACTGAGAAAAATGAATTATACATGATTCATCCCCCTGAACGAATAAAAACCTTCCGATATCATTGTGCAAGTGAATTTTTATTATGGCCTTTAGAAGAAATGCTAAGACCTAAAGAAACCTTTGGCTTGATAGTTATTGGTAGGGCCGAATCTGCTGTTGGTTATGTCAGAGGAAATCATGTAGAAGTGGTAAGAGAATTCACTTCGGGCATTCATGGTAAACATAGAGCAGGGGGTCAATCACAAAAAAGATTTGAAAGGTTAATTGAAGAGGGTGAAAAACAGTTTTATCGCAGAATCTCTGAGGAGCTGAATAAAATTTTTTTACCCATGGAAGATCTCAGTGGGTTATTTATTGGGGGCCCAGGACCCTCCAAAGAAAAATTTGTAAGTGATGAGAGTTTAGATTATAGATTACGCGATAAAATATTAGATGTTGTCGATATAGGGTATGGGGGATCTGAGGGCATCAGAGCTTTAATAGAAAGGATAAAAGATAAAATGGAGAATGTGAAGTATATTCGAGAAAAACAAGTTATGCAAAGTTTTATGAAAGAAATTACAAATGATACCGGTTTAGCCACTTATGGTTTGTCTGAGGTCCAGAAAGCTTTGAATTTTGGTGCTGTTGATGTTTTAATACTTTCTGAAAAATTAGATTCGGTTAAAATCAAAATAGAATGTTCTAATTGTGGTCATACTGAAGTTAGAACTGCAAGAGAGGCAGATTTAAATACCGTAGAAAGTGAAGTCCAAGAAGAAAGCTGTCCTGAATGTGCCTCCAATAGTTTTAAAATTGTTGAAAGGAAATCAATCATAGAAGATCTTGGAGACATAGCTGAAACAACCGGCACAGACATAGAGATAATTTCATCTGAAACCGAGGAAGGTGAATCCTTATATAGTACCTTTGGTGGAGTAGTGGCACTTCTCCGTTATAAACTTAATTATTAAATAAATTTAAGATTGATAAAAAAATGGTTAGGATATTGAATTTTTCTTTTTTAACTATTAGTTTTTAAAGCTATTTATCGAATATTAATAAAAATAAATATTAAAAATGGAACTTAAAGAATTATTGTTAAATCTAAAAATGGTGATGTTTGGGGGAAAAGGAGGTGTGGGTAAGACAACCTGTGCTGCGAGTTCCGCAATCTGGGCCGCTGAACATGGTCGAAATACCCTAATTATCAGCACAGATCCTGCTCATTCCTTAGGCGATAGTCTAGGGCTAGAGCTGCCAGCAGGTGAGCCGACTCAGGTTACAGGAATAGAAAATCTAACTGCTTTAGAGATAAATCCTAAGGCTAACATGGCAGAATTTAAGGGATTAACGAACATGAATCCAATGGAGGATATGGGCATGGGAGGAATGATGGAGGGCTTTGGAATGGGAGATTTACAGGAATTTGCTTCTATGAATCCACCAGGTATTGACGAAGCATTAGCATTTGGAAAAGTTTTAGAATTTATTGAGATGGAACACGATTATGATCTCATTGTTTTTGATACTGCCCCCACTGGACATACCTTACGATTTTTAAGTCTTCCAGAAACTTTATCGGGTTGGATTGGAAAAATCTTAAAACTCAGAATTAAAGTTGGCAAATTTTTTGGAGTTTTTAAAAAAATGTTCAGCCGTGATGAGATGGAGGAGGATAATTCCTTAGAGATACTAGAAAGGTTAAAAAATTCCATAATAAATGCCAGAGATGACCTTATTAATCCCGCCATAAATACATTTGTTGCAGTAATGATTCCAGAAGAAATGGCTATAGCAGAGACAGGTAGGCTTTTAAATGAGCTAATAAAATATAAAATTCCCAATTCAAATATAATTGTAAATCAATTATACCAAGATACTGAAGAAATATGCGATTTTTGTAAAGGTCGAAGAGAAATGCAACAAAAAAATCTAAACAAAATTAAAGAAATTTTTGGAGAAAAGTTAAGTAAAAATTTAATAGAACTTCCTCTATTTAAGACTGAAATTAGAGGTTATGAAAAGCTAAAAGAATTAAGTGAATACCTGATAAATTAATATCAATTCTTAAATTCGTTTAGATATTTACAATATAAACAAATTTTAACATTTCCACAGGGGTAACCACATATTTCACAATGATTATAGTTTTTTTGAATGTTTTGATTATAAAGTAATTCTGACATTTCTAAAAATCCTTTAAATAGATTAAACTCAATTTCAGGACTAAAATCTTTACAATGTTGGATGAAATCTAAAACTCTTTTTCTTAATATTGGATCCTTTTCTCTATATGGGCAATGAGAAGGATAATAGTCAAATTGTTTCAAATTTGCATATAACAATATTTCTTCTTCAGGAATTCTCATTAATGGTGATATTTTTTTTATAAAATATTTATTAATACTATGATTCTCTTGCTTTAGAAGATATTGATTAGAAATTAACTGAAATCTTTTGAATAAAATATTCATAAGAAAAGTTTCAGCAAAATCAGTAAGATTATGCCCCATTACCAAAACATCTGCGCCAAGATCCTTAGCACTATCGTTTAGTATCCGCCTTCTTAACGCCGCGCAATAATTACAAGCATTTTGGTAATTGTGAGAATTTCTTTTAAAGGATATAATTTCATCTAACGTTTTTCCTATTTTTTCTTTAAAACTGACTATTTTGTGGCAGATATCATATTTTTTACAAAAATCCAGGGCAATCTTAATACTATTATTCCTATAATTTTCGATTCCCTCATCAACAGACAGTGCTATTAAAGGTTTTGAAAAAAACTTTTTTTCTTGAATTTTAATGAGATTATAGAGCAAAGTGATAGAATCCTTACCTCCAGAAACTGCAACAACTATATTATCTCTGGGTTTCAGCATTTTATATTTTGAAATTGTTTTTGCTATATTCTTTTCAATACTGTTTATGAAACAATTTTTGCAAAGTACCTCCCCTGAATATCTTCTTTGTATTACGAGGTCTTTTTTATGACAAAAATTACATGTACCATTCTGCATAAATAAAGCATAACCGTGGGTTTTTTTGATAATAATAATTATTTCACAAGAATCGTTAAATCCAGAAAGTTACAGCACCTAATAATATGTAAGATAATATAAAATTAGCAGCAACTATGAATAAAGCAACAATTCTGACAACGTTTAGAATTCTTTTTTTTAATCGTCTTTTTTCATCATGCCAATATTCATATAATACTTCAATAGTTGAATTTTCCTGTAATTTTGTATTTTCTGGAAAATCGAAGGAAACAGTTGATTTGTATCCATCTCCTATCTTATCTATTAGAGAATATTTATTCTCACTTAATAAGATCTCAGTTTGACTTTCAATCTTCATACCTTTCTTTAATTTCTCAGGGATGACAATTTTAATAGAATTAATTTTCTCTACTCGATATTCTGATAAATTATAATCCTTTTCTCCCGGTTTATATAAAATGTTATCTCTCTTTTTTTTAGTTTTAACATACTTTTCTCCAATACCCCAATTTATCAATTCTTTTACTATACGATCTCCATCAAATATTGGAAGGGGTAACATATTGAAAAGAGTAACACTAAACGCGATTATCCATAACCAAATTAATTCTCTTAATAAGAATTCAGGAAAATCGCCTCCAAGTAATCTTGACCAATCACTTTTGGGCATCCAGTATAATTTTGTTAAAATTCCAATCCGGACTCCATCCAGCTCAGTCTCTAAATAATAATTTTTCCCGGATTTATCCGTTAATTTCATTGTTGTTAAATTGAAGTTTGTTAAATACTTCTCTAATGTCTTTCCTTTTTGGACATTTATATAGGTACCATTAATTTTTGTTATAATTAGATCTTCTTCCAGATCTTCTTTATAATTGTTACCTCCCTCATCTTTCGAGAAGATATAAGTGATTCTTAATTCGGTATTAGATGCATATTCATATAAAAAACCAATATTATAATAGGGTCCCAAAATAATATCCTTTTCTTCACTCTTTCCTATTCTTGGTCGATATATTTTTAAAGTCAATTCATCTCCGGGTGAGACCTTAATTTTATGGGTATGATTTTCTAATACGGTATTTAGAGTCCTATATCTATCTAGATAAAGAAAATCATCATCCGACCCCTTTTTTTTTACAGCTCTGATTACATCCCCCACATCTAAATTATCTTCATTAAAACCTCCTTGCTCTTCGGTTAAGACGGTATCGACTTGATACACTTGCGCACCATAATAAGGCGAAATCAAAAATGAGAAATTCAATAGCAGCAAGAAAGCGATTGCGGCAGTTATGGCATTTACGAAAGTTCCCGCAGCAGCAATCCTTAATCGCGTATTTCTATGGAATTTAGAAGAAGACAATTCTCTTTCATTCACTTCGACAAATGCACCCATTCCAATCAAATAGAATAATCCAACTCCTAGAACTCCAGTTGATTTTACCTCCACTCCATCTCTACTCGCAGCAATTCCATGAGCAAATTCATGAGTGGTCATGACGAATAAAATTGGAATAATAAGATACATAAATAATGGTAAACTTACCGTGACTCCCGGAATAAGTGGTGTAACCGCATTCTCAATTCTTGGATTAATTATTAAATTTATAAGATTTATAAAAAAGAAAAAAAATGCAAAAATGGTAAAAGAAAATGAAATGAAAATTCCTATTGTCCAGAAAATTCTCCAAAATCTTGGGGCTCGTTTCGATACTTTTTTTATAAAATTATTTAGTTTTTTTGTTTTAAACAATGCTAAAAATGGGAAAAACACAATAAGTGCTTCTCGCTTCTTTCTTAATAGATAGGATAAAATTCCAACAATTCCCCAAAATAAAGCAGAAAGAAGGAACCAAGGATTTAATACAAAATCTAAGATTAAATCAGAAATATTCATTTAGGTATCTTATTCTTATTTTGTATAGAAAATTTTAAATAAAAATTAAGGTTATCGGTTTCAATACAAATTAGTGAATAATTTAAACGGTTAAATTTTTATTCGCATTATCAAGTTAAAATCTTATTTCTTTTTAACACCCAATTATCAATTAAAAATTTTTGAGTTAGGGCTTTCTTTGGAAGATATTGGCAGTGAATGGTTGATTTAGGAATCCAGATCTCTTTTCCTGAATTAAAATTAATTAATAAGGCTTTTTCGGATTCCCCAGAAATAATTCCATCCACATTACTCATTTCGTTGTATAGTTTAGTGTTTGAAGTTGATTCTGAAATAATAGAATCATTTTTTATGAGAATCGGATTACTTATTTCTTCTAAAGGCTTTTCTGATGTAAAATTCAAATTATCACTCTGTGAAACGGTAGCAAATGTAATTTTTTCATCCAGAATATGGGTTAATAGAAGTCTAAATATCTCTGCTTGGGCAAAAGTTAACATCTTTGAATATTTTCCAATATTAATCCACAGGGTCTTAGTGTTTTCATCTTCCCACCCAAAGGAAATTGCGGTTTTTTTATCTTTGTAAGTATGATAACTTTGCCAATTAATGGAATTACGATTTAAAACATTTAGAATCATGATAATTTCTTCTAGTGAGCATTTTATTACTTTTCCTTCCCCTTTTGAGGGTTTTTCCCATATTCCATCATTTTTTCTTTTGATGCATCGTATAAATAAATACGGATTAGATTTCGATGTGCTATTTAATATTAATCCCGTATTTTGACCAAAGAAACTTTGTAAATGCTGATCTGACATTTTTAACAATTTTCCTTTACTCACGTGCAGATATAACATATTTTTATTCTTATGTTAATAAACGCCACTAAAAAAAGTAAAGAATTAAATTATCAGAATATTATTAAAATTGATAATCAATCAAAATAATTCATTGGAAAAAATTTAAACCTTAGCGGGGTGGGCTAGCCTGGTTTATGCCGCAGGGCTCATAGATGGTAGACCTTTACCATTGAGACACCCTGAGATCGTTCTTACACTAACGTATGAACGTCAGAGTCGTTTGTTCAAAGGTTATTGAAAGCTGATTTCCAGCATAACTGAAAATCAAACCCCCGCTACCATTTTCCTTATTTACTTTATCTTTATATAATTGAATACTAATTTATATCAAAAATAAATTAAAATTGTGGTTTTTTATAGATATTTATTGCATAATAGATATTTCTATATGTGAAAATAATTTCTTAATATTTGTTGATCTTTATGAATGAAATACAGAGTTTTAAAAGATTTCCCGCAGTTCGTTGTTGGATAAAACATATCTTAGAGGGGCAATACGTTAGCAATGATAATTCCTATTTGACAATTTTTGGAAAAATAAAAAGGATTCGTATTATAGCTAGTATCATCGATAAGCGAGAACTTATAAGTACCCAAAGTTCTGAAGATCATCCTTCCTCAGAAGACGGAGATGATACCAAATTAAATTTGGAATTTAGATTAGATGATGGTACCGGGTTAATTCGAGCTATATTGTTTCATGTTGAACCCGATCAGTATAAGGATTATAATAAGGGAGATATTGTGGACATTGTTGGTAGAATTGGAGAATGGAGCGGATTCCCTCAGATTTATCCAGAGATAATAAAAAAAATAAAAGAACCGAACCAGATTCTACTAAGAAGTGCTGAGATAATAAAAGAAATTAAATTTGGAGAAACAACAAAAATACCTGACTATGTTGAAGAAGATTATGAAATTGATATAACTTCTGATGAAATTGACCTTGATGAATTATTTGAGGGGAATCAAGATTTAGAATTAAATGAAAACAAAGAAAGAATATATTCAGTAATTAAAAAATATACTAAAGAGGGAAATGGAATAAGTTTTGAAGAATTAAAAAATCAATTAGGAACGTCGGAAGAGGAACTAAAAGATTACATTACAGATTTGGAAATGGAGTCAAAAATCTATCAATCAGAAAAGAATATTTATCAAAGTTATTGAACCATTTATACAAAAATCTTAAAAAAACAAAAAAGTATTATTCTAAAGAAGTATTATTTTATAATAGTTACAACCTAAATTAGTTTTTAATTATGAATTTAAACGATTATGATAAATTATTGGATAGAGCTTACGAAAAAATTCCGGAGAATGTTAAACAATCCTCCAGATTTGAAATTCCTCAAGTTCAAATAAGAATTGAAAGTAAAAACACATTCATTACTAATTTTAACAAAATTATAAACACACTTAATAGAGATGCGAGACATTTTCTCGGCATTTTCCTAAAAACTGCTGGAACTATGGGAGAAATCCGGGGTCAGCAATTGTTTATGAAGGGTATATTTAAAGAACAGGTTTTAAACCGATTGATTGAGAGCTATACAAAAACTTATGTTCTATGTGACATTTGTAATAAGCCAGATACCGAAATTCAAAGGGAAAGCAAAAAATTGTATCTTAAATGTGCAGCATGTGGTGCAAGGAGAGTAATTAGAGAAAAATAATTGAATTTAAAAAATGAGAAAATAAACAATATCATGAAAGTTTTCCTTAAAATCCATTATAGAAATGAAATCGTGACTGTGGCTTGCTGCGATGAAAATTTACTCAATCAGGATTTTAATGAGGGAAATTTAAAGATTAAGATATCAAACCAATTCTTTGGAGGAAATTTAGTTTCTATAAAGGAAGCGATTGAGATTTTAAAGGAAGCCTCTTATTTTAACATCGTGGGAGAAAATATCGTTAAAGAGGTTGTGAATTGTAAGATCCTCCCAAAAGAGGGAGTACGTTCTATAAATGGGGTTCCAATGGCAATGAAGATGATGTTTTAATGCCTCATCGATTTTGTGCAATATGTGGAAAAGATATCGATAAGACCGCACCACATTATGGAATGTGTCTTGAGTGTTATTCAAAAGAACATCCCTTGTTTGAGTTCCCCGAAAAATTTTCTTTACAAATATGTATTGATTGTGGGAGTTTTATTATAAAAGAAGAATGGATAAAACCTCAAGAGAAAGAGATCTTTTCTATAGTTAAGGAAGCAGTTAAAAAATATTTGCTAAAAAGTTATTCAAAAGAGGATAAAATCAATTTTACGATCTCCTTCGATGAGGGTAGTTTTGTTTATTCCTCAAAAGACTTATTGATCTCAATGAATTTAATGATAGAGGGGATCTTAAAGGAAAATTCAGCAATAAAATGTCAACAGATTATTAGAATCAATTTAGGATATGATTTATGTAAAAATTGTACAAATATACGCGGCGGAACCTATTTTTTATCAATAATTCAATTGCGAGTGAAGGATGAGAGTCAATTTGATTTAATTAAGGACGCCCTTGATGAAATCCATAATTATGTTGAAAAATTATATGAACAGGATGCTAAACATTATATAACCAAGATTGAAGACCAGAAATACGGAGTTGATTTATATCTGAGTACAAATGAATTAATGAAATATATAATAAAAATGCTTAATGCAAGGTATCATTTTTTAATAAAAAGATCAAAGAAATTGGTGGGTCGAGACTCTCAGAAAGGAAAAAATCTCTATAGGCTTAAAACTTTAATAAAATTCTTACCAATCAATAAAAATGATGTGATAATCATTGAAGACCAAGAATATTATATTGAAAAAATATCAAAAACCAAAGTGGTTTTACGAAATACCCAAGGAACTAAACTAATAAAGGAATATTCCTATTTTTTTAATGAAAAAACGATTATAAAAAAGTCACAGAGGATTAATAGTTGGGAGAAAAGATAAATAATAGAGAGGACGACATTGAAGAAGATTTTGACGATAGCTTAGAAAATAGACTTAATTCAAATATTGATGAATTAGAAAAAAGGAATATTGATTTAAAAAGAATAAAAAAAATAGATCAATCTAAAAAAAGAGCTGTAATAGAATCTGTTTTTGATGAGCGTACAATTTTTTTGTTAAATAAATTATTAGGAACTGGTCCTTTAGAAAGAATTGAAGGGATAATTTCAGCAGGTAAAGAGGCAAATGTGTATCTTGCTTATGATGCAAAAGGAAAAGAACTAGCCATCAAAATTTATAAGATAGATAGTAATACCTCAAAATGGATGAAAAATTATATCATTGGAGATCCAAGATTTAAAAAAATCCCTCATAACGCTTCAAAAATTATATTCTTATGGGCGAGTAAGGAATTTAAAAATCTTCAAAGAGCTTATAAAGCAGGTTTAAGAGTTCCTAAACCGATATATATAAAAAATAATATTTTAATGATGGAATACATTGGATTTGGACCCATCCCTGCACCTCTACTAAAAGAAATCACAGATCCACCAAATTTAGATGACATATTTAATGAAATTTTAGATTTTATAAAAGTGTTATATCAAAAAGCTAAATTAGTGCATGGTGACCTTTCAGAATTCAATATTTTATATCATAACCAAAAACCAGTTATAATTGATATCTCTCAAGCAGTTTCAATTCAGCATCCTAAAGCAGAAATATATTTGACCCGGGATATTAAAAACATTTTTAATTATTTTGAAAAATTTGGGATGGTATTACCTGATCCGAAAAAATTTTATTATGATGTAATTTCTTTGAATAAATAAAAAAATAAACGATCATTAATCTATCTACATATTAAGTAGGTTTAATCTATGAAAATATCTAAATCAAGGATAGCAGTCGTTATTGGCAAGGGAGGAGAAATAAAAGAAAATATAGAGGGGGCTTTGGGTGTAAAAATAAATTTAGACAGTAAAACTGGTGAGTGTGAGATTTTCCCGGATTTAAATAATGAAACCTACAAGCCTCTGAATGTTTTTGTAGCACAAAAAATCGTTAATGCAATAAATCGGGGATTTAATCCAAATAAAGCAATGAAATTATTGGAAGAGACATATGAACTTGAAGTATTTAATCTTATCTCTATTTTGGGAAAATCAGACAAACGAATAAAGCATATTAAAGGTAGAATTATTGGTAGAAACGGAGAAATGCGTAAAGCAATTGAAAAGTATGCGGAGTCATTTATTTCTGTTTATGGAAAAACTGTATCTATTATCGCGGAATATGAAAATTTACAAATTGCGAGAAAAGCAGTAAGCATGTTAATTAATGGTTTACCTCATCATGTAGTGTTAAAATTCCTTGAAAATAGATATACTGAAAAAAAGAGAGAAGAATTTCGTAAATTCTATAAACCAGAATTTTAATTTTATTTTTTAAAATTATCAAAATAATTTTTAGAAGTATAATGCATTATATCCTTTCCATAAATAATTTCTTTTAATTCTTTAATTAAGAGATCGATAGTATTTAGGTTTTTTATGGAATACAGTTCTTCAAACTCTTCTTTTCCATTATTATTAGATTTAACTTCAAAGCTCTTAACAGAAAAAGAATTATGATTATATGACTTAAAAATTACAATTTGACGAGGATATATGCTTTTTTCAAAGAGAAAGAGAGCCCATCCATCAATAAAATATTCAATATTAATAGAAAAAAGTTTATTGAACTGCTTAATGTTTTCTAAGATCTGTTCAATCTCTGCTTGTAAAATAGGCGAATACTTATGTTCCATCTAGATTTTATTAAAGTAGAGATATTAAAAGGTCTAAAATTTTTTATTAATCAAATGCGATTTCTCCAATATTAAAAATATCGTCTCCTAAACCAATCTTTGATTTTGCTATATTCTTTTCATACGATGAATTATCATTTGAATGAGATTTTCCAAAAATCTGTGGAGATGTTATTCCGGTTATTAGAAGCATAACTCTTAAATATCCATTAAATTCATCGGAAACTCTTGCTCCCCAGATTACCATTGAATCATTAATATCCATCTTATCATAGATTTTTTGTGCTACTGAATTTGCCTCCGCCAGAGTCATATCATTTCCTCCGCATACATGAATTAATGCTCCTTTCGCTCCGTCAATAGAGACATCAAGGAGAGGCAGGTTGAGGGCATCACTAATTGCCTCTTCTACACGATTTTCTTTTCCATTTGATTCTCCCACTCCAACAATTGCCACTCCCCCGGTACTTAATATTGTCCTTACATCTGCAAAATCTAAATTAATTAAAGAAGGTAATGATATAGTCTCAGTTATACCTTTTACCATACTTGCTAAAACTTCATCTGCAACACTAAAAGCTTCAATGATTGGCAAATTAGGAGCAATTTCTAATAATCTATTATTATCAATTACTACTAAAGTATCTGCATATTGCTGTAAAAGGTGTAATCCTTCTTTTGCCTTATCAATCCGACCAATTTCTGTATTAAAGGGGATAGTAACAACTCCAACGACTATGGCACCCTCGAGTTTCGCGATTTCTGCTACTATGGGGGCACTTCCAGTTCCTGTTCCTCCCCCTTCTCCGCACGTGATAAATACCAAATCAGTGTCTCTTAAGATTTTACTTAAGTCTTCTCTAGATTCCTCGGCAGCTGCTTTTCCGATCTCAGGATTGCCACCCGCCCCTAAACCTCTCGTTAAGTTTTTTCCAATTAAGATTTTAATATGGGCATCCCTTGTATCAAGATGCTGACGATCAGTATTTATAGAAACGCATTTTGCACCTCTTATACCAATCTTCATTAATCTATCAATCGTATTATTTCCCGCTCCTCCACAACCCACTATTTTAATGTTAGCATACCCTATTTGATCTTCTCTCGTTTGGATGATATTTCTTTTTTTAGCATTTCTGATAAATGATTCCATTTAGTATCTTTCAACACTTTTGTTTTATTAGATATTATTAGAAGAGATTAAGAAAAAAGATTAGAATTTGTATGATATCCAGATATTATAATTTTCTTAGCTACTATCTGGATTTTAACTTAATTAATAGAGAGAAAAATCATGATCAATGGAATGGGTGAAAATTTTTTTAACGTTATTATTTCTAACCAGGAATATATCAGGTAAAGCATATGGAAAACGATTAGAAAATGTAAGAGTATAGGCACCTACATTGGTCACTAAAATTTTATCTCCTTGCTCTGGATTTTCAGTAAAAAAGTAATCCTTAACTAAAACATCCTGATCTGTTGGAATGATACCAGCAAAAGAAGTCTTATATTTATGCGTATCATTAATTTGCGTTGCATTGTAGAATCTTAGAGAACATCTAGCAAATTTAGGGCAGATATGATTTCCAATATCCAAAAAAACCCATCGATCTTTAGTAGTTTTAACAATTTCGCTAATGAAAATTCCAGAGTCCCCAACAAAATATCTTCCGGGCTCAAAATATACGTTCTTATAATTAATATTAAGCTCTTTTATCATTTTTTTTAAGGCTAAGGCAATTTCCTTAAGTTGTTTTTCAGGCATTACGGTTGCTTCTGGAAAACCCCCTCCAAGATTAATATTTTCAATTTTAATCCCAATCTTGGCTAAATTTATTAAATTTGTGTTAATCGTGATAAGATTTTTTTTAAAAAGATCAACATTATTCATCTGAGTTGAATAATGAGATAAAATTGAGACAATATTAACGTTCTGAAGATGTTTCATTTTTTCTTTCAATTTTAATAAATTACTTTTGTCTAAAGAAATCCCTAATTTACTCGCATATTTTTGAGAATTTATTCTTAAACAGATATTCTGAACCAAATTATTCTTAATTGCTGATGAGTTAATTTTATCTAAATCGTCAATGTTATAAAGGATAATTTCTCTAACTTTTTTTTTCACGCTTTGTTCTATAAGTTCGTCAGGGAGATACGGGCCTCCAACTAAAATTTTTTTTGCAGGAAAACCGAGTTTAAATGCTAAATTGAGTTCCGGTAATCCGATGATTTCAGCGCCAATTCCCTCTGAAAGAATGATTTTACAAACTTCCGGGAGGAAATTAGCTTTGAATGAATAAAAACATTTAAAATTTTGAAAAATGGACCCAAAAATGTTGTTAAACACATTAATATTATCTCTAATCTTATTTTCTAGAAATATCATTATGGGAGTTTTTGATAGTCTCAGAATTTCATTAAGAGGAACATGATCTATTAATATATGGTCAATATCTTTTTTTATATAAGCATTCCCGGATAGAAATTTCGTCATTTTTGCCCCCACGATTCATTCGTATTTTTAATTAATTCTTGATAGGTCAGATGAGTTTTATTAGCAATTAATTCCCATGTATAATATTTAGATACTTTGATTCTTCCTGTGAAACCGAATTTTTTCCTTAATTCCTTATTTTTTAATAATAATATTACTTTATTAGCAATATCAGAGATATTATCAAATTCTACTAAATATCCATCGATATTATCTATAATTACGTCCGGAGTAGCTCCAATATTGGCTCCAATAACTGGTTTTCCCGCAGCCCATGCTTCTAAGAACGCTATACCAAACGCATCACTTCGACTTGGCATACAATATACGTCTGTTTCCATAAAGGCGGCTAATTTTTTGTCATCAAAATAACCTTTCAAATTTTCCGGAGTAAGGTTAATGATTCTAACATCTTTGAATTTTTGAATTTTTGACATCTCTCTATTATATGCTAGAGTTGACGGTCCTATAAAAACAAAATACACTTTTTTTATCTTATTTAAAATTAGAGGGATTGAATTTAAAAGTGAAATCGCCCCTTTCTCATAGTTTTTATACCCACAAAATAAGACCATTTTATATTTTTTTTCTTTTTTTTTAAAAAATTTTTCCTTAAAGTGAAAAGACGACATTCTATATTCATTCTTCGTTTCAAATTTTTGAATATCAACCCCCATTGGGATGATTTTAATTTTTTGATCATCAATTTTGCATTTATTTGTTAAAAATTGTTTTTCAAGAGGAGTACAAGCAATTAAAAGGTCAAATTTTCTTAAGACTTCTATTAAATTGTTATCTAAATATCTCGGGTTTGAGAAATGGAAAAATGGAGTACAAACTGTGGGAATGTTAAAAAAATTTCCAGCTATTAATGAAATAATAAGATTAAAATAAGGAAAAAATGTGGTATGAATTAATTGATATTTTAAATTATTAGATTTTAAAAGATCTTCTATTAAATCTGGCAAATACGGTCCATTCTTTAAAAAAGATGTAAGACAGTTGTCAGATAATTTTAATGCCCCAAATTCTGGGATATTATTAATTTTTTCTATTTTTTCATGTAATGTACTTTTATCCTCTATAGGATATCTGTTAATTCTCAAATTATTAACAAAGTTAAAATAATTATCATTTTTGTTGATCGTTTTTCCCTCAGTATTCCTTAAAGCTCTAAAATCAATTGCATTAGAAGTAAAAATATCTATTTCATAAAGATAATTAAAGGACAAAATTTCAGCCATTCTCTGTAAATAAAACTCAGCCCCTGAGATGGAAGGAAAATATCTTGTTGGTAAATATAATATAGAATTCAAATTGTTGATCCGTTATATTTTTCAAATATAATAAATAATTGAGATGCAAATGTCAAAAGAATTACTATTTTCTATCTATGAAAAGATTAAAAAAAAAGGGAAAGTCGATAAGGATTTTATCGAGTTCTTAGAAGAACTCATACCAAATAAGTCTGATAAAATTATTGAGGTACTAAATAGAGGTATTACTAAATTTATTTATAAACCTTCAGACAGAATTGTTTGGACAGTGATGGGAAGAGAAAAGGAACATATTATTCTCCCTAGATTATATTGTAGTTGTAAATCATTCTATAAAGAAGTGGTGATTAATGGAAAAAAAAAATCTTGTAAACATATGATCGCCCAAATTATTAGTGAAGCACTACATAATTATCAAGTCGTTGAGTTAGAAGATATTGAGTTTAAAAATCGAATAAAAGATCTACAATCAAAATTCTAAGATTTCAGCATTTTTTAACGAAGAAGTTATTAGATGATTAGGATCGAATTTTGATTCTGCTTTAAGTATTTCAGAAATTTTAGCGTGAGTTTCTGGATATTGTGGATTATATAGACAGGAGGCAGATTTTTGAGCACAAACTTGATATAATCCTATTTTTTCATTTAATTGGATAACATCTAATTTATTAAATCCGATTAATGGGCGTAAAATAATAAAATCTTTAGCTAAATCATTATAACCATATAGATTACTTAAAGTCTGACTAGCTTGTTCTCCTAAAATGTCCCCGGTAACAATAATATTTGTGTTTTCTATTTTTGCTATGTACTTAGCAATTCTAATCATTAATCTTTTACATAATATACAAGTCAATTTTCTTTCGCAACACTGCACAAAAAGATCTAAGTTAGGATCATGATCAATAAAATAGGATTTTACATTAAAATCTGTAAAATCTGATAATTTTTGTATAATCGTAATTATTTTATTTTTCAATGAATGGTCTTCATCATCAGAAGTTAAAAAGGAGAGAAATATGGGTTTAAATTCTTTTTTTATCATTAGATATGCTGCAACAGGGCTATCTAATCCTCCAGAAAGTAAGGAAATGAATTTTTTCATACTATGAGTTCTTCTCTTTCCCATTCTTTTAAATATTTATTATAGCTTTGTAAATTTATTTCTCTTGGGATTTGAATTTTATTTTCTGCCTCTAATTTTCGTATTTCAAATTGAATTTTTTTATTTTTTCTAAAAAATATTTCAGCTTTAGGATATTCCATGGAAAATATTTTTTTTAAAATTTCAGGTTTACTTTTTTTAAGATCATCATAATAATTTTTTACGAATTTACAGAGAGGGTCAATAGAGATTTCAAATCTAAACGCATCTAATTGTTGTAATGATAAAGGATAGGATTGGCATGCCAGAGGTTTAATATCATGGATCGAACACCCAATTTCTTTTTCATAAAATGGACAACACTGATTTTCTTTATCTAGAATAATTCTGTAAGTAAGGACTAAAATTTTATGATTTATTAGATCAGGGAATACCAAATCCTCCATGACCATGAAATTTAAATCCCTTTCTTTCGCTATTTGTATCATCATAATAACTTCTTCAGGATAAAGCGGGATTCTTTTTGTTCCCGAGTTTCCAGGTATCTCAAAACAGCATTTCCCGCATTTCATACATTTATATTTTAATTTAATCATTATATGGACTCTTTAGTAGTCAAGATTTAACATTTTGTCTCTATTTTTTAAAACTTTAAAGGATTATATGATGAATATATTTAATTTATATTATCTAAATATTCTTTTTAGAAATAATAATCCGATAAATCATCAGTCTATCTGCATAATATTCAATTTTATAGATAACAAAATGGAATTAAATTTAACACATAAGAAATTATAAAATTGTCGAAGAAAATGTTGGATTCATTTAAAATTATTGAACACCTCAAATTTTCGAAAAGTGATTTTATCAATCCTATTTGTATCATTGGAATGCCAGGAATTGCCGACGTCGGAAAATTTGCTTTAGATTCTCTGGTGGGACAGTTGAAAGCTCAAAATTATATGGATATCATTTTTGACGAATATCCCGCTGGAGCAATTGTTGATGATAGTTTACTAGCGGCCCCCAAAGCTGAGATTTTAATTTGGAAAGATCCTCAGAAAATTAGAGATATATTATTGATAACGGCTGATGCTCAGAGCTTAACTCCTAAGGGGATATACAAAATATCTAATTTTCTCACGGAAATCATCGCTAAATGCGGGATTGAATTGATAATTGCCTTAGGAGCTTATCCCGTAAGTAGTAAAAGTCTTAATTCAAAAATTCCTAAGATTTATGTTACCTCCACAAATCGTAACTTATTAGAAAAATATTTGAATGATAACCAATGCGAAAAAATTCTGAAAGGCGTTATCATAGGTGCTAATGGTTTAATTCCTACCTTGGCAAAAGCACGATTTAATATTGATGGATTAGTGTTACTTGCAGAAACAGATAATATTGCGATGGTAAATGAGGATATTACCGATTTAAGAGCGTCTATATCATTATTAGATATGATTAAAAAATCTTTTACCTTACCGATTAAGAAAAAATACTCTTTAGAAAACATTGATGATATTACAAAAAATCTACAGGAAAAAAGAGATAAGTTAGAGAAAGATCTTGACACATTTAGTATAGTTGATACAGAAGATAAACGTAAATCATTGTATATTTAAAATTTTACCCTTTTTTTATTTTTATTTTAATTTTAAGAAACTGAATCATTTTAAAATGATAAGATAAATTGGAAGAAATTTTTCATGATTCATATTTAAAATTCAAATAATTTAATTTAACAATAAAAAGATTGAAAAAAAACCAGCCTTAGCGAACTTTTATTCTTTTGATAACATCGGGACGCTTTTTATATAAGATACGAAATCCACAATGGCTACATTTTATACCTGGCAACGCATTCAGCTCTTTCTTACTTACTTCCTTACCACAAGATTTACGCGCACATACGTATTTAATATCAATCACACTATTTTTTTTTACTTATAAGAATTTCAATGTATTTTAAAAATTAAGTTTTTCGATTTTAAATGGAAATTGACATTTTTATTTTAAATATTTTAAGAAACGAGGCAATAAGAGAATGAATAAATCGATGCAAAATATCTTGATTTTATTGGAAAAATTAAAATAAATAGAATTACTTTCTGTAAATTTATATATTAACCGTGAAAACAATATATTATTTTTTAAACAATAATAGAATTAAGAAAAAATCTCACTTTGTATCTTTAGATGATTTACAAGCTCTTTATATCGATTTCGAATCGTAGCCTCGGTTACACCTGCTGCTAGAGAAATTTCTCGTTGAGTTCTGCGCTCTCCTTCCTGCATTGCTGCAACGTATAATGCAGCACCAGCAAGACCAGTAGGAGCTTTTCCCGCAGTAATATGAAATTTTTTTGCCAATTTTAAAATTTCTGCTGCTCTATTTTGTGTACTACCTGAAAGATTTAATTCAGCACAGAATCTTGAGATAAAATTTATTGGAGAAGATACTTTAATGGGAATTTTTAGCTCGTTTATGATTAATCTATAACACCGAGCAATCTTTTTTTTATCAACTGAAGCGAATTCTATAAAATCATCTAAGGTTTTAGGGATACTGCTTAATCTACAAGTTGCATATATTGAGGCAATTAACATTGCCTCAATACTTCTTCCCCTTATAAGATTTTTATTAGCCATTTTCCTATAAATATGTGCTGATGATTCCTTAATATCTTTAGATAGATTTAACTGAGATGCGAATCTGTCTAATTCATTCATAGCATAAGCTAGATTTCTATCAATAGATTTGTTTGTTCTAGTTCTTACATGCCATTTTCTCAAGCGATATACTTCAGCTTTCATTTTAGGGCTAATATTTTTTCCAAAAGCATCCTTATTTTTCCAACCAATCATAGTTGAGAGTCCCTTATCGTGTAAGGTAAGAGTAGTAGGGGCTCCAACTCTTACTTTATTATTTGCCTCTTCCGTAGAAAATGCGCGCCACTCAGGCCCCGAATCTATTATTTTTTGAGTTAAAACTAAACCACATGAATTACATATAATTTCGGCACGTGAATCATCTAAAATCAAAGTATTATTACCACATTCAGGACACAAGTTTGAAGTTTCATCCGACATAATTTGATCAACCCTTTAAAATATCATATCTCTAAGTTCTATAATTATTTTTACATTTTTAAATGTTTGCGTTTTGACAATTGTTTGGTTAATAATAATGTCTTTAATCTTTGTTCAGTTTAAAATTTATTCTTGATTCCTTGATAGATTATTTTTGTCGGTTGAAAATCCAATATTTTAAACTTTTTTTTTTACCAGTAAAAATTGATAATTAAAAATTTAAATTAAATCGTTAAGCCCTAATAATAGAGTTTTTAGAATGGTTTATAACTAAAAATTACATCCGAAATATTTTAATAAATTCAATTTTTCATTATTATTGATGCGGTCGATTTACAACGCACATGGAAAACATTGCTATCTCCGTTCTTTCAAAACTTCTTGTCCAAGCTGTGGAGTAGACGTTCTTTATTGGGAATGTACACATGGATGTAAAGTATTTTTTCAATATCCGCCTTACGGGAAATTGATAAGGCATAAATGCAAGAAATTTAAAGGTAAGAGTAAGCTTTCAAAAAATAAATATCCAATAATTGTTAAGAGCCCTAAGGGTTTATTAGAAAAAGCATCGCCAAGTTGTCCCGCATGTGGAAAATTATTTAAAACTGAAGTAAATTTAAGAGAGCATTTGAAACAACTTAAAAAATCTGAAGCTTTACATAGATTATACTATGAACAAGAGATAAAAATTGAGGATAATTCGAGAATAAGCAAAAGATTAAATGATAAATTCAATATTCATTATAAACCAGTTTTTGGAAAAATTACCCTTAAAAAAAAAAATAATGATTTTTAAAATTATTCCTATGAATAAATTTTTATTAAAATTTTTATAATTATATTTATAAAAAAGTTTAAAACTAAGATTTTTAATTATATTGATGTATAACTATAAAAATCGAAATTAAGGAAATGATAAAATGCCATTAGACCCCCAAACTGCTGTTTATAATTTAATGCAAGCTGATCCCCATATTATTGCTGCAGCTGTTATTGCAGGTAAAAGTGATATTATTTATAGTACAGATAATTGGGATATTAGTGCTGATATAGGTAGAGTTATTTCAAGTTGGATCGCCCAGAATGCTCAGTTTATTATGGTTTCTGGTGTAAAATATTCCATATTACAATGTGAACCTGAAAGATTAGTTGCTACCTCGATCCGTGGCGAAGGGAGTATTGTAGCTGCAAAAGATGATGAACATAAGCTAATTGCATATTTAGAACCAGATGGTTATGCCCCTGGAGCTGCTATGGATGTGCAGCGAACCATAAGTACAATGAGTTCTAAGACCCCCTATTTAGGAGGTGAGGTTCAATTAGGTAAAACGGCACCAGCTGCTGCTTCAGTAACACCAAGTATTGATCCCCAATTAAAAGGAGAAATTGAGGCATTCCTTGAGTGGATTAAAGATGCTGATGGTCTTTCAGGGTATATAAATTATTATTTACAGCAAAGCAATGCTCAAATTATCAGCGCACTCTCACAAATTTATCAAGAGCTTCGAAATATTTTTGGTGTTTGAATAAAAGATCTGTAACAAATATTAATTTTTTAAATCATCTAATTGTGTCTGTTCTTTTGATTTATTTACGAAGTAATATTCTAAAGTTGTTTTATCCGGAATATATTTTATTTTTAAGAATCCATTAGAATCTTAAAAATAGAATGTCGAAGAGTTTATTCTTCGATATAATTGATTCTTCAATAAAATACTTAGTTAATTAACGATTAGATAGATAAATTTATAATTTTATGTTAATTTTTGAATGTATGGATGTTGGAGTAATTGCTGCAAGTGGTTATGCGGGGGGAGAAGCTGTAAGATTATTAAGCTCTCATCCTAATGTAAATTTAAATTATATTACTTCTCGTAAACTGATATCCAAATATTTTCACTCAGTCTATCCAAATATGCGAAAGATATCAAATCTTAAATTTGAAGAATATAATATAGAAAAAGCAAAAGAAAAATGTGATATAATTTTTTTAGCGGTCCCCCATGGAATTTCACAGAATATGGTCCCTGAATTATTAGAATCAGGTTTAAAAGTAATTGATTTAAGTGCAGATTTTAGAATAAAGGATACAAATATATATAAAAAATATTATAAAAAGGAGCATTCTCATCCGGATTTATTAAATAAAGCGGTTTATGGATTACCTGAATTACATCGTGAAGAGATTAAAAGTTCTAATCTTATAGCTGTAGCAGGGTGCCATGCTTCAAGTGCAATATATGGGTTATATCCTCTGATTAATGAAAATCTAATTCAAGTTGATAATATTATAGTTGATTCCAAAACAGGTTCTTCCGGTTCTGGAGCAAGTATTAATGAATCAACCCATCATCCAATTAGAGCTAATAGTATCCGCCCATATAAGATGACAGGTCATAGACATACCGCCGAAATAGAGCAAGAATTAATGCTTGTTTTACAAAATAATAAAAACTTAAAAATCCCCATTAAAGTTGGATTTTCTGCTCATGCTGTTAATTTAGTTAGAGGGATTTTATCCACTTCACATGTCTTTTTTGAAGAGACTAAGGAAATTGATGAAAAAATTTTATTTAAAGCATATAGAAAAGTATATGATAAGGAACCTTTTATACGTTTGGTTAATCAAAAAACAGGAATATTTAGATTGCCAGATCCTAAAGTAATTATCGGTACAAATTATTCAGATGTAGGATTTCAAATCGATGAGCGGATGAACAGGATAGTGGTTTTGTGTGCCATCGATAATTTGGTTAAGGGAACTGCTGGGAATGCAATCCAGTGTATGAATATAATGTGCGGTTTTTCTGAGTCCGCAGGACTTGAATTTCCAGGATTTTTCCCGTTATAGATATTAGTTAAAAATTTATGATACAAGGCTTAATAAAAAGTAATTATTATAGCTATAGCTATTGGGATTAAGCATAATAAACAAATACAACTTAAAAAACTATTTCTCCACTTCATATAGCGATTTGGATCTAATATCATTCCACAATGGGGACATCTCTTTAAAGTGACATCATTAATTTTTGTTTGGCAATTAAAACATTGAAAAATTTCATTTTTATTTTTTGACTTAAAGTTTGTCATATTAAGAATTCCCAAAATTGAAATTTTGATGATTCTTATTCTAGTATGATCTTTAAATAAAATATAATTTTAAAACAATTGCTAAAAATAGGAATTAAAAATTAATATGTCTGGATATATCGGTAAAAGTATTAGAATGGAAAGAATTATGAATAGGGAAACCGGAAAAACGATTATAGTTCCCATGGATCATGGCTTGACAGTAGGACCAATCAAGGGACTTGAGAATAATTTGGGTGATGTAGTTAATAAAATTGCTTTAGGTGGGGCAAATGCCGTATTAGGGCATATTGGAATCCCTTTATATGCCCATAGAGGGTATGGTCCAGATATCGGTTTAATATTACATTTATCTGGCTCAACCTCTTTGAGTCCCTCATCCAACTATAAAGTGCTAGTGAATACTGTGCTAGAAGCTGTGAAATTAGGTGCGGATGGTGTTTCACTTCACATAAATATAGGGACGCAATCTGATCCTGAGATGCTTGAAATCTTAGGGAAAGTTTCAAGAGAATGTAGAGAGTTTGGGATGCCCCTATTAGCAATGATGTACCCAAGGGGTGAAAATATTGAAGATGAAT
>SDNV01000150.1 GCA_004524515.1 Promethearchaeota archaeon
ATATGCATAAATTTTCTGTTTGTGATCAAGTTTCCATCATATCATCTCTCGTAATTCTTGCTCATCAATAATTTCCTCGCCAACTTCTTTTATTAAGTTGATTTTCTCGTCGATAGACAATGTCATATGATTATTCACTCATTTAATTTTAGATAAGAAAATAAACTAATTGATAAAATCTTTATGGATTCAAAAGCCATTCGACTTAATTGAAGATAATGAAAATATATTTTTATTCCAAAAAATCTAAATTGAATTTCTTGTAAAGAAATGGTTAAATAATTATTTTTTTAGCTCATTAATTGCGGCTTGGGCAGCTGCTAATCTAGCAATTGGAATTCTAAATGGAGAGCAAGATACATAATCCAATCCAATTGAATGAGCAAACTCTATAGATTTTGGTTCCCCTCCATGCTCTCCGCAAATACCACATTTTAATCCGGGTCTAGTTTTTCTTCCTAATTCTATACCCATTTTCATCAGCATGCCAACTCCTTTCTGATCTATGGTTTCAAAAGGATTCTCAGTTAAAATTTCTTTATTCAAGTAAATGGGTAAAAATTTACTTTCGGCATCATCTCTAGAAAAACCAAATGTCATCTGTGTTAAATCATTTGTTCCAAATGAGAAAAATTCTGCCTCAGTCGCAATTTCATCAGCAGTTAGAGCAGCCCTTGGTATTTCTATCATAGTACCAAACTTATAATCTAATTCTACTCCATATTTCTTGATGATTTCTTTAGCAGTTTTCACTAAATCAGCTTTGATAATTTTAAGCTCAGAAATCATTCCTATTAAGGGGATCATAACTTCGGGAATAACTTCAATTCCCTGTTGTTTAAGTTGACATGCAGCTTCAAATATAGCTTTCACTTGCATTTCTACTATTTCAGGCCAAACGATACCTAAACGACACCCTCGCAAACCCATCATGGGATTCTCTTCTGACAATGATCTTATTAAATTGATGACTTTATTTTTGGTGTTAATTTCTTTATCTAATGGGCTTATGTTTAGGAGCGACTTCGATAACGCATTCGTCATTTGTAGTTCTTGGTTTTCTAGTAAAACGGTAGATAAATCAGGCAAAAATTCATGTAAAGGAGGATCTATTAATCGAATAGTTACCGGTTTTCCTTCCATTATTTTGAAAATCTCGTAGAAATCTCCTTGTTGCATAGGGAGGATTTTATTTAAATAATCTTGACGATCTTCCTTTGTTCTTGACATTATCATAGATTGTACCACAGGTAATCTTTCCTGTGCCATGAACATATGTTCTGTTCTACAAAGCCCAATCCCTTCTGATCCAAATTCTAACGCCTTTTGAGCGTCCTCCGGAGTATCAGCATTCGCTCGAACTCCCAATTTTCTTACTTCATCAGCCATTTGTAATAATTCTAAAAATTCACCTTTTATTTCAGGCTCAACAAGAGGTACTTTCCCTTCAATAACTCTACCTGTAGTGCCATCTATAGTTATATAGTCTCCCTCTTTAATAAAAGTATCTGCTACATTTAATTGCCTATTTTTTTCATCAATTTCTATATCTTGAGCCCCTACAACAGCAGGTTTACCCATACCTCTCGCAACAACTGCGGCATGAGATGTCTTTCCACCAAATTGAGTTAAAACTCCACTAGCGGCATATAAACCGTGAATATCATCTGGTTTTGTCTGCGGACGTACCAAAATAATTTCTTTCTGACCCTCATTAGCTAATTTTTCAGCCGAATCAGCATCAAATATAGCGATTCCAGAAACTGCGCCCGGAGAAGCATTGATTCCTTTAGCTAAAACACGAATAATTGCATTCTCATTAATACTTTTAAACATAAGTTTTGAAATCTTTTTAGGATCATTTCTCATTATCGCCTCTTCTTTAGAAATTAATCCCTCTTTGTACATTTCCACCGCTATTTTGACACTTGCAGAGGGGGTTCTCTTCCCATTTCTAGTTTGTAAAATAAATAATTTTCCATTTTCAATTGTAAACTCTATATCTTGCATATCTCTATAGTGATTTTCTAGTTTCTCCATAGTACTCATCAATTCCTCATAAATTTCTGGAAATTCCTTTCTCATCTCTTTGATTTTTTTAGGAGTCCTTATCCCAGCTACAACATCCTCTCCCTGGGCATTGGTCAAATATTCCCCAAATCTCTTTTTTTCTCCCGTTGAGGGATCCCTAGAGAAAGCGACACCTGTGGCAGACTTATCCCCTTTATTTCCAAATACCATCGCCTGAATATTAACTGCGGTGCCAAAATTAGGAATATCATTTATTTTGCGATAAGTTATCGCTCGTTTATTATTCCAAGATTTAAAGACTGCCTCGATAGCTAGAAAAAGTTGATTTAAAGGATCTTGGGGAAATGATTTTCCAATTTCTTGTTCATATAATGCCTTATAATCAGAGATAATTTTTTGTAAGTCGCTAACTTGTAAATCAGTATCCTGTGCATTTCTTCCTATCATCCGCTTATATTTATTTAAGATTCTCTCAAAATTTTTGTCCCCTATTCCCATCACGACGTCGCCGAACATTTGTATGAATCTACGATAAGAGTCATAAGCGAACCGAGGATTATTAGTTTGTGTGGCTAAACCCACAACACTTTGATCATTCAATCCTAAATTCAAGACTGTATCCATCATTCCCGGCATTGACATTGGAGCACCCGATCTAACACTGACTAATAAGGGATTTTTCTCATCCCCAAATTTTTTACCGGTTATCTCTTCTAATGCCTTGAGTTTCTCTAGTACTTTTGGTCTAATTTTTTGCATTACTTTTTCTGGATTTTCAAAATAGTCTAAACAAGCTTCAGTAGTAATTGTAAAACCTTGTGGAATGTTAAATCCTAATTTCGTCATCTCTGCTAGATTAGCTCCTTTGCCCCCCAGGATATTCTTTAGATCCTTATTCCCCTCTTTAAATTCATAAACTAATTTATGATTGCTATCAATTGTCATAATACTCTAAAAACTCTATAATCTTTAATTTCTCATTAAAATAAAAACAAAACCGTTAATTTTTATATTTTACGCAAATAGGATATATATTGCTTTGTTCTTGTACTTTTTGATTGAAATGAATTTATAATTTAAAAAATATCACATAAAATAATTATTCATGTTTTATTATTAAAATGAGCTAAGAAAGCTTCCAAATACTGATTAATATTGAAAATAAATTTAAAATAAATTAAAAAAAAGATTTTTTATTTAATTAATAAAATTCGGTATCTATTCGAGTAGTACTTGCAACTAGCTCCTGTGCAGCCTTTGTAGCTCTCATAACTTTAGCCATGTTTCCGACCAATTTGAATTTCCCTGCCATTAAACCTTGAATCGGGTCGAGTTCTTTTTTGAGCACTTTTACCCAGTTATCATAGGTTCCGGAGAAAACAAATTCCGCTCCCACCTTTTCTCCTTCTTTTAACGGTCTAGGAGGAGAATTTGCAGGTAAAGTATCAAATGCTTCCCCAGGTGCAAGGGTTTTCGCACCTGTACAATCCCCATGAAGAAGGCCCACATACATTTTAATTTCTTCTTTTAAATTTCCCGAAGGCTGGATTACAAAGACAAAATCTCCTTCCCACCATGAAGCTGATTCTTTATAAGCAGTATTATCATTTATTGCTTTACAAAAGGCTTTCGCCCAATCATTTGAACCAAATTTCGGCATTCTTTTTCGCCACTAATATTTTAATTATTTTATTTATTTATTTAATATATTTTAATTAAGAAACAATAGTAAATGAATAATTTTAAAAGTTATCTAAGATCGAACAATAAAAAATAATAGAAAGGAAATAAAATAGTTAAACTCCAATTCCAATGGTATTTCCAATCCCGGCTACGATAACTTTAGTTCCTTTTTCTGTTCTTTTTCTTATGGATGTTTTTATTTTTTCTACAATTTGAGGGACTGATTGAGATATTGGACGCTTCATGGTCGTTATCGCGTCTTCTAAAGATTGTTTACAAATTACAGCATCAATTGGGATTTTTTTACCGGTAGTTGAGTCTTCAATATAAGATTTTTCAACACCAATACCGCCAATAGCTGCTCCAACTCCAATCGCTAATGAACCTGTTTTTTCTCCCGTAAGTTTTAGCCCTGCATCAATCATTATGATACGAGAAATAGAATCTCCATGTTCTTCGATTAATTTTTTTATTGCAGTTCCGGGTTTTCCCACAGTTCCTCCTGGACCTTTTGCTCTAACAACATAAACTATCCTATCTTCAAAATTTACTTCTTGAACTATAGTGTCTTTAGAAACCTCGGATGCCACAATATCGCCATTATTTGAGATATCTCTGACTAATTTACCGGCAACCATTGGTCCTAATGCATCCCCTATAGGACTCCCTTCAGCGAATGCTTTCGTCGCGTAATAAAAAGCTTTTGCCAAGGCCATAATGATTGCCATTTGCATAGAAATTTGAAGGAGTAAGATCATTGACTTCGATTTCTTGCCTAAGATTAAGTAATGCTTGATTAAGCGGTAAATAAAATCTACAGCCATCGCTGCTTCAAGTAAATTTTCTAAAGATTGCCTTTTAGCATCATCAGCATTGGGAGCTAGCATTGCAACCTCTTCTTTAAATCTAAAATCTCGTACATCTATAATGTGATCTATTTTAGGGATAATTCCATAGGGATCAAGAGAAACAGGCAAAATTGCCACGAATGTCATGAAATCTTCTAATTTTATAGCGAGATCTTTATCAGTTTCTTTCTTTTCCGCATATTTCTTAAATTCATTAAGAAGGATATCTTTACAATCGTCGTTCCATTTTTTTAATTTCTCTAATCCCGTTTGAATCTCTTTCGCAGCTTTCCAAGCTTGTATTCGTTGTCCATAGAACATACTGACGAAAATCAGCAAGAAAAACATTAAATTAAGAATCAGAGATAAAGGATCGGCTGTGCGTTCCGCACCTAGTTGAAATATATTATAATACATTTTTTATGCAAGAATTAAGTAATTTAATAGTATACCTATTTAGTTTTGATAATAATAATATTTATTTATGCTTTTCTATTATTAAGCATAGGATATTTTTTTATGAGAAAAAACAACTTTTCTAATTTTCCATGATTGATGAAGAAAACGAAGATGAGGAAATTTTAAAGAAAGGGATTACATTAAAAAGCGCTTTAAAAAATCTCTTGGTAATATTTTTTATTTTACTTGGTGCTGCGTTCATATATTTTGGTTATGGTCCAGATCAATGGTCAAACTTATTCATTGGATTTTTTTTAATTTGTATAGGCACAACTATTATGCAAGTTCAAAAATCCCCTCCAGAACCTATACGACAAACGTTAACCATTTTGCTTTGCAATCTGTGTGGCTTAACAAAAGTTAGAAACTATGAACAGGGAGATTTTGTTTTTCAGAAACGTGATGATTGTGAAAAATGCAACCAATCAATGGAAGTAAAACAGATCTATTCCGTCAAATTAAAAAAGCCAACAGAACCGAATAAAAAGAAAGAGAACCCAAAACTAAAACAAGAAAACAAAGAGTAATTATTTAACTACTATTTTTAAAATAAGAATATAATTAATTTCTTTAAATGTTATATTCAATCTAAATTTTGAACCCAATAACAATGAAAAATTAGCTCTATGAGAAATAGAGTGGAATTCAAATAGAAAAATTTTTTAGGAATCCTTATTTTAATATAACAATAAATCGTAAAAGTGCTTGAGTAGAAACAGATATGAACTCAGATTTCAATATTTTTAGCTTCACTAACAAGCCTATTTACGATTCATTTTCCTTTAATTTCTTTATATTGCCAAGAGAATAATAATCATAAATCATATTCTCTTGGCTGCGGATGTTTATATGCTCCAATAATTCATATTTTAAAATTTCGATTAAAAGGATTAGAAATCTTTAATTTAATTCAAGATATAGCGATTTCAAGCAAATATAGAGACAAAAAATTTAAATACATTAAACATTTAGAAAAAATATACTGAAATTAATAATTAAAAGGATTTTTATAATATGGGAATAAAACTTAGAAAGCAAGTAATTGACATTCTTAAAGTACTTAAAGAAAAAGAGGGAGATTGTATTGCTTCAGATCTTGCGAATGAATTAGAAATAGATTATATAGTTTTGATGTCCGCAATAAACGATTTGATGGATGTCAAACTTGGAAACTTTAAGGAACATGATATTTATCAAATCTCTTTAAATGAGGAGGGAAAGTCGTATTTAAAAAACGGACTTCCTGAGCGTCAATTACTTAATATCTTATTGAAAAATAAAACTCATGAAATACAAATAAATGAATTATTAAAATCTGCTAAATTTGAAAAAGATATCGTATTC
>SDNV01000032.1 GCA_004524515.1 Promethearchaeota archaeon
GGAAAATAAGTCTTCCAAGTAAAGGTTTGAGGTTTGATTACTGGGGCTATTAATAAATCCTTACCAAACAGATATTGATATTTTGTTTTATGCAGTTCAGGATCACTTTCATAATGTAAAAAACATGCCCGAATCGGGGGAATGCCTTCATCTTGATATTCTTTCGAGAGTTGTTTTAGATAGGGCTTTAAATGAACATGAATTTTAACCATTTTAGCAAGATGAGAGAGCGTTTCAGCATCGGAATCATGTTGCCAATTGTCATATGGTCTATTGCCTTCATGGGTGCGCATTACCATTGTAAACGTAGCCATTTCCGCACCACGCATAAACATTTCTTTCGTTCTTTTATATGGACCATAGGTGGTATATCCTCCAATATCATAACAATAATAACCAATACCACATATACCAACTGAAATTCCACAAGGAATAACCGTGGGAATTCCCATACCCTCGTCCCATTCTACCAATTGATCCCCTGAAAAATAGCACATCATATATTTCGACACATGGGAAAAACCTGATCTATAAAAAATAAAAATATTCTCTAGTTTTTCATTTTCTTTTAAAATTTCATGAGCCATTTTAGCAAATTCTACGGGATATTGATTGTGATATTCTTCCGCGCTTATACCAGAATGTAGTACGGCATCAGTAGGTAAATACTCTCCGTAATCATGCATCCAACCTGCAAGGCCAATACTAAGCATATTGTTTTTGATTATATTCTTCATCCATTTGACGGCATCTGGATTGGATACATCTAATATGGCGGTCGGAAAATCGGTGGTGTAAATAATATAATCTTTATTTTCTTTATTTTTTACACAATATCCCTCTTTAGACGCCTTTTTATACATAGGTGCATCGGTGGGTATAAATTGATTCATATACCCTAAAAATTTTATATTTCTTTTATTTAACGATTTGATAAAATTAGGCAAATCTGGATAGCGCTTAGTATCATATTCCCAATTCCAAAATAATTGCTGGCCAAATGAAGTCATACGGATACCTTGCCAATCCTGACACCACACAGCTGCAAGATCAACTCCAGCGTTAATAGCTTTTTCGATCTTTTTTTCCACTACTTCGTTTCCCCCTTGAATACCTAAAATAAGACCGTCATACACCCATTCAGGCATAGCGGGTTGTCGTCCAAAATAATCTGATAACATTTTCACTGCTGCAATGGCACTATCACATTTAGCAATTAAAATTTTTTTTGGTACTTCCCAGACATAGAGTTCATGGGAAAAATCATTAGTAAAATTAAATTCGGAATAAAAAGTTGTTTCTACATGCAAAAAATAACTATTTTTATTGATTGATACAAAGGTTGGTAAAGGAAAATAGGAATATTTGCTTCTTGCGACTGGGGAATGATCTTCAACCCAGATTGGAATAATAAATCCTCTTAAATTTAATTCGGCGAATCGTGAACCACATCCATAAATTGCTTCATCAGAAGTTGCTGGAATAGCAATCCATAGTCGATTTATTTCTGAACTAGTAGTAATAGGGATGATTTCCAAAAAGTTTTCATTTTCTCTAAGTGTAATCTCCAGAGCTTCTTTCTTTTTTGAAAATAAGATAATTAACTCCTTTTTTGTATTGGATAATATTTTGAAATCCGTAAGCTTGATTTTTTTTGAGACACTTTCTTTTATTCTAAATTTATCATGTGTTAATTTATATCGAGCATTCCCTATTCCGATTATAAAACAAGGTTTTTCAGGAGAATGCTGGAGAAAAAGTTGGTCCTTATAATATAATTTAAATCCAGCTTGATTGGGTTCAATTTTCAACATAGCTAATATTTGAGTTAATCTATTATTAAAAAATTTATATTTGAATTTACTTGATGATTTGCCAATTTAGAATTTTTCCAAATATTTCAAGAGGTGTAATAAATTCACCATATACTATGGAGATATGATGAGCAATCCCGTTTTTAATAATTTTATCTATTACAATCCTAACATTATCTTCAAATTGAACTTTCGCATACGTTCCTTTTAATTCTTTTTCCATTGGAATAACTTCTGCCTTTTGCAAGAATATACGATATTCCCCGGGTGCGTAATCTATTCTCAAAAATGAGATCTCTCCCTTTTTCATTACAAAATCAGCTGTTACTCCTTTACCCCCAGCAAAATATGAATCCAAGGATCTAACACATTTTCCATCCCATAAATTATATGCGGCCACCCCGCAATGCCAAATTAATCCAAAATCTTCTTGAAAATTAACCTGGGAAAAATCAGCTAAAAAAGGAGTCTCCCCTCCAATGGCTTTATGAGCAAGCATAGAGAGACTTCCTAAAATATCTCCCTCACAGGTTAAAATTCTATTTTCAGATTGTAAAATAGACATAGCAGCACAAGGAGAGATACCAAAACTTTCCGCAAATTCTGGCCAACATCTAATCGCAATAGAATCAAGATGATTTTTCTCCATAAAAGCCTCAAATTTCGCAGTAAGAGATGAAACTTTATTTAATTGCTCATCAGATATACCAGAAATGTCAAATATAGATTTAATTTGGTCTTTCCTTTCATCAACATGCTCTTCACTTATGTTTTGATTAAAAACATCACTTAATTCATAATGATCAATAAGAATTCCAATCTGGTGGTATAAATCAAGTTCATCAACATCTAAATTAAAAAACCCTTTTGCCCTATACCCTATTATCCCAATATGAGCATTTTTAAACGCGGTTAATATTCGAATTGCATCTAACCAATCTTCATCAATTACATCGCCTATAACCACATGATAATTTTTTACTCCTGCCTTATAGAGATTTGATGAATTTAAATTAATGCCACAAACGGAATTGAGTCGAATTTTACCTCCGTCATAGGGTAATTCATATAAACCCCATAATAAAATAGGACGATCGATAATTTTATTAAGTTCCAAAATTAAATGCCCCAGAGCGAAAGTACCGCTTATACATACTAAACCATCTATTTCTTTTGAAGCCAGTTGGTGAGCTGCCTTTTGAGCTTCTTCAATTTCAATCACTAAATCAGAAATAATTTCCCACGTAATATTTTCAATAGTTTTCAATTTTTTCAAAATTTGCTGATAAATCTCAAAAGCAGCTTGAAAATCAAAAGTTTTTCGAGCTAAGCACACAATACCAATTCGAACATGTTGCTTCATTATGCACCCTTCAGTAATAATTCATTTTTGTAATATTATAATTAAATTAAAATTAATAATTCCCTTTTTTTGATGACAGGGAAAAAAATTATAATGAACCAATTTCCGTATCGTCCCAAGCATCTTGGAATATTTTTAAACCCTTATTAGTAAATGGATGTTCAAAACTTTCTTTATATACTTCAAAGCCTGCGGTTACAATATCAGCTCCCATAACTGCAGCTTCAACTATTTGTTTGCCGTTACGCACCGCAGCAACAATCACTTCTGTAGCGATATTATAATTGCTATACATCATCATAATATCAGAAATCAGTTGAGTACAATCCACCCCGGAAGCTTCTTGCCATCCAATAAAGGGAGAGCAATATTTTGCACCAATTCGACCCACTTGTAATGCTTGCGATGCCGTAAAAACTAATGTTACGTTGATTTTTACTCCTTCCTCTGTTAGCTTTTTCGCTGCAATTAATCCCTGCTCATTACATGGAATTTTAATAACAAAATTAGTTGATAAAGTCGCAATGTTTTTAGCTTGAGCTACCATTTCGTTCGCAGATTCTATATATGGATTGATTTCAACTGAAATTGGAAAATCGATATCTTTGAATTCTTCGGCAAATTCTTTGATAACCGTAAAAAAGGGCTTCCCTGAATTTTTAACATGTTTCGGATTTGAGGTAACTCCCTCAATCTTCCAATTTTCAAGCGCATATTTTATTTCATCTATTTTGGCACTATCCAAAAAATATTTCATTTTCTTCTTCCCATGGATTTATTTCTTAATAAATTGAAAAAATTAATATCTATTAATTCAATAACCATTTAAATCTTTTTTAGAATAAAAAATAAAAAAAATTAGAATTTGAAATCCAGCTTTTCTTTTTCTAGTAAAGTTCCATATCCTTAAGTTTTTTAACCATAGCCTCTTTTTCTGCTCCCTCAAGGGTATAAAACTTATAGAATATTATACACATCATAAACATGATGAGAGCCGGTATCAATCCTGCATGGATTCGTATCCCTATTATAGCCAATGGAGTTTGAGTGGCATTTGGATCAGGATTATACCCTGTAATAATGTGTATTGAGGTTAAAACAACGCCTTGAACTACTAGAGCAATACGGAAAAAGAAATTTCTAATTCCCTGCAATGTACCATCTTGACGCCTCCCTAAGGAGGTGGCCACCTCATCCATTGTGTCCGAGGCGACAGGCATCGTCATTACTGTATATCCAGCATAAGGAATTCCTCCGATAAATGTAACTATAACCGCATGCCAAATATTAGTTAGAAATAAAGCGGGTATGTAAAGACAACCCGCAAAAAATAGAGATACGTAGTAAGTGCGCTTAAAGCCATGCTTTCTGGCATAGTTATACCAGAACGGAATAGAAAGAATATAGCCAGCCAAGCCCGCTAAGGCAGTAAATACCGCATATGTGTAGGGCACTTTATAGACATCTTTCAACATATAAATACCAGATGCTGCTGAGAGAGTTTGAGCAGTTATTATTGAAGTGTATCCAATGAGAGATACAACGAAATTTCTATGCGTAAAGGATTTTTTCATTACCTTGAAAAAACCTTTTTCTCCTGCTTTTTCATATCCACGAATAAACATTTCTTTCATCTCTTCAGACTCTCTTATACCCAGAAAAAGAAAAAGATTACAAATCCCTAGACAAATAACCACAAATAACGCTGCTGTGGCAAATGAGCCTCTGTTTCCATATTGAATGATAAATGGAGGGATTAAGCGAATACCGACCACCCCAAATCCCGCTATAGCTATTATTATTGCGAAACCCCTCCTTCTCTCATATTCACTCTTAAATTGGTTTGTAAATCCCCCATATACATGGGTATTGAAGATCGAGAAAAATGTGTCGAATAAAGCTGTAATTGCTATCATATAAAGAAAGATAATTAATGGATTTTGCTTTGTATCGATATCGGGAGGAGAGAATATGAAATAATAACAAATTAACATCGGAAATGCAGAAAGCACTACCCAAGGAGCTCTTAATCCCCACTTCCTCGTCCATTTCCGGGGTTTATCCGTAAAATACCCTAAGAGAGGGTCGTTCACCATATTCCATATCGCATACAATAAGAATGCCAATCCCACAAAAATAACTGGTAGTCCGACCTCCACCTCATAATAATAGAATACAAGAGCAAATCCAGTTCCGATTAAATAATTTACAATTAAATAACCGAAACCATAAGAAAACATTTTAGAGGTTGGCGCAATTTGCCATTCACTTAAATCTTCTTCAACTGCCAATTTCATCCACCTAATTCCTTTTATTTAAAATCATTTATAAAAATCGCTTGAATATCTGAATTTTGATTTCCTTTAAATATGTATTATTTAAGTATGGATAATGTGATATATATAAGTCTTTTGGAGAAAGTATTCAAATGTTAATATTTTTATTTTTCATTTAATATGAATGTTTATTTTAGCAAGTACAAATGGTTAATTTAAAATAATAATTTAAAAAATTAATGATAAGAAGATTTCTTTTCCTAAAGTCCTAAATCCTTAAGCTTTCTAACCATTTCGGCTTTATTTTCTCCTTCTAAGGTATACCATTTATATACGATAAGGGAAATCGTTAGCATCAATAGCGCTGGAATCAAGCCTGCATGGATTCTAATTCCTATTATGGCTAAAGGAGTTTGTGTAGCGTTTGGATCGGGATTATATCCTGTAATTATATGGATTACAGTTATTACTACTCCTTGAACTACAATAGCGATCCTAAAGAAAAAATTTCTTATCCCTTGAAGAGTTCCGTCTTGACGTCTTCCCATTTCTAAGGCAACTTCATCCATAGTATCGGAAGCAACGGGCATAGTCATCAGAGTATAACCTGCATAAGGTATTCCTCCAATTAAAGTAAATAGTACGGCTTGCCAGATTTCCGTAATGAATAACGTTGGAAAATAACAAATACCCGCAAAAAGCAATGAAACATAATAGGTTCGCTTAAATCCATGCTTTCTTGCGTAATTGGACCAAAAAGGGATCGATAGCATATAACCAGCAAAACCTGCTAAACCAGTTAATACAGCATATGTAAAAGGAACTCTGAAAACATCTTTTAACATATAGATACCAGAGGCAGTCGCTAGAGTTTGGGCTGTGATGATCGTTGTGTACGCAGTAAGAGAAATTGCGAAATTCTTTTTGTTTAAAGCAACTTTCATAATGCTAAAAAAACTGGTGTCTTCTGCGTTCTCAAAACCTTTAATCAATCTCTCCTTGAGGTCTTCAGATTCTTTAATACCAAGAAAGAGGAAAATATTACATATTGCGAGAATACTGACAACTACCAAAGCCGATAACACAAAAGAATCCCGATTACCGTATTCTATAATAAATGGGGGAATCAACCCTATACCTACAACACCAATTCCCGCTACGGCTATAATCACTGCAAATCCTCTCCTTCGTTCATATTCTGTACGGAACTGGTTTACAAATCCTCCGTAAACGTGAGTATTAAAAATTGAAAAGAAGGTGTCAAATAAAGCAGTTACGGCTAACATATATAAAAATATAGTTAAAGCGTTCTCCTTGGGATCAATATTGGGCGGAGTAAAAATTAAAAAATAACAGATCAAAATTGGAAAACTCGAAAGCACAACCCATGGAGTCCGTAAACCCCACTTCCTCGTCCATTTTCGAGGCTTATCTGTAAAATATCCTAAGAGCGGATCATTGAACATATTCCATATTGCATAAAGCACAAAGGCGATTCCTACGAATAACACAGGCAAACCCACTTCCACTTCATAGTAATAAAAAACAATAGCAGAATATGCTCCTAACAAATAATTTATAATAAGATAACCAAAGCCATATGCAATCATTTTACTCGTAGGGGCAATTTCCCATTCACTTAAATCTTCTTCAATAGCCATTATTTATTGACTAAGTTTTTTTTTATTTTTCTAAATATTATATATTAGATTATTTTTTTGTTTAAAATCAATGTTAATTAATTCTTTCAGTGTATTACTATATAAACTTTTTCGTAAAACTTGATCATTTATAAAAATTCTGAAGCTATTTGTGATATATTTAATACAATATTGTTCAATGCTATAATTTTTAATCTTTTAGAAAATGAATGAAAGAATAGCGCCTATTACATTTTAAAAAATAATGAGACGAAATTGACATAAAAACATATTATATAATTAAAAAAAAAGAATAGAATTTTAATTTGAATTTTATTTTAACGATAGATACCTAAATCCTTGAGTTTCATTACAAGTGCCTCTTTCTCTTTTCCTTCAAGCGTATACCATTTTTTAAAGATTAATCCCATAATAATCATAATAACTCCGGGAATTAATGCCGCATGAACTCTTATACCCCATATTGCCAATGGAGTCTGGATAGCATAAGGATTGGTATCATATGCCGTCATAACGTGGATTAACGGTATTACAACACCAACCACAAGAAAGGCTACTCTAAAGAAAAAGGTTCTTATCCCCACCAAAAGTGCATCTACCCGCTTTTCCATCTTACTAGAGACTTCATCATATGTATCTGAAGCCACGGGCATGAGCATCGTAACCTCACCGATATAGACCATTTGGTAAATAGCCCAAAATATGGTATGGAAAATAATGTCTGAAATGAATAAAAAGGGTAAAAAACAGATGCCATGGAGTATGTAAGCGGTGGCATAACATTTTTTGAATCCATGCTTACGGGCATAATTACTCCAAAAGGGTATCATTAATAGTCCAGCTACTGTACCCACTATAGCGGGAATCAATCCATAGATGTAGGGTATTCTATAAACATCTTTATATAGATATATCGTTGAAGCTGCTATTAGGGTTGTTGCTGTGATGGAAATTGTGTATCCAGCACAAGATATTGCGAAATTTTTGGTTTTAAGTGCAGCTTTCATCGTTTTAAAAAAGCCTATTTTCTCTGCTTTATCAAATGCTTGAATAAACATTTGTTTCATCTCTGGTGATTCCCTTACGCCAGTTAAGACAATGACCCCGTAGATACCCAGAATTATCATCATAAGCATAGCCCATCTCACAAAACTGCTTGGATCTCCGTATACTATAGTAACACTTCCTATAACCGTCATGATAGTGATAAGCACAAACATTAAAATGGTTGCAATCGCAAAGGCTCTTCTACGCTCATATTCTGAGGGGAATTGGTTGGTAAAGCCCCCGTAAACATGATCGTTATAGATAGAGAAAAAAGTATCGAAGAGACAAGTGATAATTATAAACCATAGAAATATGATCATTGCTCCCATGCCTTGAGGGGGTATCCATATCACGTAGAATAAGATCACCACCGGAAAGGTTGTGATAACCACCCAAGGGGCGCGTAATCCATATTTTCGCGTCCATTTTAAAGGCTTATCCGTAAGATACCCTAAGAGTGGATCATTGACCATATTCCATATCGCAAATATGATAAATGCTGCACTGAGATAAATAGCAGGTAACCCAATTTCGACCTCATAAAAATAAAAAAGATTTGCTAAACCGTAACCGAGTAAATAATTGATAAATACATAACCAATTCCGTAGGCTGCCATTTTCCCTGTTGATGCAATTTCCCATTGGCTCAGATCTTCTTCAATAGCCATTTTTGAATCTCCTTAGTTAGTTTTTATTTTTTTATTTATTTAATATTGGATAAATTCTATTTTTTTGTAAATATTATTTAAGTTAGATATTATAATTATGTTCTATATAAAGGTTTCTATCAAATTTTCAATTTGAATATCTCAAATCTAAAAAATATTCAAACTACAGTTTAAATAATTGAAAATTTTAGTTAAAAAATTAAATTTCATAAGGAAATTTATTAATTTCGTAAAAAAGAAGAAAAATATTATTCGATATTTATTGGTCTATAATCATAATTTTTAAAATTGATAAATTATCAAAAAGAATTCATTTATCTTTAAGAATTTTAAAGATAGTCATTATAATAAAAAACCTTGAGAGATATAAAAAAATTTTTAGAAATAAATCTTATTCAATAATAGGTCAAATAAAATAAGTCAAAAAAAAATATAATAATTAAAATTTGAATTATAAAACTATATTATCGATAAATACCTAAATCCTTAAGCTTTCTTACCAATGCTTCTTTTTCGGCGCCTTCTAATGTATAATATTTTCTAAATATTAATCCCATTGTAATGAATATAAGCATAGGAATTAATGCCGCATGAACACGAACTCCCCATACCGCTAATGGTGTCTGAGTAGCATAAGGATTTGGATCATATACTGTCACGATGTGAACAACTGGGATTATGATTCCAACAGCAAGAAACGCAACTCTAAAGAAAAAGTTTCTCACTCCGACTAGGGTTGCATCTACCCGCTTTTCCATCACGCTAGAAACTTCATCATACGTATCTGACGCAACAGGCATGAGCATAATAACCTCACCAGAATAGAATAGAGCAGAAATAAAAGTAAATATGATAACGTGAATATATTCAGTTATGAATAAGAAAGGGATAAAGCTGAGGCCATGCAATATAAAACATAACCAGTAGGTCTTCTTAAAACCATGTTTTCTTGCATAGTTATACCAAAAAGGAACAACGATTACAAAACCAATCATACCTATGATAGCAGGTATTGCAGCATATGAATAGGGTAATTTGTAAACATCTTTATACATATAGATACCAGACGCTGCTACTAATGTCATAGATGTTATTTGGCAAGTATAGCCTGTTAATGAAACTGCAAAATTCCTTTGTTTTAATGCGGTTTTTAAGGTGTCAATGAATCCTTTCGCTTCAGCTTTTTCAAATGAACTTATAAACATTGCTTTCATCTGTTCTGATTCTCTTATTCCAGTAAATAGAATTGCATTAAATATTACCAGAAGGATTACCATTACCATAGCATACCTGAAAAATGAGCTTTTATCTCCATAAACTATTATTAAATTGCCTATGACACCCATAGCAGTCATAAATAAACCCATTAAAATGGTTGCAATGGCAAATGATCTTCTACGTTCGAATTCTGAAGGGAATTGATTAGTAAAGCCGCCATAGACGTGATCATTGTAAATAGAAAAGAATGTATCAAACAAACATGTAATAATGATAAACCATAAAAAAATAGTCATATCACTCGCATTTTCAGGTGGAACCCAAATAAGAAAATAAAAGATCAAAATTGGAAAAGCCGAAATGACCACCCATGGAGCACGTAATCCCCATTTTTTAGTCCATTTCATTGGTCTGTCAGTAATAAAACCTAAAATAGGATCATTGATCATGTTCCAAATAGCAAATATGACAAAAGCAAATCCCAGTAGACCCACTGCGATGCCTACTTCCACTTCATAAAAGTAAAACACGAGGGCAAAGCCAGTTTGAAGTAAAAAGTTGATAATGATATAACCGAAAGCATAGGATATCATTTTACCCGTAGAAGCAATTTCCCACTCGCTCAAATCTTCTTGAATAGCCAATTTTAATTCTCCTTAATGTAATTTATTTGATTTTTTTTGGACGAAATTTTTAGTTATAAATGATAATTATTTTAATATCTCATCTTAAGATCTATATAAATTTTTTCATTGAAATTTTAATTTAAATGTCTCAAAAATTAATTGCGATATTTTTCCAGTTTGTATAATTGATAAATTAATTATAAAAATATACATCATCAAGGAATTTATTTTTTTTATAAAAAGGAAGGAAAAAATTTTTCTAATTCTACTTCGGAATTAATAACATTTTTATAGAAAATAATTACAATACTATATTTAATTACGTTACTTATATTGAATTTCTGAAATATAAAAATGAGCGAAGAACCAGAAATAGAAGTATCTGAATGGAAACAAGTTTCTACCAAAAAAATGCTTTCGTATTCTTTGGGAGTTTCTATTTCTGGTTGGATGGGAACTGCTTTTGCGATCTTTGTTTTTTATTATTATGAGGTGGAGGTTGGTCTACCTGTGGTTTACTTAGGGATAGCATTTATAATTTTTGCCATTTGGAACATGGTAAATGATCCTCTTTTGGGATATTTAACGGACAAGCCTTTTCGATGGACTAAAAGATATGGAATGCGATTTCCTTGGATAATATTCGGGGTGATTCCAACCATTGTTTTCTGGTTTCTTCTTTTTCTATCTCCCGATGCGGATCCCGGAAATCCATGGCCCGTTTTTTTATACTTGGTAATTGTAACCTGTCTTTATGATCTATTTTATTCCCTCTATACAACCCATTTAAATGCCAGTTATACTATGCAATTTCGTACTGACGCAGAACGTAGAAGAGCAAGTGTGATAAACAATATTATTCCTCAAATACTTGGTTTAACTTTTAATCTTATAGTCCCTGTTATCTATGTATACGGAGATAGAAGCACAGTAATTTTTGCAGAATTTATTATTGTATGCATTTTAAGCGTATGCGTGATTCTTCTAATACCTGGAGTGCGCGAATCTGAGGAAATGATTCAGCGATTTTTACAAGGGTATGAGAATAAAAAAAGAGAATCGTTTTTTAAGACTATGGTAAATGCGTTTAACCAAAAAAATTTCGTGTCCTTACTTTTTGTAGTAATGCTATTTTTAACTGCATGGAATTTGCATTTAGCATCCCATATTTATTATACAAAAGATATCCTAAGAATGCCCTTAACTATTGCTTTATATACGTATACTGCTTCTTTTTTAGGGTTCACATTATTCATCCCTTTTTGGGCAAATGTAGCAAAAAAATATGGACATGTAAAAACGATGAAGTTTGGTGCATTATTGGTCGCCATTGCCTTAACTCCTGGAATGTGGATTACTACTTTATGGGAAACTATTTTGTTTCAATTTTTAGGGGGGATTGCTTTCGGGGGCTTTGTTATCATGATCGGACCGAGTACCGCAGATGTGAATGATGAATTTACTGTAACTACAGGAAGACACCAAGAAGGAATGCTCGCGGGCATTCGTACTTTTTTCTATCGATTTGCTCTTATCTTTCAAGCGATCATCCTCACAATTGTACATATATTAACCGCCTACAATCCCGATCCTAATGCCATTCAAACTCCTTTAGCTCAAATAGGAATTCGTATTCATTTAGCCACCATTCCCTCGACTTTATGTTTAATCGCATTTTTTATACTGCTTAGGTGGTATGATTTGGAAGAAAAGAAAAAATCGCTAATAAAGGCAAGGATGCGTTTACTAAAACTGTAGTTCCTATATGAAATTAAAAATACGGGAGTAATTTTCGTTTAAAGAAAACAAGCTTTTTATAATACATAGTCCTAATATATTAATAATTATAATTTATAACTTATTTCTAAAAAATATAGAAACACAAATCTAGTGAATTTTAAATGAGTGAAGAATCTGAATTTGATTTTAAAGAATGGGAACAAGCCTCTTTAAAGAAAACCTTTCACTATTCGTTTGGTTATCTTCTTGTTTTTTTCATGGGGAGTCAATTTAATTCATATGTATTTTATTATTATGAAGTGGAAATTGGCTTACCTGTTGCACTCTTAGGGCTTGCATTTGTAATCTTTGCCGTATGGAATATGATCAATGATCCTTTAGTAGGTTATTTAACAGATCGTCCTTTTAAATGGTCAATGAAGTATGGCTTTAGAGCTCCGTGGATGGTAATTGGAGTGATACCATATTTGATATGCTGGTGGCTTTTATTTGCTGCTCCCGAAGCATTAATTAAATTATCTGATCCTTGGCCAATCTTTTGGTACTTTGTGATCATGTCTTGCTTGTTTGATACCTTTTATTCAATATTTAGCACACATATTAATGCCGGATTTACAACACATTTCCGTACAGATGCTGAACGCAGAAGATCGAGTGCAATAAATACTACAATTCCTCAGATACTCGCACTTTTTATGGGTTTTACAGTGCCTCTTATATATGTATATGGTAATAGAGATTCGATGGTTTTAGCACAGTCCATAGTAGTTTTACTTTTGGTTTTTTGTGTTCTACTTCTTATTCCAGGGATTAAAGAAACAGAAGATATAAAAGAACGGTTTCAAAGAGGTTATGAGACTACAGAGAGACAATCATATTCTAAAACAATAAAAGCAGCTTTCAAGCGAAAAAATTTCGTTTCTACTCTTATTGTTTTTGCTCTTTTAACTTTAGGTGATATTCTTTATAAGGCTTCATCGGTTTATTTTATGAAAGATGTTTTAAGTCTACCCCTTTATAATGCGGTATTCACAGGATTAGCGTGGTTTGCTGGTTTTATATTATTTATACCATTTTGGTCTAATTTGAGTAAGAGATATGGACATGGAAAAATAATGAAGTTGAGTTGTATATTAATAGCTATTGTATATCTCCCTCAACTATTCATTGTCAATTTATTTCAAGCGATTTTCTTCAGTTTTTGCGGTGGATTTGTCGCAGGCGCATTCTGGGTAACTCTTGGACCAGTACAAGCAGATGTTTATGATGAATCTACTGTTGAAACTGGAAAACATCAAGAAGCGATGTACGAAGGAATAAGAACTCTTTTTTATCGAATGACAATAATTGGTCAAGCAATCATTTTTGTTCTCATTCATACTATGACAGCGTATAATCCCAATCCGAATGCGGTTCAGACAGATCTGGCAGTTTTGGGGATACGAATCCATGCAGGACTAATTCCTTCTCTATGTGCTTTTATTGCGTTCATTGTCATGTATAAATGGTATGATCTTACAGGAGCAAAACAGAGTATGCTTAAACCTCGCTTAAAAGAATTAAAGCTTTAACTTCAATCAGAATTATAATAATTTTTTTTAACTCCTAATTTTTTTTATTAAAATACGGGAGTAATTCTATTTAGAAAAGGGGAAAGATTTTTATAGAAAAAGTTCCCAATTCATTAATTACTAATTTGTAAAAATAAAATATCAATAGAATATAAAAATAAAGATTTTGGAGATTTGTAATGACTAATGAGTACGAATTCGACGAATCAGAATGGGCGCAAACCTCTTTAAAAAAAACCTTCCACTACTCCTTTGGGTATCTTCTTGTGTTTTTCATGGGGGGATTTTTTAATACCTATGTTTTTTATTATTATGAAGTAGAAGTTGGATTGCCTGTTGCTCTATTAGGGCTCGCATTTGTTATATTCGCCATCTGGAACATGATCAACGACCCTCTTCTAGGTTATCTTACGGATCGCCCTTTTAAATGGTCTAGAAAATACGGTTTTCGAGCTCCTTGGATGCTTTTAGGGACAATTCCATATATTATATGCTGGTGGTTTATATTCGCAATTCCAAACAGTTTGGTGGAAAACTCCGATCCTTGGCCAATTTTTTGGTATTTTATAATCGTAGCTTGTTTATTTGATACCTTTTATTCCTTATTTAGTACACATATTAATGCCGGTTTTACCACCTATTTCCGAACAGATGCTGAGCGCAGAAGATCAAGTGCAATCAATACAACCCTCCCCACTATCTTACAATTATTTATAGGATTTACCGTTCCTCTGATTTATATATATGGTGACAGAAATTCGATGATTTTAGCCCAAACTGTAGTCGTTTTTTTATTAATTATCTGCGTACTAATCTTAATACCAGGTATACGTGAAACAGAGGAGATTAAAGAAGCCTTCCTTAGAGGCCATGAAAAGAGAGGGAAAGTTTCCTACATCGAAACATTAAAATTTGCGTTTAAACGAAAAAATTTCATGTCTACTATGCTAGTTTTTGTAGCGTTAACTTTAGGATCTACCTTAGCTACTGCATCGGCAGTGTATTTCATGAAAGATGTCTTAAGACTGCCCCTATATAACGCGGTTTTTACGGGATTAGCATATTTTTTTGGTTATGTTTTTTTCATACCCTTTTGGTCAAATATGAGCAAGAGATATGGGCATGGAAAAATAATGAAACTGAGTTGTATATTAATTGGTCTGGTTTATCTTCCCCAATTATGGATAACAACCTTATTTGAAGCGGTAATTTTTTCATTTTTGGGTGGTTTTGTTGCAGGTAGTTTTTGGGTTACTTTAGGACCCGTTGCTGCTGATGTAAATGATGAGATGACAACTTTGACTGGAAAACATCAAGAGGCAGTGTATGAAGGAATGAGAACGCTTTTTTATCGATTAGCCTTTATTGGTCAAGCGGCTATTTTTGTGGTAGTTCATATTATCACAGGATATAATCCGGATCCGAATGCGGTACAAAGCCCTCTTGCAGTATGGGGGATAAGGATACACGCGGGATTATTACCCTCTCTTTGTGGTTTTATAGCATTTGTCATTATGTATAAATGGTATGATCTTATGGGAGAGAAACAAAGAGCCCTTAAACCTCGGTTAAAACAAATGAAACTCTAAAATATGATATAATTTAAAAAATTTTTTTTATTTTTATTGAATGCTTAAATTTTATAGTATAATTATAAATCTTTTTATTCTAATGAGAATTGATAATATCAATGAGAATAATCGATGCTCATGCTCATCTATTTGATACATCTAATTATTTAGAGAATTTTATCCAAGCCCTTTATGATTGTGGAATTGAAAAAAGTTGTATCAGTGGACTTGGTAAATTATTTATGTGCGTTGATAATAATGGCATAAAAGCAGCTATAGATCAATATCCTAATAAATTGATTGGAGCTTATTTTATTCGTCCAGGCGATCACAAACCTGAAGATATTAAAAATGCTTATGAGGATGGATTTAAAATGGTCAAAGTTACCCTTCCTCATAAACCCTATGATGATCCTTCCTTTTTTCCCTTATGGGAAAAGGCTCAAGAGCTAAATATGCCCGTGTTATTTCATACGGGAGTGGTAACAACTGCAAAGAGAGCCCCGGAAGAAAGAATTTCTTCATGGTTTATGCATCCTATGCGGCTTGAACCAATAGCGAATGCTTTTCCTGATTTAAATATGATTATTGCTCATCTAGGTGTCCACTGGAATGATGATGCGGCAGAATTAATTAGAATGAAGCCAAATGTGTATGCGGATCTATCAGGAGCTCCTACAGGTTGGAGGGTTAGAATGGACACTATTGGCATAAAACATTGGTTATGGTGGCCAGGAGCATTTAAAAAAATAGTTTTTGGTACTGATGTAATATTTAGCCAAATTTCTCAAATTTTAGAAGAAGATAAAGCTCGTTTAAAAAGATATGGGGTTGATCAAAAAACACAAGAGCTAATATTTTCTAAAAATATGTTAAAAATGTTAGGCGAGAAATAATTATGGTAAATCGGAAGCAAGAAGTCAGAAAACTGATGCGGCTAACACCAGAGCAAGTAATAGAAATGGCTAGAGAGCATTTAATTATCTGTGAGAATTTGGAACAATTACATCTGCATTTTGCTAATAGTATTGCCTCAAAAATACGCAATAATAACCATAAAGATGCTCCTACTAGATTAATTTTACCGATAGGTCCAATTGGTCAATATCCCATATTGGCTAAAATCATTAATAAAGAACATTTATCCCTTAAGTATACGTGGATATTTTTTATGGATGAGTATTGCAATGAAGAAGGTAAGGCTCTTAATGCTGATCATCCTTTAAGTTTTAAAAGGATTGCTGAAGAAAAGTTTTTGAATCTATTAGGAGGAGAGCATTTTCAAGTTTTTAAGAGAATTTTTATCCCTAATGAAACAAATTTAGAGGATTTATCACAGAAAATCGAACAAATTGGAGGTATTGATGTGTGTTATGGAGGAATCGGTATTCATGGGCATCTAGCGTTCAACGAGCCTGCACCGGAAATTACAAAAACTGATTTTAGGAAAGTTAAGCTCAATGATTTCACTATTACTATGAATTCGATAAGGGCAGAGATCGGAGGAGATTTGGAGAATTTCCCAAAAGAAGCATTTACTATTGGAATGAAACAAATATTAAGTTCCCGAAAAATCAGATTATATTGTCGTAATGGAACATCTTTCGATTGGGCAAATGCTATTTTAAGAATTTCGTTATTAGGAGAACCAGGAGATGATTATCCAGTTACCCATATAAGAAATCACTCGGATTATCAAATTATTACTGATAAACAAACTCTGGCAACACCTAAAAATTTATTATAATTTGGTATACAATTAATTAAGCTAAGAGGAGGAATTAATTAAGGGAAATTATTTTTTTAGTAAATCATAAAGCGAACTTACTCTAATTGAATCTTTTATGTTTTGATCTGTAATTTCAATATTGGAATCTAATGATTTCAATTCCTTCAGTACAATAGATCGTGATTCATTCGGTTCCATTGAGAAAAAATTATCCGAAGCAATAAAATCAAACTCTTCAGAATCAATAAAAACGTAGAGAGCAATACCTTTACTTTCGATTGTCATGTTAAAAGTATTAGTCTCGTGAGAAGCTCTTTCGCATGTAAAACTTAGACCGGGATTAATCATCTTGAAATGCTTGGGGGAATCAAACAACCGAAATCCGTGATAAATTATTTTATTTTCATTTAGCTTATCCTTTAATTTATAAAAAATGATATTATTCCGCATTTTGCTTTTATCATTATTAATGTCCCTTAAATCGACTGTGTCAACTTGCAATGAATAGCAGGGTAAGACTATTGCGTCATATATTCCTTTCTTAAGGATTTTACCCTCAGAATTAAGAATCTTCCAATCCAACTGCACTTCAGAATGGGTTCTTAAATCATTTGTTATCCAGAATTCAATTTTATCTAGTCCTTCCTTTACGCTTGGAAAAACGGGTTGATAAAATCTTTTTGCATAATAATGAAGAGCTTTCCAACGGAGAAAATAATCCAAGGAGGACCAACTTGCTACAGGCCAACAATCATTTAATTGCCAATAAAGAGATCCCATACAATGATTTTTATTACGGTTACAGCGCCAATGTTCTACACCATACTCCATAGCCTCAGCTTGAGTTATTTGAGATATGATGATTTGGTTTTCAAATTTATTTGGTATTGAGAATCGGCGGTGCATATATCTCATAATCTTTTTATTTCCCGCGGGATTCTTTTGATGATTCTCCATTACGGGGGAATAAAAATCATATTGATCCATAGGGCAGAACTCTCTAATTGTTTTTATGGACGGAAATGATTCAAAACCAAATTCTGACATAAAGCGAGAATCAAATTTATGGTATGAGGAGAAGGGTTTATTTTGATGCCAGACTGCCCAATAATGAGAATCACCCCTATTAGGATTATTAGAATCTATAGTTCCTAACTTATCATCAATAAAACCATTGGAAGGAGAGCTTGACCAATATGAACGATGTGGGTCATACTTTTTGATTAATTCTGGTAAAATGTTTTCAAAAATTTCTATATACCCATTGGCAAAATCTGCTTTGACATTTGAATCTCTTATCCCACAATTATAGAGTAGACCATTCCATAACCATTCGATTTCATTATTTCCACACCATAAAGCAAGACTAGCATGATGTCTTAATCTTTTTATGTTTTGAGCAAATTCTAGCTCGAGTTTTTCAATAAATTCTCTATGATAGGGATAAATTGCACAGGCAAATGGAAAATCTTGCCAAACTAAAATCCCTAATTCATCGCAGAGTTCATAAAACAGATCATCTTCATAGATACCACCGCCCCACACTCGGATCATGTTCATATTAGCTTGTTCTGCATATTCAAGGTTCATTACATATAATCCTATTTTTTTTCCTCTTGGAATAAAACTATCTATAGGTATCCAATTCGCTCCTTTTGCGAAAATTGGGACTCCATTGAGAAGAAAATAAAAAGTTTCACCCCATTCATCAGGTGTTCTAATAAGCTGTAGATCTCTTAAGCCTAATTTCAATCGAAATTCATCTATAATATTATCATCTGATATAGTAACTGTTAATTCATAAAGATGCGAGATTCCTAGATCATGAGTCCACCATAATTGAGGATTATCGACCTTAAATTCTAAATTAGGATTCAAAGATGTGATTAATTGTTCTGAATTATAAATTCTTCCATCGGGAGCTTTCAAATCTGCCTTAATTGTTAAATTTCTATTTTTAATATCGCTGGACTTTGAATAAAGTTCGATACTTAGGGAGATGAGGACCTGATTTACTTTTATTGTCGAAATTTCATCAAGATTTTTTATTTCAAGTGGATTTTTAGAATAATTAAATTCTTGAATCGGATATACGCTTTCTATTTTTATATCATCAAATCCTAAAATTTCAACAGATTGCCATATACCTACATCAGGGATAATAGGTCCCCAATCCCATCCAAAAGAATATTGGGCTTTTCTTATATAAGGTGCTCCCGGAATTCCATCTTGACCCGTGTTCAAATTAATATTATGGGTATTGATTTCTTGTTTAGCTATTAGAGAAGAACTTTTCAAAATTACTTTTATCTTATTATTGGAAAGTTTTAATTTCGATTTTATATCAAAATCAAATCTTAAAAACATATTATCTGTATATCCAAGAAGCTCGTCATTCAAATAAATTTCTGCGAAAGTATCTAATCCAAAAAAACGTAAAAATATATTCGAGTGTTCTAAAAATTCATAATTAAGATTAAACTTTTTCTGATATATCCAAATTGACTCATAAACCCATGATATTTCATGTTCTCTGTTACCATAAAAAGGATCTTGAAGAATATTTTTTTTTAATAATGCTTCAAAAACCGATCCAGGGACTTCAGCGTCGACTTTTATAGATTCTTGTTCATTTTTAAGATTCCAATTTCCATTTAAGGAGAGTTTTTCAACTTTTTTCATAACAAACAGCTAAATTTATAATAGTATTATATTCTAGAGATATCATATTTAAATTTACCATCATCAATAATCCAAGAGCGCATAAAATCATTCTTTACTCGTTTATCCCAAATATTTTCAATATTGGAAATCCCGTTATAAAGTTTGCTTAGGAGTTCTATACCTACTCCAAATTCTTCATGTGAGGGATAAATCTCAATGGATTTTTGCTTTTCACATAGATTTATTAGTTTAGACAAATTAGTAAGCACTTCTGGAAACATTTTTTTCTTAGGTAAATATGGCGTACCAAAGTGTGCGGTATCACCTGTAAATAATTCATTTCTATTACTAAGCAAACAGATTGACCCCGGGGAGTGTCCAGGCGTATGGATTATTTCTAAAGCAAGATCGCCTAAATCTATAATATCTCCATCTTTTAATGGTTTAACAGAAGAAGCTGGAGGTAATGAAAATTGAAATTTTTCATAGCGTTTTACAATGTCCTTAGGAGAGCTTCTTAAATTTGTTATATTTATAGGCCTTGAGATTGTTAATTTTTCATTTTCGTGGATGTATATTTCATTAAATTCATGATTACCACCAACGTGATCCCAATGACAGTGAGTATTAACTACTTTCAAGTCCATCATTCCAATTAATTCATCTATGATTGGTTTAAGAGAAAATACTCCTGCTCCTGTATCAATTAACAATGCTGATTTAGACCCAATAAGTAAAAATAAATTAGTATACACACTATTAAAACGGGGGTCAATTTCAGCTAATTTTTCCCGAATTACGTATAAATATTCTTTTTGTTTGATGACTTCAAACCACTGCTGACATTCAGCCATGATAAGTATAATCTTAAGATTAAATTAAAAATTTTGAAATCCAAAAAAAAATTTAAATTTGATTAAGTAGAAAGATTATAATAATTTAAAATATTAAAAGCTTAAATGGTTTAAAATATGGAACAATATAGACCTTATGGGAAACTTACGCAAAGAGAAAGATTTGGATATGCATTAGGGGCAGTTCCATTTGGTCTCTTAGCTTATATCTTTACTTTTAAGTATATAGAATTTTTTTTTGACGACTTAAAATTACTCCCCGAATATTTTATCATAGGTCAAGTAATTTATTTAGTAATAAATGCAATTAATGATCCTCTCTTAGGGCAACTTTCTGATCGGACAAATCGAGAAAAATGGGGTAGTAGAAGAATTATCTATATTAAGTATGGGGGTCCAATATGGGCGCTGACCTTCATTTTGGTATGGTTTCCTTGGAGTTTAGATAATCAATTTGTAATTTTTCTTCATTATGTAATTAGTATCTGTATCTTTGACACGATGCTTACTCTTGTTGTACTTTCTTGGATGGCTTTATTACCTGAAATGACAACAGATACGGGAGAACGATCTCTTGTAAATTTAATAGTAGGCATATTAGGATTATTAGCGATTGTTCCTGTATTAATTATTATCGCAACAATGAAAACCACCTCCTTCAATTTTCAAATTTTAATGGTAACCATTGCAATTGCATCGACTATTTTAAGCTTAATTGTTGCGAGAGAGAGCTTTGAAAGAGCAGAATTTCATAATGATCAAGTTTTTTCCTTAGGGAAATCCTTAAAAGAGACAATGAAATCTAAATCTTTTTTGTTATATGTAGGATTTAATTTTTGTAATACTTTCTTAGGAGGGATTGGTTTAAGCTATCTTTTTGTTTATGCCTTAGTTTTAGGGGAGAATTTTGGAGCCGCAATAGGCGCTTTTATTATGATTTCTATTTTTGTTGCTGTATTTTCAAATATTGTATGTATGAGAATAAGGCCTAAATGGGGTATGAGAAAGATAATTTTAATATTTGGTCTATTAAGAGCGATTGGAGTTTTGGTTTTATTTCTACTAATAATCAATCCAATGCCTCTTTGGGTAATTTGGGTTGCATTCATATGGTATACTTTTTTTGGGGGCTATAGTATATTTTCGATTCCTTTATTACATTTATCCTTTGACGAGGATGAAGTAAAAAATGGTATACGTAGAGAAGGAATGTTCTTGGGTATCAATGCTTTGGTTACTAAGCCCGCATTAAGTCTCGGTCCTATAGTTGCTACCATCATATTAGTTTATTATGGATATGTACAGGGTTCAGATATTCAACCCTCTTCTGCTATTCTTGGTATTAAAATTTTGTTTTTTTTAATCCCTGCAATAGTGGTTTCCATAAGCTTGATATTTATTTATTTTCATCCCCTATATGGTGAAAGATTAGAGATTTTAGAAAAAAAACTGGAGTCATTACATCAAGAAAAAGCAAATAGAATTTAAAAAAAGACTTTGGTTTTCATACTGAAATCGATTGATAATATCTTCCCGCGAGGTTTTGTTATAACTAAAAAAATAGGCATTGATTAATAATTTATTTTATAATTTAATTATGGGTATGACTAACTCAGGATATTCATTAATTCTTTTAAATTATCATAGCCATATGCCACTATAGGAAGTTTGAGGGTTTCATGCTCTTTCTTATCTACTACTTTACCTCCCAGATCCTCATAAAATACACGATAGGGATTACTTTCTAACACCCAAACAAGCATTGAATTAACTTTCATTTCTATTAATTTCTTTACAATTTTCCTAGTTAAGGCTTTTCCAATTCCTTGCCTCTGATATTCTTTTAGGATATATATACCCATTAATTCCCCTTCATAACTCGAATATGTCGTCCTTTCTAATCCACCAATCGCAAAACCTACGATTTCAGCTTTATTATTTTCAGCAATTAAAAATATATTTTCTTTAATCATATTCTCCAGCAGTTTTTGCCATCTTTTATCTTTTGATCTAATTTTAAAACCTTGGATATAACTATCTGGAACCACTCCCCTATATGAAGTATCCCATGTTTCCACATTAACTCTAATTATCCCGTTTAAGTCCGAAATTTTTGCCTTACGAATAGTTATTCCCAAATAAACCACTCTAAGGTGAAATTAAAATAAGGCTTTTTTAAAGGTTCTAAATATTTATATATATCTTTTAGTTTAAAGATTATATATTCATAAAGATTTTTAGAATCTTATTTTTTAGACCATTATCGGAAATTAAATAAATGACCAGTTACAATGGACTAAATAGGGAGAAAACTTTCAACTCGTTATGGTTTCTAATTTTCATGATTTATTTTTGTTATGGAATCATGCCTGTAAATATTGATAATTTATTAATCAATCTCCCTGGAACTACAAAATTAGGAATTGGTATATGTTCAGCTTCATTTTTACTTATAACTTCTATTAGTTTAATATTTTTCGGGTATTATGAAGACAAAATAATAGAAATGAAGATTAGAAAAAAAATTTTTGTATGTTCCAATTTTCTATGGGTAATGGCCTATGGTTTAATTTCTATTTCAATAAATTTTCATTTTTATTTATTTTTTACAATAATTGCAGCTATTGGTGTTGGAGCATTTATCCCATTAGGATTTTCTATAATCGGAGATTTTTATTCACCAAAAAATCGTGGGAAAAAGTATGGTTCCATTCATTTTAGTTTAACTCTTGGTACTGGCATGGGAATTATTTTCGGTGGATTATTAGGAAATTATGGAGGCCCAAATGGATGGAGATTTGCTTATGCGATAGGTTTCGTTTTTGGATTAATAGTTTTAATAAACTATTTTTTAAAAGGAATGGATCCAAAACGTGGAATGGCTGAACCAGAGTTTAAAGATTTTAAAGAAGATTTTATTTATGATTAC
>SDNV01000033.1 GCA_004524515.1 Promethearchaeota archaeon
CGATGTATTAAAGATTTTTTCAGGAGACTGGTAAGCTCTTATATTTTTTATCTTTCTAATCTCGTCCTCTCTCTCGATGATCAGACCATTTTTGTTTATGGCATTGGCATGATTACTTCTACAAAATAAGATTATTTTAATGTTATCTTTATATGATTTAGCGGCCGCTAAATATCCACCAAATAAACTTCCTACTGACCCTGCCCCTAAAAATCCGATTGTCAATTCAAATTTATTCATCCTAATCGTACTATCCTAAAGCGAAGCATAACCTAATAATATTTCTTTTAAACAAATTTATCTAAACTCGTCTGATCCCTTGAATAAGCACCCGATTTTTTTTTAATTTCAAAAATCTGGATTGATGAGGGATCATTACGAGGTTTAATGTCCAATTCACTCATCATCATTAAACAATTCTTTGCCGCATACCCAGAAAAGTGATTGTTAAAATAAATTCCTATCTTTTTGGAGTTTGCAATTACATTTTTAACAGAAATAGCCCACTTCTCTATCTCTTCCTCATTAAAAAAATAATCAAACCAAATTTTCTTGCCATATCCATGAAATCTAACATACGCTAAATCTTTATTTGTTATATCCATTCGGGGAGGTAACAAAGGTTCAATTACCGTACAATAACTCAGTTTATTCTTTTTTAAATAAGTAAATGTATCATCATCCATCCAAGATTTATGCCTAAATTCAATAACTAAGTTATATCCTCCAGATTCACGATCTCTAGGCCAATTAGCGATAAATTCTTTTAAATTATTAAAATGTTCTGCTTTTCGAAACGATGGCGGCAGTTGTATAAGAAATGCTAATAATTTCTTAGAATCAATTAATGGTTTCATTGTTTCTAAAAAGAGTTCTAATTCCTCCAAGCAATTATTTATATCTAATTTATTATCATGAGTGATAGATTTAGGGATTTTAGCTGAAAACAAAAAATCCGATGGTGTACGCTTGACCCAGCCCTCTACAACCCGTCTCGATGGGATGTTATAAAAAGTAGTATTGATTTCACTAGAATTAAAAATTTTTGAATAATAGAGCAGATATTCTTTGTTTTTTAAGCTTTTGGGATAAAATGGACCAACCCACTCATCATAACTCCACCCAGAAGTACCGATTAACACTTTATCCATATTATTCTTCATCTGAACTTCCAGATTTTAATATATAATCCAGAATATAAGTGCTTCCTATATTATATACATATTTGTTCTTAAAATTTTCTATAATTGAATGAATAAGAGAAATATATTTAAGCTAAAAAGCCCTCTTAGATTAATGTGTAATGCCCATTTTGAAGATTAAGCAAATATTTGAAAGTTTTTTGACCGGAGATATTGATAAATCTTCAATGTTAAGTTACATAATCTTCTTAATCGAAAAAAGTAATAATGATAATCTTAGAATAGAGGCTTTAAAGCTCTTATGTAAAACACCCCTCCAATCTGAATTAAGTTTTAAATTTTTAGAAAATCTCTTAATTTCGGATGAAAACTATATCATTAAAGCCTATGCTGCTAAATATATTATTAAGAATTTTCCAAATAAAGCGTTTTCACCTTTAAAATGGGCTTTAAGAAGTTTAGAGTGGCCTGTATTGAATTCAAATGAAAATGTGGGATTAGGATCAATTTTAAAGGAAATAAGAACCAAAGATGACGTAAATTTAAATTCTTTATTGAAATTAAAAGAGCATGTATTTTATAAAGATAAAATCTTCTTTTTGAATAATGGTTTATTAAATTTGAAAAATTTAGGGATTAATGATATACGTGAAATTGAGGGAATCGAAAACTTAACTAAACTAAATGAATTGAATCTCTCTGGAAATAATATTAAAAGAATTAAAGGCCTTGAAAATTTAACTAAATTAAAAAAATTAAACCTTTCCTCTAACAAAATAAAAGAAATTGAAGGGCTTAAAACTCTTACAAATTTAAATCAATTATATCTCTATAATAACAATATTAATGAGATTAAAGGACTCGAAAACCTTATAAATTTGCATTATTTAAATTTAGATAAAAATCAAATAACAGAAATAAAAGACCTCAACAATAATATTAATTTAACTACGCTCTATTTAAACGATAATTCTATTAGTAAAATCAAAAATCTTGATTCACTTCAAGAATTATATTTTCTGGCACTAAATGATAATGCTATTTCTACTATAGAAGGTCTTAATAAGCTGAATAATTTAAGAATATTGCAACTTGCTAATAATAAAATACAGAAAATCGAGGGACTCGATAATCTAAAGAAATTAACGAATTTGAATCTCTATAATAATCTTATTACCCAATTAAAAGACCCTAATTTACCAAACTTATATTTTTTTAGTCTCGATAATAATAAGATCCCTAAATTACAACTGAAAGAATTTTATCAAAAACACCGTAAATTTAGATATTTCCATTATTTCTAATTTATTATTGCGTATAATTTATGTTTAAAAGCGATTTTAAGCTTGAATTTGAACTTTTAGAACGCGTATTATTAATCCGAATTTGTCTTATACCTTTATTTTATTATGGAAATAAAAAAATTCAATATTTTACTTATTTTAACGCAATCATAATGAGAATTCTCTTAGTTAAACTATTTTTTCACATTCTTCATTTACTATTTTTATAGTCGCGTTAAAATCTTGCCACCAATCTTGTCCTTGTTGGGCAACCAGCATAGGATCCCATTTTCTAGAATCTAAACATCTGATCTCTTCTTTTTGAGTCTTTATCTTATCCTTCCAAATCTGACTAAATATGTTTTGCAAATTTATTTTTACTTTTTTAACTAATTCTTCATAGGATACAGAGACATCTTCAGATTTTTGTAATTGCTGTAATTGGGTAAATTTTATCTTTTCCTTAGCTTGATTGAGGTCGGTACAATTAATTTCTATGGTAAATGGATTCTCTTTTCCATATTTACAATATTTTTGAATTTCACATTGTCTACAATAGCTCTCGAAACTTATTGAATAGTCTTCTAATCCAATTATGGAATAATTCAGCACATCAGGCATTCAATTCACTCAAAGTGCTTTTATTTAAAATTAGATCTTATAATTATTAAAACTTAGGGATAAGTGGTTCAAAAAATTTTTTAACCATTTATCCTTAAATTTATTCAATTAACACGATTTTTACTATTAAAATAAAAAAATATATCGACGCGAGAGTGGCTTAGCCTGGTATAGCGCACGGCTGATAACCGTGAGGTCGGGGGTTCGAAGCCCCCCTTTCGCATTTTTTCATTATCATTGTTTTTTTCAAGAATCCGTATTATTCTGTCATTACCTTTTTAATCAACTCCCGCTATATTTAAATTATACATGAAAATTATTATCATATCCGGAACACCTGGTACTGGAAAAACAACAGTTTCAAAAAAAATTGCTGCTATAATAGGGGCTGAAGTAATCTCATTAAATGAAATAGTAATATCTAAACAATTCACTCTTGAATACGATAAGAAGAGGGACACTTATATTGTTGATTTTGAAAGCTTACATCATTATATTTTAAAACAAATTGAGAAACTAAAAGCAGATATGATTAAATTCTTAATAATAGAAGGTCATTTTTCTGACTTTATACCTGATGATTTAATTGATTTAGCAATCATTTTGAGAAGCAATCCAGATATATTATACAAAAGATTAGAAAAAAGAGGCTATAAAACTGAAAAAATCATTGAAAATGTTCAAGCCGAGATTTTAGGAAATTGTGTTAATTATATGATTCAAAAAAAAATTAAGACCCCAATTTTAGAGATCGATACTTCAAATCGTAATATTTATGATTTAGCTCAAATAATCATAGAACTTATTAATAATGGAAAAAATTTAGAAGAATATGTAATTGGAAAAATTGATTGGTTGGAAGACTTATCCGATAATAATAGATTAAAAGAATTTTTTGATTAAAATTAAGAAGCATATGAAGATTATTGATGAATTTTGAAATTTTAGATATTGATGGATTAGGAAGAATTGGAAAAATAGAAGTAAATAATAAGCAAATAATTACTCCTAATTTATTTCCTGTTGTTCATCCTTATAGAAATATCATCCCACCTATTCATTTAAAAAAATTTGGGGTTCAAGCTTTATTCACAAATGCATATATTCTATACCAGAATGAAAATTTAAGAGAAGTAGTTAAAAAAAACAGTATCCATCATTATCTCAATTTTGAGGGATTAATAGCTACAGATAGTGGTGCCTTTCAGCAATATATGTATAATAATAACCAATTTAATATTAACGCTGAGGAAATTGAAAAATTTCAAGAAGATATTAATTCAGATTTTCCAGTTATTTTAGATATACCCGTTCAACTGAAGGATACTTATCTCATTGCAAAGAAAAAAGTCTTAAACACTATTGAACGGGCAAAAGACAATATCGCACGGAGAACTAATGAAAATTGCAATTGGTTTGGTCCGATCCATGGTGGAAAATACCTCGATTTACTGGAATTTAGCTCGCGAGAAATGAGTAAATTGAAATTTGATGTCTTTGCGATTGGAGGTTTAGTTAAAGCTTTTTTAGAATATAGATTTGATTTAACACTTCAAATATTGTTGAATGTGAAAAAAAATCTAATTCCAAATAAACCAATTCATATGTTCGGATTAGGACTCCCTCAATTTTTTTCATTAGCTATTGCTTGTGGATGTGATTTAATGGATTCTGCTGCATATATATTATATGCAAAAGAGAATAGATACTTTACCTTATCTACGGGGACAAAATCTTTAGAAGAATTAGAGGAATTTCCTTGTCATTGTCCTATTTGTTGTGAATATTCACCAAAGGAATTGAAAAAATTAGAAAAATCAGATTGTATCGAATTATTAGCGAAACATAATTTATATTTATCATTTTCAGAACTGAAAACAGTTCGACAGGCGATAAGAGAGGGAAATTTATGGGAGCTTGTAGAGCAGAGAATTAAATCCCATCCATTTCTTGTTGAGGCGGCAAAGATTATAAAAAATTATATAGATTTCTTTGAGGCACATGAAAAAATATATAAGAATCATGGAAGATTGTTAGTCTCATCACAAAGTATTTCTCGACCTTTAATCCACCGATATATAGCAAGAATTACAGAAAATTATAGAATTCCTGAAAATGTGAAATATCTAATCGTTTTACCGGAATTAGATGTTAAGGGTGATTCATCTCTAACAGTACAAAACTGGTTAGAAGAAATTTATAAAGAAAATTTGGATTTTAAAGAATTCATTCATGTGGTATTTATGTCTGCATTTTTCGGAATTATCCCAATGGAATTGATTCATACTTTTCCTTTAGGACAAAATGAGTCAATTAAAGTTGTGGATGTTTATGATCTATTATATAAAAATTCAATTGCAAAAGCTAAAATATTCTTTGATCAATTTTCAATGTCTTACGAGCAATGTGGTGTATTAATACCTAAAAATTTTATAAATCAATTTGAAGAATTAATTGAATTTTCCAAGAATCATCCGATTCAGGGATTAGATAATATTTTAACTACAAAATTTAAATCAAATTATATTAAATCTGATAAAATATCAGAAATTCTTCAATTTTTTAAGGAAAAAAGAGAAAGATGATTTTAGAGGAAATTTATGCATTTGGACACAATTACATCCTTTGTACTCATAATACCACAATTGAGATCACAAAAGAGAAAAATTTAACTAAAAAAGGTAATTGTATTTTAGGTATAAATTCGTCAAAAGCCTGTTCAGATCTCAATCAAAATTTAAAAAGCCAGCTTAATCAAGGAAAGAAATTTAAAATTATTTTAAAAGTAAGAGATCAAATTGATCACTTCTATGGTTATGGTCACTCTAATTTGACGTTATTAGACAAAAGAGATATGGTTTTTAGAAAAAGTAAATTCATTTGTGATAGAACGGTTTTAATAAATTGTACTAAATCAGCTAGCGAATTGAATAGAAAGCTTATTGGGTACCTAAAAAACAAAGATGAGAAATTATCAATTTTATTTGAAAAATTAGAAGAAGATGAAGAATAAAGAAATTTCTTTTATAAAAGTCAAGAAAAGCGAAGGTCAAACATTTTTAAAATTATTAAAAGCATATTTTAAAGACATTGCGATTATTAACAAGAAATTTAAAGTAGAACAAGAATCTAATTATATTCTTTTTCCCTTAATAGACGATCATATAGAACTTAGGAATTTAATTAATAAAATTTCCAATAAAATTCCTTTTGAGATTGTACAAAAGCAAGGAATACTTAATTCTCAATTTAAACCTAATACCTTATATGATTTTTTGAAAAATGAACTTCCTGATAAATTTTTAGATATGATTCCTCACTCCTATGATCAGTTAGGCAAAGTAGCCATTTTGGAATTCAAGAAATTTAAAGATTTAAAAAAAAAAGATACTACTATTATTAAAAAGAAAATAGCTAATGCGATAATAAATCTAAATAAAAATATTGAATCTGTTTTTGAAAAAAAAAGTAAAATAAGAGGTCAACATAGATTAAGAGAATTAGAATTTTTATATGGAGTGAATAATACTGAAACTTTATATAAAGAGAATGGCTGTATTTTTAAACTCGATATAGTTAAAACTTTTTTTACACCAAGACTAATTTATGAGAGAAAAAGAATTTCAGATGCCAATATAAATGAAAATGAACTTATTGTTGATTTATTTGCAGGAGTAGGACCTTTTTCTATTCAAATCGCCAAAAAAAATAGGGTAAATATTTATTCTTTTGATATAAATCCTCTTGCTTATAAATATCTGAGAGAAAATATTAAAAAAAATCATTTAAAAGGTAAAATTTTTCCTTACAATTTTGATGTTAAATCTCTTTTAGATCCACAAAACGAGCTGAGGAAAAAATTGAATGACAGTGCAGATAGAATAATCATGAATTTACCTGAAAATGCGATTAAATTCATAGATGTGGCATGTGTTTTAATGAAAAGATCAGGAGGAATATTACATATTTATCAGTTTTGTGAGCAACCAAATGCTATAGAAAAAGCCCTAGAAAACCTAACAAAAACTTTAAAAAATCTTAATTGGAAGGTAAAAGAAGTCTTGAATTCTAAAATTGTAAAATCCTATTCCCCTAAATCTGATATGATTGTGATTGATGCAGAAATTAAAATGCTCGAATAGAAATTAAATCAAAAAGGGTAATTAAGGTTAATTTTTCCTTTCAGGTTATTTTTGTTCCTCTTATAAATGGTTCCATAATTGCGGCTTTAAATAAATTGATAAATTCTAGTTCTTCTGTGTAAATACCTATTATATTATCATTTCCAGTAAATAAGCTTATTAAAAACTTTGACGAATCCACATTTAATGCAAGGAATTTTTTATCCCTATAATCTGTTAATTGACAATAATTCTTTAAATCACCAACAATCACACTTCCGCTTGGATCTTCAATCTTAGCGCTTATATTAATTCTTACCTTGGTGGGTACTTGTTTAATAATATTTATTAATTCAAATTTATGGACATCATCAATTTCTGGTAAAACTAACCTTATATTACTCTTACCTTGAGGTAATAGATCTTTAATAATTTTAATTATTGTATCTAAATTAGAAATAATTTGGGTGCTTCCTATAGATTCTGCCCTATCTGCGTCAGCATCTTGAATGCTCTCTTGAGGAATATTCTTTAATTCTTCGATAATTTTTTGAGATTTTTCTATTTCATTTGATAAGCTGGCGACCTTATCTTCCAATTCTTTTGTTTTCTCTTCCTTTTGTTGTGATTCGGCTTCTAAATTCTGTATTATTGCTTCCAGGTCTTCCATATTTTTATCTTTCTTAACCAATTTATCAATTTGCATACTTTTACTGAGAAGATCACTACTAGATTGTTTGAATTTCTCTCTTAGCTCAAAAATTTTTTGGTCTTTTTGTTGAGCATCTAATTCTTTCTCCTTTAATTTCTGTAATATATTATTCTTACTTTCTAATATCTCAGATTTTTCATTTAATAAATTTTCTTTATCAATAAGCAGTTCTTCAATTTTTTTTTCTTTTAGTTCTAGTTTATTTTCTAAATCTTTAATGTTTTTCTCAAAAGCTTCAATATTTTCGTTTAAAAGTTCAATATTTTTTTTATTAGCTTCGAGGTATTTGATCTCTGACTGAAGATTACGGATTTCACTATTTAATAGAGTTTCTTTGTCTTTAGAATTCTTTAACTCTGTTCTTAATTCTAAGATTATTTCATCACATTTACTTAACTCGACTAATAATTCTGATTTTTTTTGGCTTGCTCTTTGCTTTTTTTTTTCATCATTCAAATTCTTCAAAAGCACCTCTCATTTTTTAATCTCTTGTAATCATAGGATTATAATGATAATTTTAATTTATAATAATTTCTTTTTAAATATTTAATTTTTATCTTTAATTCTTTAATTTTTTGTTCTACACATTAACTATATTAAATCTATATATATAATCGTAAACTTCTATTTAAAATATAATAAAATTTAAACATATTATTAAATATAATAAAACATCAAAAACTTAATTTTTTAAAATCAAGGACCTATAGCCTAGCCTGGAGATTTTTATTTAAATAAAAATCGAGAATATAGGGCGTCGGACTTCTAATCCGAAAGTCGCAGGTTCGAAATGCGGCGGGATAACCCGAGCATGAAAATCCTGCTAGGTCCGCTATTTTTCATATTGATGAGATGATTCTCATTATTTGTCGGCGGGAATGCGTTAGATTATCCTGATAAATTAATAAATCATTAATACATCTCTTTTAATAAATTTATTTCATTAATGAAAGTTAGGAACCTTTATTTTTTTTGAAAAATTCTAAATTGACTTGCCAATTATTAACGAAAGCTGAGATAAAATAGTGATAAAAAGGCGGGATTTCGTACATCAAAATATTAAATATTCATTTAATTGGAATTTAAAAAACCACAAAGAAAAATTACATCAACTAAATTCAAATAGAGAGGATTTCAAAAAATTAGGTACTTATCTTAAAAGAATCTACCAAGGCGCAATACCAAATAATCTTTTTAATGCAAGAGATATTACACGAGTCTCTCAATTTAAAGTTAAAGGGCTTGATAATGGATTTCTTAGAAGTTTTAGTAAAAAATTAATTCGTGAAGGAAAAATACTAAAATTTGATTCCGATTCTAAATTACCCAAATTCGCCCAAAAAGTATATAAAATTTATCATAATAATCAAATAAATAGAAATCCGGGCCATGAGACTATATTAAAAAATATATTAATTAAAGATCGAGATTCTATTGCTATTGAAGTTCCAATATGGAATACTACAAACAAAAAATTCATTACTGGACATATTGATTTGATACAAATAGAAGGTGATATTATTAAAATCATTGATTATAAACCAGAAGGGAATTTCCTCTTTTCACTTCCTCAGGTTGCGACATATGGACTTTTAATTAAAGATATAATTAATGTTGAGGAATTATATTGTATTTCATTCAATAAAAATGTCGCATGGGAATACAATCCAGAGATATTGATGACTGATATTAAAAAATATTTAAGTTCTAAAAAGATACCACAAATATGGGAAAATTATGTGTAAATTATGAAATGCTTATTATTTTTTCTTTCCCTTTTCAGAAATAGGTTCAGCTTCTTCTTCTTTTTTAAGATAACTCTTGAATATAAGATATATTAAGCTCATAGCAATTATTTCAATTAAGATTCCAACTCCGGCGATTATTGAACCATTATAATCAAGGTGTCTGAGTAATAAAGCAAAAAGTAAACCAGAAAAAGACAATATGAATAAAATAAAGGCTTTAATTAGCTGAGAAATAGAATCTATTAGATATTGGATAAAATCTCTAATCTTTGACATTTTTAATAAGACCTTTAATACGAATTGCTCTAAATTTTAAATAAATTAAATGAAGATAATTTTAATATTTTTAGTATTTTTCCAAGTAATTACCCCTTATTTCAAAAAAATCGAAATTATTAAACTAAAATTAGTAATTAATCAGATATATAATCGATCTGTTTTTATTTATAGTCTATTTTTCTATTTTCGGTTTGATTTGAACTTTGTATAAAGCGCCTTATCCAAAATTTTTCCGATTTTTAATGCTATTTGTTTCGCAATTTGAAATCTTTCCCCTTCAAGCATGTTATTAATTTCTTCTTGAGAAGGTACATGCTTTAATCTCTTCTCCAATTCCTGGTTTGTTATATCTATTACTAGATTCTTTATCACTTCAGCATCAGGTAAATTTATAGTAGAAAAACCTCGAATCTTTTCCATTGAAAACTGGAAATATTCACAAAATAAATCAATAACGTTACCTTCTAACTCGCTATGTAGCTTAATATTATCTGTTGCTGTTTTTATATCTTTTTCTTGCCAATATAACTGATTTGGATTAATACCAGGACTATTAATCCTCATTAAAGACGAAGTTACTCTTCTTTCTATCCAATTAAGGGTGCTAATCTCTTGTTTTTCACGAATTTTTTGCTTCTCTTCGCTCTTAGATTTCTCTTTTTCTTCAAGTATTTGCTCAACTTTTAATTTCCGTAAATCTTCATAAGCTTCGAATCTCTTAACTAAATCGTAGGCAATACAATACGAGATGGGCGATATTATATCCTCCTTTAATTTTAAAGGTTTTATATCTTCATAAAGCGGACTTATATTGTTTTTTAATTCCAAAATTCCTTCATTTAGAGATAAATCCGTAAACCTTGATAAAATAAAACCGTTCACAAGAAAAGGTTGATTATCAGCATTAAAAACAATTACTAGCTCTTTTTGTCTTTCTAATAATCGATTTATAACCAATTCTTCTAATTTAATTCTAACCCATTCTTCTGAATCTGTGGTTCCCCTAATCTTTTTTAGAGCCACAAGAAAAAGGGCTTTATCATTTGTTATTTTTAGGTAGAGTTCAACAATTCTACTTATTTGTCTTATAATTTTTGAAAAGAGATAATAAAAGATATCTTTAGCTAGATTATTTAAAATATCATCAAAGTTCAAAAGTAATAATAACTGGGAGTAGCTATTTAATTGTAAACCCTCCATAAAAATTTTATCTATAACCTCTTTTTTTTTTACAAAATCTCTTAAATTTCCTAATTTTATTCCTACTTTTTCTTCTAAAATCTGCCAAATCTCTCTAAGATTATCATCTTCTAAAAATAAAACATCGGATAAATTAAATTCAGAGATGTCATCACATTTTTTTAAGAAATTTTCCAAAATTGCATAATCTAACTCACATAATGCTTTCTTGGCTAAAATTAATAAATTTTTATTACTCGTATTTAATGTCATTATATCAAATTTGTCGATATTATATCTAATCAGGTTTTTTTGTATACTTTGTGCTAAATCCTCATTCACATTAATCAAATGTAAAATATTATAAATTCCATATTTATGTAAAAAATAAATTATTTCATCAAAGCTAGATTCATTTAAACACTGTAAAAAGTAAATAAAATCATTTGGATTAGTATTTAACTTCTGAATTAACTCTGTTTTTAAAAGTTCCAATCCTTCCTTTTCAAATTGATCAAAATTTATTTTCTTATTCAAATTATGGCTAATTTTTTCCATTAATTTGGTTTTTATATTATTAGTCTCTAAAAAAATATGTAAAGCGGGGATTGATATTGGAAATTGATTGAATTTGTATTCCATGATTTTACGCTTAATCATTCTTACAGACATATTCTGCATTTGTAATTCTTTATATGACTTAAATTCAAACTCTGATTGAATTTTGTTAATTAATCGATTTAACGTAGACAATTCTATGAATTTATCTTCCTTTTCTTCCTGTTCTAATTTTTTTTCTATTTCAACCGATAAATCTTTAAATGCAGAACTTTCCTCCAAAATATTGATTTTTATATCATTACTTAAACCCATTAAATCTCCGATTAAGTCATAAAAATAAAAAGGGGGATATTTTAATATGATATCTAATAAATTTTGTTCAATCTGGTTATCGATTTCATCTAATTTCTGCTTTTTTTGCATATCATTTAGATTGGATATTCTACTCTCTATTAAAAATGATATTATCTGATCTTCTAAACTTACTGACCTCTTCAACATATCAATTTCCAAATCAAGTGAATCCTTTAATAATGAATCCAATTCCTCAACTATTACCTTTTTTTCGGATATCTCCAAGTTCTTAGTTGAGTCTGTAGAAATATAACCTGCTTCCATACTATCTTTAACTCTGATTCCTAAATTATGATATAAATGAACTGCAGAGGTAGCGATTAATAAATCCTTCAGTGTTATCTCTTCACTTACTAATTCAAAAATCTTTTCTCGATCTGCTTCTCTTTTAAAATGATTAATTATGAGATCTACGGTTTGAAAAAATCTATACGTACTTTCTATAGCAGTTGTTTTTCTTTTTATTCCACTAATCATAATTCCTTCACCCATTCTCTATATACTTCTTTAAAATTATCTGATATATCTGCTTTGAAATTATTTGCCCAAAATCTAAAATTAAACACATGGAAAAAGTCTGAGTTGAATAATTCTCTTTCCTCGTTTGTTAAGTCATGTTTTAAAATCAGAGTCAATGGTCTTGGGATTAGTTTTGAAAAATATTTTAATTCCATCTCTTTCAAATAATTATAAAATGTATCTCCCTCATCTAATTTAAAAAAATTCATTGGAATTTGTTGTTCTAACTCAGGATTTAATGTTGTAATCTCCTTTTCAATAATAGATTTAATATATTTTGGAAATTCTGTTTTTATTTTGTTACAGAATTCATATTGTTTAAGAAATTCTATTAAGAGTAGTTTCTCCTCTTCATTTGATACTTGAGCGATGTAACCATCTAAAAATTTTAAAAAATTATCCGTTAGCTGTTCATTTCTCTCACGTTCCTCAAAATAATTGATAAAATCTTTATATATTTCCTCCAACGTCCAATTTTTTTCCTCTGTTATTCTTAAGAATTTTTTTCCATAGTCTTTGATCCAATCTAAATTATATGATTTCCATACTAAATTAATCCCTCCAACTCGTTTCTCTAAAAATCGATGAAATCTATTAGCAAATGTAACGGGATCTGCAATTTCTTCATCAGGTTCGTCCTTCAAATAACGATTGATCGTTGAATATCTTAATAGATACCCTAAAAGGTAATTTAATTCATTTGAAAATTTTTTGAATTTATCTATATGAATTTTAATTGAACTGGGATCTCTCTCCATCAATACTTCAGCAAAGGAAACCAAATCACTTATGTTCAATTCAATAGTATCAAAAAAACCATCCAGATTTTTGGCTATAATATTCCTAAACTCTTTTATGATATTTTTCTCATTAAATTTTAGCCCTTTTTTTAATAATATTGGATTTATTTCAATTTGATTAAAAAGAAACGTATTAAATTTCTCCATAAATTTATTCCCTAAATTTCTAGCAGGTTTTTGTTCTCTATCAAAAATTAGTTTTATTTTATTAATAAAATCTGTAGTCAATGTTTTCAATCTTCGACGAGAGAAATATCTCGGTAAAGCCCTTTTAATTGTATTTAAACTATTTTTAATTATTTCAGAAAAATAATAAATTACTGATTCTAATTCAATGGCGCGTAAATTTTCTTTTTGAATGAGGGAATTTTCTATGGATTTAATTGCTATTTTGCAGATTTTATCGAAACTTTCGTTTTCTAATTTTCCTTTTTCGACAATAAAGGTTCTATATTTCTCAGATAAATCTTCCAAATTTCCCATTTCTCCTGTTCCAAGGAATTTCATGGAATAATCAATAAATTTATTTAAATAGCTTTCCATATCTCCCAAAATTTTATGGACTTCATTTATTAACCATTCTGCAGTTTGTGGATTTTTAATATTTTTTAATTTCTCTTCAATATCTTCGATTAAAAATGAAATCAACTCATCTTGAGATTCGTCTATAGTTCCTGTATTAGCTAAATTGATAAGATTAGTTCCAAGCTTTAAGGTATTTTCAATTACAAAATTAGCGCTGGGTTCTGAAATAGAGAATTTTAAATGGTCAATAGCAGACTGCTTTTCAAAAGGAGTACGTAATCTATCAAATTTAGGATTTATAACTTTGATCTCATAAGGTCGTTTATTCCATAATATTTCAAATTTAGATTTTAGCGACGCAAAGGTATCTAGCATTTCCTGTTCTGTTGGAAGTGATACACTCAACCCAACAAGTTTTTTATTCCATTTATCTTCTAATAAATTGCCAAAAAGTTTTTTGCTAAACCTTGAAGCAAATTTATTAAAAACTTGTTCTTTTTCTTCTTTTATCAGATCAGGGCGATTTGTAAATTCCTCTACTTCGTAAAATAATTCACTAATTTTATTAATATCCTCTCTAGATTTATGAATATTTAAAAATCCCGTCTCGGGCTTTAGAGCAAGAAGCAAACTTTCACAATCCTTAAATTGTCCAGGAATTAAGAGCATGGATTTAGGATAGATGTTAATTTGGGCACTTTCATCAATATTATAAAGTTCAAATTCAATGGAAAAAACTTCTGAACCTGTATAATCTCTTAGCATTGCATTATACATTCGTAAAAACTTTATAACTGATAACGAAAGCTCTTTTACCTTTTCCTTTGTCAATTTCCCTGGTCCTATTACATCTCCCACCACAATATCATTTGGAGAGGAATACCCAAATATTAAAGAAAATTGATAATTTATTGATTCCCTTGTGGTTATCATTCTCAAATCAATTTATTCATTTTAATTTATCATAAAGTTACGTTAATTCTCAGAATATCTTCAAATAACTACTATAAAGAAAATGGATTTGTATTTTAAACCTTTGTAAGTTTTAATTCTAATTTAAATTTGCGTAAATTTTAAGTCATGGTTGAGTTTAAAGTTCAGGTATCAAATTAAATTTTTTAATTTAAGGTTTAAAAAAAAACACAATTGAAAATTCAAATTTTTTTTCTAATTTTACCTTTATAATATAACTGAATGAATACTGCTAGTATTCCGCAAACTATCCAGATGGTAACATAAGCACCAATTTCTGAAATTTTTATTTGAAACTCCGGAAATTCTATAACTTCATCAGAAATTTCATCACTATTGTCATCTTCATCTTTATTCTTGTCATCTTTCGGGGGACTTTCGGGATTATCAATATTTTCATTCAAGCTATCATTATATTTAAAAATATAAAGAGTTGTCCACGGTGCGATATTTCCGACTAAATCTTTAGCACACACTCTTAAATAATACGCTCCATTATTTACAGCAGGAGGATCATATACGGGTTCTTGAGTATAGGAGGATGATGTGCCGGAAGGATCACTCCCCCAATAATAATAATACCCATCTATAGCTGTATGGGAATCAAATGCTCCATTCCACAAGAAATTAGGATCATTGACCGAATCTTGCCATACATCGCTAACTGTAGAACCATTTATTTGAGAACAAATTGTCGGATTTGAAGGATCATCGGCATCTACTAATAGTTTATAGGACCCCATAATTCCTACATTGTTATTTTCCTTAAATTCTGTGATGGTGGAATTCACATCTATTATCCAACCAATATAATACGAACCACTCGGAATATTGCTCGGGAAAATACCCAACCAATTTGATTGAGTATAATCTGTAGCATCAATATTGGAAATTATATCATAACCTAGAAAAAAATCGGATTCAGTTATGGTGGTATCTAAGGAGGCATAATAAGACACAGGAAACGTGCCGGTTGAAACGGTACCTATGTTTTGAATCTCACACCACACATTAAATACGGTTATTCCCGATCCAACCGTCGTCGGGGTGAATCCCGAATGGATTTGACTTCGACTTATCATATCAGGGCGTTGTGTCGCTGTGTTGTCCGCTGTCAACCAATTCTTTATACAGTCAAATTTAACTCGATCGATTCTTGTCCCATGATTGCTACCCGAACCATCATCTCCATAAGCGCAAATTGTAATGATATATCGACTAATGCCATCATAAACCCATATTGGACTACCGCTCATTCCAGGAAGAGTATCCAGATAATACCAATGATTATACTCATCAGCAATTCGACCATTCTCATAATCACAATACATATTCAATCCGCCATCTAAATCTCCAGGATAACCCGCAACATTCAAACCACCAGAATACATAGGACTATATGAATAAGACCACATAAGGTTCATCCATCCCGTTTGTTGGCCAATATTACTGTCTAAAGTAATCACAGCAAAATCATGCTGATGATCTTGATAATCGATCCAACGATTATACGTGCGCATAGCGATTGCCCACGCATGACCATAGGGCTCACTTCCATCATCCATTCCGGGAATAACTTTGATACTATCTGCCCAACCGCCATGAACGTGATTATATACACAATGTCCCGCAGTTAACACATGAGACTCATCAATTATAGCCCCAGATCCGATACATGTAGTTTCTCCAAATGTAATATATAGCTTTACTATACTACGCCAGGGAAATGAGGTAGTAGGTGTTACTTTTATGAGATCATCGCCGGCAGACATAGATATACCATGAATCGTAGCTTGATCATCTTTATTTCCCGAAATATTTTCTAAAAGTATAAAATTTTCAAAAGGAGATTTTTCAAATGAATTTACTCCTCTATTTCGAGAGAAATTTGAAGAAGAAAATTCGATTGATTCAAAATTTTTCAATATATTATGCTCGATTAGCTTTGAATTATATTCATATCTAAGATTGTTAGACAAATATTTGGGCTCTATATCTGTCGAAAGATTTTTTTCATGATTCCTTAGACATAAACCAGAGCTAGCTAAACCACTTATGATTAAAATAATCAAAAAAATAACTAATCTAATCCTGAATTTTATTTTTTTTGTCTTCCTGACATTCTTATTTTTATAGTTTAAGTTCAATTCTCATTTTATTACTGGTTTTTATTTTATTCTCGAAATAGTAATAAAAACCCAACCTTTATCTCAAGATTAGAGAAAGAATAGATAATAAGTATATATACATTTAATTTATATTAAATCATTTTCAAAAAACACTATAAGATCAATAAAAATTAATCCGCAATAAAATAAGAGAAACGTGATTGAATGAAAATGATAAAATCTCAAATACCATACGTCCTTCTTTTGGTTATGCCGTCCTAATTCCTCCAAACCTTCCCATCCATAATGGCTTATAAATCCTTTCAAATCATAAAAAAAGACTTTCTTTTCTTTAAAATGTCTACAAATATCAAGATCTTTTTTATATAGCTTTTCTTTGATATATTGAGTATCTTTAAATTCCCGATCAAAACTACCTATAAAAATATATTGATTTTTCGCTTCAGTGTCTCCAGGAGTTTGCTCCAGTGCAACATTTTGATAAAAATTTAACTCTGAATTAGTTACTTTAGTTCCTTCAGCCATAGTACCGAATAAAATAGATAAAGACTTAATATAAAATTTTGATGGCTCAATTTGAGTCTCGTCATCCTGAAGTTGATCTGTCCGGTATAACATAGTGATGGTATAATCCCAATCAACATCCAAATTATAAATATTTCTGGAAAATAACGAAAGATCATCATCATTATCCGATGAATCAAGTAATTGAGCCGCTCTAATCATTCCGCATTCTTTTTCATCATTTCTCACCAAATCTTTAAATTCATTCATAGCTTTGGTAGCGATTTCTATATCTTCTTTAATGGGATAATTTTTTGATCCATATTCTATAGATTTTAAGATATTTTCTTTATCCATATGTTTAGAGAATTCCTTTGAGGGTTCTGCATCAATACAAAAGGATTTAATATGAGGATTTGATAATAGGCTTTCATTTATAAACCAATCTCGGATCTTACTGTAAATTATTGGAAATTCATTAGCATTATCAATATTCCCAAAAAATTCAGTATCTCCACCAATACAAAAATACAAATTAATACTATTCGCGGTTATATTTTTGTATAAATCTATATATTCATTAACCCCAACCATATTACTCCGGATTGTCGGCATAAAACCGATATTATATTTCTTACATACCTCTAAAATTTCCGGATCATCCGGTAATTGACTTGAGCCACACCAAAATATTAATTCTGGTTCACTTTTGGGTTTTATTTCGATTGTACTTGGCACAAAAGAAATGATTGTTGAAATCCCTATACTTGTTGATAATAATAATAGAAGAATTACAACCGATTTAGTTTTTATTTTCATTAAACTTGATGATTGAGATTTTATTGAATACCTAATAATTAATAATGAAGAAATTATCATGGATACTAAAATTAATTTTAGCATAATTAATGATTTTAGCCAGATCATAGAAATAATTAATATTATACTCAACAATACTAAGAATACTAAGGAAAAACCTATGCGAAATAGCTTCGACTGATAAGAGCAAACAATAAATAAGGTATAAATGCTGAGAATTATTATTTGTAGCATCCAAATTGCTGTAGAATTAGCTTTTTCCATTCTGAAAAATAAAAATGAAAATATAAACTCAAACAAAAATAAAAAAATTGTAAGTTCAGATGAAATAAGCAAAAAGGAGATAATTGAAGATCTAGCTGATTTATTGAATTTAAGTTTACTTAAGAAAGCATAATAACATTGAGAAATATCAAAACGTTGTGCTCTGTACATATAACTTTAAAAGTATTGTAAATGGTGAATAAAGTACAAAAATCTAAGGTTAAAATAAATATACTTTAGGGATATTTAAAAAAAAAATGTGAAATTAAGAGTATTGTTTTAGTATTCATGATCCATATTTGGAATAGTATCTGGTTCGATTAATTCATCTAAACTCTCGAAAAAGGATTCCATTGTAAAATTATCTGCTATTTCTGCTCTATTATCAACTGAATTTTTGATATTTCTTTCAATATGCAGTTTTTTCCCTGGTTTATAGGATTTTACTATTAGGATTAAGCTTATAATAGTGATAATCCCAATAGCAGCGATAATTCCTATATAAAAAAGGGAATCGTTCGTATTAGAATTAGTAGAATCATCCTTGTCTTCCTCAGAATCGTTCGAATCATCATCAGAATTATCTCCTGGATTAGGAGGAATTGGATCTTGAATAAAAGAGCGATTAACCTCAAAAAGTGTTTCGAATAAGAAAAATCCATCAGGATGGTAATCATCCACAAAATTTACATTAAATCTATAATTACCATCCTCTTTAATAGAACAATTGTAGGTAAATTGGCTAAATTCTAAGAAGAATTGAACGCTAAAATTTTGCTCTTCTATATATGTCCCGTTTTTAAATATATCCATATATACCAATGAATTATGTGTAGGTTTAGGGCCCGAAATAGATGCATAAGAAAGATTAACATGAAAAAAAATGCTATTACTATTGTTTACAATATGTTTTAATATATTCAATTCATATATTGTTTCAATTGTTACTGGAACTGTACCAACAACTTGGAATCCTTCATAGATATTAATAACACCTTCAACGAGAGGATAATAGGTATGATTAATCGGCACCAAAAAATTCGTTATATATAGATTATCGAACTGCTTTTCAAGATTCACAGTACCAAATGGACTTTCCTCAAACTTAACTGAAAAATCTGGACCAAAAGTATCTAGAATAATATTACAAAAAGAAACCGTTAAAGTATTCACCGTTCCTAAGGGCATAGACCCGATATAATCACAGTCAATCTTGAGATCATCGTTTTTCGCCATCTCTGAAATCCATAAAAATAATTCTTGTTCCATGATGTTTTTTTCTGTACTTACAAAATATTCCTTTTCTTCTTCAGAATAAAGGGTTTCAACCAAATTTTGAGTTAAATCCGTGTCAAATTCAATATTCAAATCTAAAATTTCCGAGATTTTATAACAGAAATAAATATTTTCGATATTAGTGTAGTCTATGCTCTGGAAAATGAAATTCTTAATCTTCTGATTATCTAAACCATAAAGATTGAGAGCTTTTAATAAGTATATCATCTGATAAGTGGTTTGTAAGATGGAATTAGTATCATCAACATATTGAGGATTATAGTATATAATCGACGAGGTTTCTACTATGTTCGAGAGAATATATGAATATAAGGCGGCTTTATTAAAGCCGAAATTCGCAATGTCCTCCTCTCCCATACATTCTGCAATGAGCTCTAACGCTTTAATAGCAAAATAGCAATATTCTAAATATACAAAATCGTTTTGCGCGTCCAATGACAGCTTGGATTTTATCCACATATTAGGAACAAATCCTCCATAATTAGGATAAGAAGATTCTAAGAACTGAGAATCGATAATATCTTCGGCTAAACGAGAAAGATCGTATTGGGAGTGAAAGTAACTAAGCTTAAATATAGCTTTTAAAGTGTCCAATGCTAAAAAGGATGTTTTATGAGAATAGCGTAACCCAATTTCATTAGTTTCCGTATGATAACGATCACTAAAAAATTCTAATGGTCTGGAACGGAAATTCACATCCCATGCCCGCAATTCTGGATATAGAGAACCATAATAATCATTATTAATCCATCCATTAAAGTAATACCAATCAATAGCCCCAGTTCTGTAATTGTAAAGATACATTATTCGCTCATATAATTTCGGGAAAAAGCTATTAAGCTCTTGAATTCTTCCATAGGTATGAAAAGCTCTTACTATCGTATGCATAAGCTCTAGACTGTAATATTGCTTTGATACTAACGAATATCCTTTAATTTGTTTAAAATTTTCTTCAATATTATCAAATATCACGGTTTCATCATTGTAGTAGTTATAGAGATGCGAAATCTCTCCAGTTTCCCTTAATGCCCGAATTACTTGGAAGGTATCAATAAGCTCATAAAGATTGTATGCCGTGGTACTATTCCAAAGACCCAATGGATTGCGATTATTAAAAATAAAAGCAATAACCCACTCTCGCTCGTAATATATATATCCGGTTAAATCAGCTAATTGAAGTCCAAAAGCGGCACCGATAATATCAAAGTCATCTTCATTTGCTAAATTATTTCCCATTTTGAAGTAAAATAATTGAGCATTATATAATCTCTCTAAATACACACGGAACGCGCCCATATTAATGGTATTAATTAATCCCAATATATCTAAGGTTTTGATACAGAGGTAGGCGGACCATAGAGTCGGGTCATAAGGATAAATAGTGGGAAAGGGTGCTTCACTATTGTCAAAGCCTCCAAAATTTGTATCGGAAGGATTGGCATATTGCAGGGCTTGAATGAAATTAACTAATGAGTCTAATTCTATTAGATGTGAATTGAAATCATCTCCCAGCGTTTCTAAGGCTAAAATTGCGTAATAGCTGTTATCCATCGTCGAATATTTAAATTCTTCACATAAATCAATACTATACTTCTGTCCAATAAATCCTCCGGTCTCTGGATTATAGCAATCCCACATAAACTGTACCATTTTCGAGATGTCAATAGTACCCGAATCAAGCCTCCCCAGAATATCCAAGCTTAAAACCGCATAACAATTCACTTGAAGTAAACTTGTGAGAGGGTAATAATTCGCACGAAAATCAGTATTTAAGTAGCGTTTAGCGTAGTTATCCATGAATAAATTTGAAGTTTCATTATAGCAAGACATTATATAATTGAAAATAGCAGTCTGGTTGACTTCTTCGAGTTTTCCTATGCTGTCAATGATGCTTAACGCATAATAAGTGGCTTGCAGGGAAGATTCATAGATCTGTGGAAAATACCTTATAGACGAAATCTGGTCGATTTTAGAATCAAATATCGATTCCAAATCATTATAATTACTAGTTTGCGAAAGCTTAGGGTAATCCTCTGTTTTCTCTAGGAGATAATACTCTTTATCTTCTTCTTTACTTTCCTCATCAATAATTGTCATATTCGCAGTGATTTGGAATGCCAAAACAACGCTGAACAAAAATAAAATTATAAAAAAGAATGGTTTGATATATATACGTAAATTCATGAAAGATACCTAATTTGGTTAATGTTTGAAACACAGTACTTTTGTTTCTATTTAAAGAAAAAAGAAGGAGAGAATCAATTTGAAAAATTTTTTAAAAATTAAATTATCATAGACTTTGATTTTTTCTTTAAATAAGGGTAAATCAAGTATTTTTTAATCTCACCAATAAAAATTTCTTGATAAACGGAAAAATCGATATAAAATGAACGAAATTGCTGCGAAAAATAGGCCGTATGAATTTTGTACGGAATGCGGAGCTAAAGTACTCAATGAGTCAATCAAAAATGCTATTAGAAATAAAAAATCCGCCTTCTGCAATTACTGTGGAGCTGAAATTATCAAGTTTAACGCCCAGAATTATAATTTTAAAAAAGAAAAAATTCAAAAATTAGTCGCAAAAGACTTTAACCGACAAACAAAACTGTTTATCTGTAGAATAATCTACGAAATTCTAAAAAGTCCTGAATACTGCTCAAACCTAAAAGAACATCAAAGAGAACTCCCTCAAAAACAAATACAGAAAATCGCAGAGAATATAACAAAATCACTCTCCTATTTAAATATTCGAAACTCATGGATTAACAAGCTACATACTATTAGCCAAAAAGAGTTCGAGAAAGGATATGAAAAATTACAAGTTCTATTAAAATCCAACCCAAATTATCAAAATAGTTTCACAAAGTATATCGAAAAACTTACTCAAATTATATTCAAAATAATTAACTGGAATTATGATATAACTCTACTCCGCGGCTTTAATCTGGTTGTAGCAGAAGATTTAAAAGAACATTACGGCTTTCTCCATGACCCACTTTTATCAAAAGAATTCAAATATTGGCTCTTCATTTTCATGGCTAGAATAATTTATTTCACTATGAAAGCTCAAGAAAAATTTATGAAATTGCAATCAAATGAATCATTTTCTCTAGAGGGATATCTCTTAAAACTCGCATACCAGCTTAAAGAAAATATCTTGAAAGAAAATAAAATTATGACAAAAGAATGGCTAAACCAACTGCAAAATATTTCTCTCAGCGAATTTGTCCGAAATTATAGAATTTTACAACTCAATTTAAATATCGACCAAATATATTGCGAAAGCTTTATCAAACAATTAAATTGGCTTAGCTGGACAGTATACACCATCATTTCCAAAAATCAATACGAGCCGGAACCTTCCAAATTTAAACAAATCCTTATGCAAGATATCAAAAACATACAAAAGGATAAAGAATTTATCAAAAAAATTGAGCAAAAACAATTTAGGGAATTTGAATATCAAAAATCCGGAAAAGGTGACCTGAACTTCGAATTTATTGAATCAACCACAGATAATGAGAAATTTGGAACTTCTCCGCTAACTACTGATTCTGCCCAAAATCCACCCCCCGATATTGATTATGAAAATATCTTTATCCAAGCGGAAAATTATCAAAAATATCCTGTGACCGCCGTAATTGATACCGGCTCGGAAATAAATACAATTGACTCCGAACTTGTCAACCTCCTCTCCTTAAAAACCAACTCAACCTTGCAAACCGTAGAAACTTATAACGGAAAAGATACAAAACAACAATACTGTAAAGCAACCATCATTTTTAGAGGCGAACCTTTGGAACTCGACTTCTACATTGATGAAAGCCTCTATAACCGATTTAAAGTGCACATCATCCTCTCCA
>SDNV01000151.1 GCA_004524515.1 Promethearchaeota archaeon
CAAGAGGGAGAAGAATTCTTCTCAAATCGAAAAAGAAACGAAAAAATGGGTATATAAACTCCAGAGCCGCTTAAAACGGAGAAAACTGGAATTTAATCCTCAGAACATTAAATGGCAGCAGCCATCGTTCAACCAAAGTCTCGTGGAAATTTGGCAGCAATGGATTCGATTAGTAAGTTCTTATAGTGAAGGCTTGTACCGGGCTTATGATGACGAGGAGTTAGAATTTACCAATAACGCTAAGGAACAGCTGTTTCATCGCAGCAAGCACCATTTTAAAGCCCTTTTAGGTCGCGAAAATGTTGCCCGAGCGTTTTTAAACCACGGAAGCTTGCATGTCCAGCTATTAGATATCGATTTTACGAGAAAAAACGTTTCAAACGTGCTTTTGGCATGCGAAACCCCACTTATTGAAGCCCAACGGAAAGAATTTAACGCACAATATGCAACAGTGAGACGCACGTGGAGAATTAGAGAAAACGATACGGGAAACTTCACCCAATTTAAAACAAATCTAATACAACTAGAGCGGCCCTAATCTATTTTGTCGAGTGAGTGGGGTTTGACATTAAAGAAAAAAAAGAAAAAAATAGTTGCTATTCAAAAAAAATCACTTATGGGCCTCCTTGGCACCCCGAAGGAAAAATCTCGGCAAATCCTAATTGTGAGATCTGAAATAATGCGAGAATAGCTAATATAGTTGTCATTAAGGTAAGCAATTTATATTTTAACTTCATTTTACATTCCTCGTATCTGTTTGTAACGTAACTCATTTAATAGTTCAACTATTTAAAGTACGATTCTTGTTACAGATTTCACTTCAAATTTGTAAGAAAAGATCCAAAACCCTTATCTTGAAACATAAGAAAAATTATAACTATAGATTTTTTAAACTAGGATAATGGTCTTATTTCCAAATATCAATTTGCTAAAAAATATAGATATTGATATAAAATCAAATTACAGTTCATTATTTAGTGATATTAAATCTGGATTTGAAGATTTTCTTGGGATCAAATCACTTTATAATTTTAAGGTCGTTAAGGTAATGTTTGAGGATTCTAATTTTGAGGATGTAATTTTCGATTATGCTATTAAAGAAATGAAGTTAAATTCCTACTTAAAAATTAGTATTCCAGCAAAATCTGAAAAACATCTTCAATTCATCTTGTTTCGGGAAATTTTAAGGTGTTTTATTCCAAATGAATTCAGACACAATAATTCTATTAATTTAATAATTAATCAAATTGTAATGTCAGTTCTCTCCGACTTTATCGGTATTAGGGACTGGAGATTATTAATTAGGGATAATTTAGAGCTAAGAAGATTAAGTCCTAAAGGACTTAAACTTCTAAACGATTTTGACAAATTAGAGACATTTTTTCATTATCCTGGAATTGATACATATCCAAATCCAATACAATTCTTTTTTAATTATGTCAATAACAAACAAAATACTCTAATTCGAGAATTTGAGCGATCGTGTTTGTATATCCTTTTTAAAGATTTTGAAGAGAAATATTTTAAATTGATGATTCAAAACGATTTGATAGAAACAATAAGGATAATTATAGAAATTTTCTACAAAACAAAATATTATAGAAGTCTATTACAATATAAAAATATTTTTCAAACTTTTAAGAATGAAGGAATCATAAATACTGAGTTAAGTCTAAGGAAATTTCTTGAGAAAATGGACTGGTTAAAATCAAATAGTTTGATTACTCCATCATATCAAATAAATTGGAATGCTATAAATAAGGCTTTAATAATTCTCAATATCTCATTTAATCCTTTAATAGGTAATTATCTTATAAACCAAATTTTAAATAATTTCCCTTTCATCATTTCACCAAAAATTTCGTTACAAAGTTTTTGCTCTGATATTTTAATGTACTTGGTCATTCCAGTTTGCTATTTAGAAGATTTAATGGCCTTTTTAAAACATATGTTTGAAAAAAGTTACAGTCCAAGACATTTTGCTTTAATTAGAGAAGAACAAGAACATTATGTTAACTTAAACTATTTTAAAGAAGAATTTTCCGAAAAGGGCTTTATAAATCCTAAAAATAAAAACTATAGGAAAGATCTTCTAGTGAGATATAAATCATCATCTGAAAGCAAATTTTTTAAACCAAATTTAACATTTTTAGATTTTTTAATATTAGATAGAATTCGTTGGTTTTCAGTTCATGGGATAGGTTTTGAAAATAGAGCTGACAATTTAAAACTTTTAAAATCTGATTTATTAAATCAAATTTATTATCAGAAATCTAATATTATTGAACTAAAAGATATCTTAAAGAAAATTTACAAATCGAGTTTGTTAAAAAGAGCTTTAGTTTCAATTCTTGACAAATTTAGAGAAAAAGGATTCTTTTATTTAAAAAAAGAGTTAGAACAAACAATTCAAAATCTTAAAACTTTAGAGGATATTATTATATTGGATGATATAAAAAGTATCGAAGAATTAAATAATTATTTAGCAACCAATTTTTATTCACAATTAATTGAATATAACTTGTCATTTAAAAGGCAATCTAATAGAAGATTTAATATTTATGACTTAATCAAGATATATTTTAAGTCCGAGACCAAATTTGTTAATAAAATCGAAATCTATGAAATCTGTTTAAAATTACTAAAAATTTGTTTCGATTTAAAAATTTTTGACCTGGATATAATTCGAAAAATTATTTTTGATGAGAAAATCTCTCAAACTTTATTTCACACAAAAGAGAAAAAACTCGAGAAAATTTATAATGAATATCAAGCCCAAGATATCACATCTAAAATAGTAGATTCAGTTATCGAAAGATTACTAGAATTAAATCCCCCCGTTATATATCCAATTTTGATAAATACAATTATAACAAAAAATTTTGAAAAGGATTATTTACAGTTGATATTTAAAAAATCCGAAAAAGCATATAAGGCTCTATCAGGAATAATTCTCTATTTCCCTCGTGTTCTCATTTATCACGTAAAAGATATTTTTTCAGGAAATACATATTATTATGTTGAAATATCAACTCCTGCATTGAAATCGAAGGAACTTATGCTTTTCATTTCGATATTATACAATCTCTTTAAAGATGACCTTATATATTTGAAGAATCATATATGGAGTGGATTTATTACAAGATTTTCTACAAGAGACTTTTATGATTTCGAAAAAAAAGAGTTTTTTTACACAGAAGCGCTTTATGTCCAATATTTAGCTTATGTAGAATCTCTACTTCAAAATAATTATAAGAGCATCTCTTACAAAAAATTTACATGGTCTGATTTATTTTGGTTGAAATCAGGTGACATTTCAGATTTAGTAAAAATGGTAAACAGACGCAAATCGAAAGAAAAAATATTTTTTGAGTTTGAGATTTTATTAGAACTTGAAAATTTCTTTTCGAATATGAATCCATATATTCTCAATAAAGAAGAATTTACAAAACTAAAAGACAAACTTTTTTTCCAAAATTTTATCAAATCAATCAGTTTTATTCCTGCTTTCCGTAAATTTAATCTCTCACAGTTTGTATCCTATTGTGTATTTAATGATATGAATCAAGTTGAATTTAATTCATTTTTAATAGAAAACCTTTTAAAAATCGAATATCCTGCTTGTCTTGACAGTACGATTCCTATTTTATCATTTTGTGTTTTACCTCAAAATGAGCTAAATCAATCTTTTTTAAAACCATTTAATACTCCAGATAAAAATATTCGAGAATATTGTGGATTTTTTATCAAAGAGATTATCTTGCTATTCCATTTTCAACTGAACTTTACTCCAGAAGGCTTGGATTATGATAGTTCAATCTTTAAAGAACATCTACAGAATGTTCTATTTAACAAGAAGTACCAATTTAACACACCCAATGATATTATATACAATTTCAGTGATAAGGAAAATGAATCTAAATTTAGACTAGATTCTCCTGAATATTCGGATCTTTGTGAAATTTTTGATTTTAAACCCATTGATATCAAATCCTATATTGGAACTAAAAAAGTAAAAACCGTCGAAAGAATCCAGAACCTTCTGAAAAAAAACCTCATTTTTCCGTATATCAAGCTTAAAAATTTAGGTTTCCAAGAAAATATTTACTTTTTCATTCCTAATTTAAATCAAGGTTCAATGGATACTCTTATAAAGATTTTTAGTTGGTTTAATTATGGTTTTATCCACAAAATTGAAGGAAATTTTTATATTCAAGGGGTTGAAGCACCGCTCGATTTTGAGTATGGGTTGATGATGGAAATTTATTTTCCAAAATGTGAACTTGCGGAATTTAAACAACTCTTTGATTTGGTGTTTGAATACTTAGAAATCGATTATTATTTGATTTTAAAAGACTTTATAAATGGGGACATACTCGTCAAAAACCTGTATGAGGACCCCAACTTTTTTGATACTCACCATCCATTGCGAAATGTTAAAAATGATGGTAAAGATGATAATAAATAGGATTTAGGCAAAATAGTAATCCTTAAAATAAAAACTCTCGAAGTATTAGCGTTTTGCAGTAAAATATCAAGAGTAATACGGTGAATCTTGATGAATTAGACTTTTTTATATTTAATCTCAATTAGAAATTTATAACTATTAAATTTCCTCGATTCTACGGGAAAATATTTTTTGAGCGTGTATCACGGATTTTTTTTTCCTATTTAAAGGGTTTTTTTTACTAAAATCACAAATCATAAAATGTCATCTCGAAGCTTTTCCTCTATAATTAGACTATGACCCAAAACCTTATAAGGATTAGTCTTGCACAAAGTAAAACTATGACACCAAAGGCAATCGAGTTTGAACAAAAAAACTATCGATGTCCAAGGTGTGGGAGGGCCAAAATTTTAGATCGCAATGAAATGATACAATGTATCGCTTGCGGTTTAGAATTTGATAAGAGTGATTTAGAAAGGTTCAAAGAAGAGGATATTCTTGCGATATCCGAAAAACAGGGAATTATAAAGGTATTACTTGATGAGTTATCAATTGATTGATCCACAAGTAATATTCTTTATTTTTCCCTCAATTTTTTGGGTTCAATTTTTTTACCGAAATCTCGATATTAAACTAAGAAAATTGTTTTTCGAATCAAAAAATTTAAAATTCGATAATTTAATGAATGATATAAGCACGAATTATTATCGAATGCATGCTTTTCCTAAAGGCATTAGAAAATGACAGAAGAAGATGAGCCAACAGAGGATTATGATTTTGCCAATTGGAAAGTAGCGGAATTACGAGATTTTGCTAGCAAGAATAATATAACAATCCCTACAAAATCAAAAAAAGCAGATATCATCAAGCTGCTCAATGAAGTTGCATCAAGTCCTGAATTCGTCGATAGAACAAAAGAAACTATTCCAGATGAGGAACTGGAAAAAGAACTAGTTGCTGGAGATGAATTCGATCCAGCTCTTTTGCAAAAAGAGAAGATCGATTTAAAATTTTGGCAGAAACCTCCATTTTCTAGTCTTTTAGATCCGGAGTTAGCTAAGGATTCCAACGTGGCATTTTATGATTTAGCTGCATTAGTTGACAAATTCTTTAATAACATGCTTGAAGAGGAACTTATCAACTACAAGATTTCTGGAATCGCTCTCAAGACTTCTGCAGTGTTGCATCATTATAAAATCTCAAGCGTCATTCAAGAAGAAGTGGAAATACAGAAGAAAGAAGAATTAGAAAAGTTGAGAGAACGCCATGGAAGAACCATTCCTAAAACTTTGCCTCAACCCATACAACCTAAAATGTTGATCTCAACCAAGGATGAGTTATTTGAAGCAATGAGATCAGCAATCATTGAAACCATGCAGAAGAAGGAGAAGTTGAAACGAAGAAGATTGCGAAAATTAGAAGAAAAAAATAAACGGATTTTAATGCGATCCAAGGCTCAATTACCTCGGGAACTTTTGAAACACATAAGCGGAAAGGAGCAATCTGTTGAGGAACTGCACGAGTCTTGGTTTAATAAAGTAAAAGCCAAGGTTGAATTCGACAATAAAGAGACTTCATTTTTTGAGCTAGCAGAGATTATTAAAAATGAAGAACAGAGCCCAATTGGGAGAAAA
>SDNV01000152.1 GCA_004524515.1 Promethearchaeota archaeon
AAGCTTAAGAAGGATCTCATTATTATCGATTTTAATTACGATTTCCCCTTTTTGAGGGTCAATTCTTTCAAAAAGCTCACTACCATTTAGATTTTCCTTTTTTGCTTCTTTTAGCGTATCATTTATCTCATATATACTGTATCCTTTTTTCTTTGCGTTTGTGATTACACTAAACAGCTTCTCTAAAGTATTGAAATTAGCATAAATGAAATCTCCATATTTATAATACTGTTCTTTTTTCTGCTTCAATTCTTCAATGTACTGTTCTTGACTCTTTAAAATTCTTTTTTGGGTCTCAATTTTATTTTTAATATCATCATTTGGCTGTTTTAACAATTGTGCGTCTAATTTCGAATAAAATTCATCAACAGCTTGATTAAAAGTGTCAAAATATTTTTTATTAAAGGATTCAAATAATTGTAAATCTAATGGAAAAACAGAAATCTGTTTGCCCTCTTTATCATATACGATATTAGCATTTATTTCTCCAAAAAGCAACTGATTCCGAAGTTTTTTCATTGATAAAAAGATCAGTTCCTTTTGATTTAAAGTCAAGGAATTGATTTCTGTTGATTTATCCAATCCCGATCTAATGCAAATCTCTTCACTATATAAACCAGAAACACCAATGTTATTTGCCAGAAATCTTACAAGCTCTTCACTAGAATTTGAAATTAATTCTAAGAATTCGGATTTTTTGATGCTTAAAAACCCCAAACCTCTACTTTTTGGAAATTCGTAGCGTTTATTTGGTAAGACATCTCTATCTTTAAATTTTTTATACGATTTAGCTATCTTTATTGTGTTATTTTCATCAACAAATAAGAAATTTCCCTTATTAAACAATTCAATTATAAATTTCTGAGAAATTTCCTCATAGGAGCTAAGTTCAAGTATTAATATTCTATCGAAGTTATATTGCGAGACAGATTTAATTTTTCGATTTTTCAAAAATTTTCGTAGAGCCATTATAAATTGAGTTGGATACTTGGGAATAGGATATTTATAACTCGTTAAATTCACTCTAGAATCATCCTTGATGATTAAATTAACTTTTTTATTCAAAGCTGTTAAAATTTTTAAAATCAATAAATTTTCTATCTCATACACATTATTAATTGTTCCACCTGAAAGTAGATTGTTCAATTCCTTAGTTATGACACATACGTCGAAATTCGAAAATTTTAACTGCTTTTTCATAATTACTCATCTCCATTTAGAAAAAATGTTATTCGCTTAAATTCTATATTATAAAATGATTTTTATAATAATTAATATTAATATTAATGATCATGCCAAAAAAAGATAAACGCCGAAAGAAAATCAATATAAAGAAAGAGAGACAAAAACTAATTAAGGAGAAACGAAAAGAGCTTGAAAAGCAAGATATATATCAAGAAAAGAGAAATCTGAAAAAGATTGACATTCGTCTGAATAAAGAAACTAATCTTTATTGGATTCGTGCACTATCTGGGCTTATTACTGGTCTTGTTGGACCAGTAATAGGGTTGGTTGGTTGGTGGTTATTATTATGGATGGTTTGTTTTTGGCTATTATTACCATTTTTGATGAATTTTTTAATTTTTAAATATAGCTATGATAAAGAAGAGTGGAATTGGAAAAACATAATCAAACCAGGTTTGGGGATTTTCTTCTTATTGTTTATGATCGCATCAATTATTGTTCATACTTTAATAGCTTTCATTTAAGATTATATAACTATCTTTTGTTTAATTTTCTTCTCTGTTCCTCCCCTTGAAATGAATGTAATTTCATCTAACTTGTATATTCTATTACAATATCTACATTGAATTTTTAAAGGTTTCTCATCTAATACAATAAATTCCGTGTCAATTGGTTCTTTTGGAGAATTTGATATACAAGTTTTATTGACACATAAGATTAATTTTTTTATAACCTTTGGAATTTTTACTTTCTTTTTTTCAATCACGTGATAATTATCAATTAAAGAAATAGAATTATTCGGTGAAAGTATTGAGATCTGTTGCATTTGAATCTCATTGAGAAATTCTCCCTCAATTTTGATGATATCTTTTTTATCAAACTTTTTAGATGAAACATTCACCCCAATTGTCATTAGATTTGGTGATTCGTCAAGACCAGTAAGATTAAGAATAGTTAATGCATAACCTGCATCGATATGATCAATGACAGTTCCACGTTTGATTTTTTCAATTTTTAATTTTTCTTCTGACATTTGTTTTTAACCGAATTAATAAAATTTTATTGATTGATAAAAGTTATGCTAGATTATTGATATAGAAGGGCATTTGAGACTAGAAAAAAGCTGAATGATACTAACACGTTATAGGATAAATTATCGTCTATTTCTAAATCAGCATAATCTAATATTCCAATAACAATAGAACCAACAAGAGGCACAAAGAATAACCCCATTACTGAGATATGGTAAATTGCATTAAGTAAAAATAGACATAAAAATCCTGAGATGTAAGCACTTATCATGCCTGCGATTAATCCTTCATAAGTCTTATTGCTCGTTCTAATCTTCTTTTTTCCAAGAATTCTACCCAATAGATTAGCTGTCATATCACCAAAAATTGACATTGTCATTGAAGTACATATTATTAGGGGCCCAATAGGTTGAAATGGACCATAGGTAATTATAATTGAGAAACATCCGACACCCATAGAGATATGGGGGCCTATTCGACTACTTCTCTCCTTTTCTCTTAATATCATATTTACCGGTTTTAATGGGTACCAATCAGGTCTTAAGATTCTTATTATGTCAGCGGAAATTAATCCAATTAATGATAATCCTACCAAAAATACCACTAGATATTGAGTAAAAACCATTTTATCGCCTTCTAAATTATATATAGAGAAAAACAAGTCAGAGAAAAAAGGTGGCGCTAGTCGAAATAAATATACAAAAACATTTTGGACTAAAAAACCAAGAGTAAAGTAAAAGAAAACAATCCCTAAAACAATAAGATGAGTTGATTTTCTATATAACTCAAATTTTGATGGAAGTTCCTTAAAAGTTGTAAGATAATATTTTTCCCAGGAGCTATTTTGATCCTTATATTTATTTTTCTCACGATGAACGAAAAATGAGAAAATCGGTAGGTAGATTATAAGAGAAGCGATTATAAGCAAATCAAAAGGAAAAATGATAAAATCTGTAGTAGAAATTCTCAACACATAAATGTTTAACACGCTAATTGTTACACTTCCAATCAGAACCAAGGAATTAATTAAATTATTGTAAAATGCTTGCATTTCACCCTTTTTCTTAGATATTGAAGTAATATATAGCAGAATTGTCCCATAAAAGTAGAGTATTATAATAAAAATCAGTGACAGAAGATTCATTTCTTAATAAGCCTTTTTTAGATATTGAGGGAAGAAATAAAATCTATCTTCCTTGGAAAATTTTAGTTAGATTTTTTGCGGCAATTCGCATTACTTTAACTGTTTTCATTAATGTATCAATTATAGTTCCAGCACAAACAATAACTAACTTACCTGCATTGGTTACTATGATATATCCGTTTTCAGCTCTAACGATAATTTCGCTTAGCTCTTCTTGGAAGAGAGTTTGTAATGTTGAGCTTCCAGTTAAATTTAGCGCACTCGCTAAGCCACAGAATTGATCTCCATCAACTCTATATTGTGGAAGCGCAGAAAAAGCTATCTGATAACCCTCCTTAGAGACTAAAGCGATTGCTTCAATATCTGCATTTGATGTAATGAACGTGATTTGAGGGCTAATTTTTTCTATATCAGCACTCGTAATTCCAAGATCTGAGCCGAACTCCAAATTATTTCTCCTTTTTCTATTATTCTTGTATTATGAGAAGAATCTTTTATAATAGTATATAAAAATATTCTCTTTTATCTTTTTATTTTTTCAACTATATAAAAATAGAATTAAAGATCAGCTTAAATTTTAATATATTATCTACTATACATTATTTAAATTTTCTAACTTTTTGTCGCTATCCTTCATTCTAATAGACTATAATAAATTGATATCTTATGATAACAACACGAGAATCTATTAATTACCAATTTTCAATAATTTTTGGATATTCCTCTCCTAATGATATAATTGTGGGTGATGTGATTGGTCCAAGTAAACTAACTAGAGAGAAAGTTAATCATCTTTCTGAAGAAGTTATATCATATCTAAGGATGTTTAATGCGATTTTACGAGATTTTACTGGTTCAGAATTGTATAATATTGAATTTGAACTAGATAATTTTAATCGAAAGGATGCTTCATTGAAAATATATCCCAAATCTATGATTTTAACTCCTGGTTCCTATAAGGAATGTGAAAGTTTATTGCTCGCTTTAAAACCCGAAACTGGGTTTCTAAATCTTCATAAATCCAAGGAATCAGTCGATGAAATAAGCAAGCTTTTTTTTAGTGTGGAAGAATTCTCCAACCATCCAGATTTATTAAAGCAAGAAAGTAAAGTTCTTCTTCAAGAATTTGCCTCTAGATTTAGTTTGAGATTATTTGGTGAATTAATTGAGAATAAATGGAATAAGAAATTGATTGGAGTTAAAATTTCAATGCCTACCGAAAGAGAAATGTTAGATACGTTTGGATCAATTACTTCAGATGTCTCATATGTATGGAATAAAACACCAGTTGAGATTAACTTTGAAAATCCTAAATATAGAAAACTCGAAAGCAATCTCGATGAAAGTGCGTCAATAGATCATTTAAGTTATTCAGTTTCAGCGACATCAGCAAATTATGTCGTTTCTAAAACTTTAGAGCTCGGAGCTAATTTAATTGGCTTAGCAAATGCAGGTACTGTTGACGACTCTAAGGAAAAGGTAGTTTTATTTATTTTAAAACAGATCGAAAACAAATTTAAATTAATCAAAGAAAATAAATCTGCGGAATGGATTATATCTGAGACTTATAAAAATTTAAAGGGTTTAGGGGAAAAATGTTCATTATTCTTGAAAGAATCTGAAAATTTTATATATTCTGGTCAAACAGGTCCTTTAGGAGCCCTTTTAAATAATTACAGAACTTTTATTTTCAAGCATGTTGAAACAAATGATTTTTTTAATGAACTTTGCGGCGTTATGATCAATTCAATAAGTCATTATATCCACAAGGAATCTCAACACATAAGAGCGAGTGATTTAAATTCATCATTTCAATACTTTACTGAAATAATTAATTCATCTTTCAGTTTAATTCAGGAATTTCTCCCAATTTATCTTTCAAAATTAATGCTTAAGAAATTGTGTTTCAAATTCATTTCTAATTTAGAGGATGAGTTTGATAAAGAACAAAAACCCGCTGTGGTTTTAGGAAAGCGGATTTTAAAGGATTTTAAATTGTTCATAGAAAATCAGATTGAAGTGAATCCGCTTATTAGAGAAAATTTGAGTAAATATGACGATTTAAAGCTCATTAATGAATTTAAAAAAACCATAAGAAAAAATCTGTCTGATTATTTTGAAAGTATCCGTTTGAATATAAGTGATTTAGTCGCCTTTGCAGAAATTCAGATGGAATCTGATCCTGATTTAATTAAAGAACATACAGAGAAATTTAAAAATTTCTCACAAGAATTACACTTCCTATTAACTTACATTCTAAGGTATAGTACGATAAACCGATTTTTAAAAGAGAATCCAGAAAATGAGATTAGCGATCCCGTTACTTTTTCTAGTAAATTCTATCGATTTTTAGAAAAAAGAACTGGAGGGATACAGCTGGATTGGAGAGATTATATTCTAGATTGGATAAATGATTATGCTAAAAAATTTTTCAAGGTTGAAGAAAATAGATCTTGGAAGTTAAATGAAATTTTGTATGATTTTTTAAACTATATAGAAAACAGAGAAACTAAAGAACAAGAAATTGACTCTTTTTTAAATTTTTTAGATACTTATATTGCGAAAAATTCCAATGATATCAATAAAATTGCAATGTTAGAATTTTATAAAAAATTTGAATACAGCAAGGGGATCTCAACAGAGTTTCCAAAATATATACAAAATAAAATTGAAACGAAGATAAATTTAATTCCGAATTCACCTGAAGAATTAAACCCAAT
>SDNV01000034.1 GCA_004524515.1 Promethearchaeota archaeon
ACCAATCGGGTTGGTACTTAAAACGCCACCTGAGGGATTTACTGGCATTTCACCTCCCATTTTACTAATACCTTCATCCAGTAAGGTACGCCCCTTACCAAAATCGCAAAAACCCAATGCTTCGGTCCAAGCGAGCTCAGCCCAGGAAGTAGGCTCGTAAATTTCAGCAACATCAAGATCTTTTACGGGATCCTTAATACCTACCTTTTTATAAATCTTTTTGGAGGCAATGGTTGCCGTAGGCAAATTATACATAATATCATCGCATCCAAAAGTATAATAGTGTGCCGTTGAAACGCCTTTAAACCAAGCGGGATTATCTGTGATTTTTTTAGCTTCGTTCTCATTTGCGTAAATTACTGCGCAGGCTCCTTCACTTTGAGGGCAACAATCGTGCAAGCGTAATGGATAGCTAATCATTTGTGAACTCATTACAAAATCAGTCGTAATATTAGGCATCTGTAAATGAGCAAATTCGTTATTTGCAGCGTTTGAGCGATTTTTCACCACCACATCAGCTGCAGCTTCCATTGAACGTTCTATGCCGTATTTTGATGCGTATATGTTCGCCATAAGCGCAAGAGGACCTAAAGCTCCCGCTAAAGATGGTCGTTCCCATACTGGGTCGAAAGCAGTAATTATTCCTGTTGTTGCTCCACCCTCATTAAGCTTTTCCCATCCTACAACCAAAACTTTATTATATATCCCCGAAGCAATGTTATAGTATCCACTTATACCTAATGACGATCCAGTAGTACCTCCCGTAGCTATTTTAACTACAGGTTTGAGATAAAATCCGCACGCATCGATCCCCGTCCAAAGCTCGCTAAAATTGATTCCTTCGAAGTGGTCCATATTCCCGATTAACAAAGCGTCTATATCTTTTATTTCCAGATTTGCGTCGTCAAGTGCCATCCTTACAGCTTCGTATATCATTTCTGGAATATTGACGTCTCTTCTTTTACTTCTAAATTTAGTTTGACCAATTCCTACTATTGCTACATCATGTTTAGGCATTTTTTTAATCACCTCCAAAAATTAAAACGCAATTTCCTTGGGAACATATTCCATTCATCCCATATGCCAATCCTGTTTTTGCATTAGGTATCTGACGTTTTCCTGCTTTGCCCATTAACTGCTCACCAACTTCAGCTACACGAATTAACCCATTTGCCATAGCCACATTGCTTGATAATACTCCACCAGAGGGGTTTACAGGAATTTTCCCTCCCATTTGGGTTTCTCCACTGTCAATAAACTTTCCACCTTCTCCCTTTCCGCAAAAACCTAAGGCTTCGTAAATCATAAGCTCGTGCGCACTAAAGTTTTCTGACACTTCTGCTACATCTATATCTTTTATAGGATCGCTAATGCCAGCCATTTTATAGGCTTCTTTTGCTGCTAATTCCAATGCAATTAAATCCGTCATGTTTCTATTCCCAAGATAATACGCATCAGTACAATTTGCGTATCCTTTCAGCCATACTGGGGTGTCTGTTAGTCTTTTTGCGGTCTCTTCATTTGCAAGGAGCATCGCTACTGCACCATCGCTATATGTAGGTAGATCTAATTCTTTTAATGGGTAAGCTAACATGGGGGATTTAAGAACGTCATCAACAGAAATCTCTTTCTGTATATGGGCGTAAGGATTGTTAAGAGCGTTTTTTCTGTTTTTGACTACCACCTTTGCCGCTTGTTCTTCCGTTATACCATATTTACTCATATACATATTTGCCATCAAACCTGCGGCAGAAATTTGGTCTAATCCTAAGTGTCTTTGATAAAAAGGATCGAAAATTGAGTTATTAATAAGACATTGATCTCCTTCGGAGCACTTGGAATGCGAAACTACCAAAACAGTATCATACTCCTGAGATAAGATTCTCATAGCAGCGTATACGTACGCAAAAGCTCCATCTCCCGAAACTCTCGATTCCGACTTACGAACTGATCCTACACCGTCTTGCACTGCCATATTCGCGATGGTTCTACCATCTGTGAAATCGTTAGATCCAGTGATTACCGAACCCACGTCATCGTTTGTTATTCCTAATTGATTGTGAAGCTTCTTCACAACTTCAAACGTGAGCTCCATATAGGTTTGATCAATTTTATTGGTCTCATATTTGGTCTGGGTTACTCCCACAATTGCTACTTTATCCATAATTTTAATCTCTTATTTTTAAATTTTAAATTTATGTTATAAAGAATATCAATATGTTAGATATGATTTTTTTTCATATTAAAGTTTTTATTCAAAAGACTTCTCAGAAATTTCAATTTGCGCTTATAATTTAACAATCTCATATGTTTGTTATAAAGTTCTCATTTAAATTCCAATTACCCTAAATTTCTAATAAAAATCAGTCTATTTTTAAAGTTTAAATATGAAAAAACCAATATTTTAATCAATCAATTAATCCTTAAAATTTTAAAATTTTAAAAAAGTGAGAAAATAAAATGTCAGAAGATTTATCCAATAAATGTGTAATATCTGCAGCATTATGCGGGGCTGTAACCAGAAAGGAACAAAACCCGGCCATTCCTATAACACCAGAGGAATATGCTGCAGAGTGTAAGAAATGCTATGAAGCAGGAGCAGCCATCGTACACCTTCATATGAGAGATCCAGAAACTCAGATGGCAACTCCTGAGCTCAAATTTTATAGATCGATTTTAAAGGCTATAAAGGAAGAGTGTCCCGAAATATTAATAAATTTAAGCTCTGCGATTAGCATTAATGCTACTGATAAACAGCGCATTGCCCCCATAAAAGAGTTTGGACCTGAATTAGCTTCATTAAATTCGGCTTCAATGAATTTTGGAGTTGGAAATTGGAAAACTGGTGATGTAGTTGTGGAAACCATTTTTAGTAACACTTTCAGACTTATTGGTCGCCTTGCAGGCGCGATGAGGAAAGCGGGTACTAAACCCGAAATCGAGATTTACGATGCAGGAGGCTTACAGAATATTGATTTTCTACAGAAAAAGAAAATATTAGACGAACCACTGCATTTCCAGTTCGTCTTCGGAGTATTGGGCGGTCTGCCTTTTACGATTGCCAATCTAGACTATTTTTTACGACAAAAGCCTCCAAATGCTACGTGGTCTGTCTGTGGAGTAGCTCATCAACAATTTGAGGCTGGATTATGCGCAGCAGGTTTAGGAGGTCATATTCGAGTTGGATTAGAGGATAATATTCGAAACATAAAAGGCGAATTGGCCAAAGGATCTTGGGAGCAAGTCGAATGGGCAGTCAAAGTAGCAGAATTGGCAGGTAGGGAACCCGCGACACCAGAGGAGACTCGTAAAATATTACACTTGAAAGAAGGTACAATTAAATTATAATTCTTTTTTAATTATATCTCAATTTTTTTATTTTTCCCTATTCCCTCTCTTTTTATTTTAATAATAAGATAAAAACATAAATTAAATAGTGTTTTAATTTATCCGAACTTTATTTTACATGTTTATTATAAAATTAAAATTCTATTTTTGAGGTAAGAGATAAAAAATGTCTGAAGATTTATCAAATAAATTAGTAATAAGCGCCGCATTAGCTGGTGCAGTTACTGTAAAAGCTCAAAATCCAAATGTACCATATAGTCCTGAAGAGTTTGGAGAAGAAGCAAAAAAATGTTATGATGCAGGAGCGGCGATAGTGCATATTCATGCAAGAGATCCCGAAAAAGGTAATCCAACAGCCGATTTAGACCAAATTGAAGCAGTTTTAAAAGCTATTAAAGAAAGGGCTCCAAACATCTTAATTAATTTAAGTACAGCAATAAGTACTGTAGCAACTGAAAAAGAAAGAATTGCTCCTATTAAGAAATTTCAACCACCCTTAGCATCTTTAAATACCAATTCAATGAATTTTAGCGTTGGAGATCATAGAACGGGAAAAGTCACTATGGGAAATACGAATGTTTTTGTAAATAACTTTCGAATGGTAGAAAAATTTGCAAAAGAAATGAAAAAAGCTGGAACCAAACCTGAAATGGAAATCTATGATTATGGGGGGATGTATAATATGACTTTTCTTAATAGACAGGAAGGCCTTTTCGCTCAACCTCTTCATTTTCAATTAGTCTGGGGGGTTCTCGGAGGTGTTCCATTTTCATATCAAAATTTAGCCAATCTTCTTAATTTAATGCCAGAAGGTTCCACGTGGAGTGTTTGTGGAGTTGCAAGAGATCAATTTCGTGCAGCTATGTGTGCCGCACCAATGGGAGGTCATATAAGAGTCGGTCTAGAAGATAATATACGACTTGTTGATGGTAGTTTGGCAAAAGGATCCTATGAACAGGTAGAATGGGCAGCAAAAGTAGCTAGAATCGCAGGACGAGAGCCTGCTACCCCTGATGAGGCTCGGAAGATATTTCATTTGAAAGATGGAGACGTTATTTTATAAATAAATCTTTTTTATTTTTTTTTAATATCTAAAGCAAACAAAATTATTAACCTAATTTAAATAAAACGGGTCTTTCCTATTGACCTATTTTATTAATGGAATTAATTAAATAAAAAATTGAAAATAAAAAATAAATAATTTAAAAAGTAAAAAATTCTGGTAAATCCGATTCAGGCGTCCCTTCTAATACAAACATAAGATCCATAATGGTATAAGTTGGATCTTTAGTTCGAAATATGGGAACAACCCGTTTTCCAATTTCTGGTTCACCGACTACTAATACGCTCATTAAGATTGTTACTACTTCCTCATCAAATTCTACATTTATAAATTTAATAGGTAATGGAAGTGTATTGAATGCACCTGAGCGATGAGTAATTATGAAAGAATGGATTTTGGCAGTTTTTCGTGCCTTTTCAGTAATATCCACTACAGTAGCTTTTCTTAAACAATCTGGACAATAAATTCTAAATGGTTCGAATATAGAACCTTTTGCTTCACACTTATCATTGTCGCAACGAGTTGCCATTAGTTTTCCTTTCCCTAGAGATTCGAAAAATATAGCCTCTCCTCCATATGAGTGGATATAGGTCATATCTCTCGGATTTGTCACTCCTGCTAATTTTCCTGTATCTTTATTAAATATAGGTTGATTAGCTTCAACAATATGAAATTTTCCTCTAGGCTTATACCTTCCATTTACGATATCCACAAAACCTTTTTCCTCATTTGTTTTTGGCATACTTTAATCCTCCTTTATTAATTTATTTGGATCCATTAATATTGTACAAGTTACATGGGAACCCACCCCAGCATGACTTATTGCCAAACCTCGTTTAGCTCCCTTTACTTGGAGGCTTGTCCAATCTTTTGGTTTTTCACGTCCGAACTTTTTCCATTTTTCTTCAGGCTCATGAATTTCATCCCATCGATTCCAAATATGATACCCAATCTCAGCAATTTGCATAAGTCCTGTAGCCCCTACAGCATGCATACATCCGATTAAACCTCCACTCGGATTGCTTGGTAATTTTCCAGGATTTTTGGTGACGGGATTAATTACATAAGCATCTCCTGATTCAATATAACTTCTGCCTTCTCCATATGGCCTAATCCCGATATCTTCATAAGTCTGGATATCACTTATCGTAAACGCATCATGAAGCTCTACCAGATCCAGATCTTCAGTTGGATCGACCACTCCAGACATATGATATGCATAATAAGCTGCCATACGTGCTGCTAAAAAGCTAGAGAATCCGGGATATCGATCACCCCCAGGAAATTTCTTCCCTAAATCATCGTATTGATTAGACTTTTCATTTGGTAAAAGGGGTATTTTCATATCTCGTCGGTCGGCCACTCTTAAGGTATGACTTGCTGCAGCAATATAAATTCTAAGAGGATTATCAGTTATCTCATAAGCTGTTTTTTCATCGCATACTATTCCACATGCCGCACCAACGCTCATTAAACAGCAATCTAAAGCACGTAGAGGATATGCTATTATTGGTGAGTTTATAACATCTTCAATAGTAATCTTCAAAGGTCCATGAGCATGGGGATTCATCCTTGCATAGCCTCGATTTTTTACGGCTATTTCTGCCATAGTTTTTCTGAATGATTCTTCTTCTTTTCCAAAAATTTTCCAATATCGCTGTGCCATAACAGCATAATAACCAGTATAAATATGTCCCAGTGGAGTTTCCCAATCCTTATCAGCTGCGCAAGAAATAAGGTGATTGCCTTCATCAGTTGGCACTTCATCCATCCTCTCCCATCCGAGAGCAAGCGCACAGTCACTATACCCCGAAGCTACTGCTTTCACAGCTTCCCACATAGCTGATCCTCCCGTAGCACCTCCAGTTTTAACACCTATATTTCCTAAAGGATCTAAACCAAGTCTGTCATGAATTACTGCCTCTCCCAGCAACTGATCGCCAAAATGATCAGCAAAATGCCCATAATAACAAGTATGAATATATTTTTTTAATTCTGCAGGTGTCATCCCTACGAAATCAGAAGCAGCTGTTAAAGCTTCAATACAAAGTTCCTCAGTTCTAGTTTCTGGAAAAGCTCTGTCAAATTTGGACATGCCGACTGTCACAAGATATACAGGCTTCATCAACTGAGGAATTTTTAATTGTTTATCACTAAATTTAATCATTTTTTTCACACTATTTCTTTTTAATGTATAATTCCTACTGAAATTCTTTTTTTTAATTAATATAGATATAAAGGTATAACATTTTTTTACCTTTAAACTTATATTTACCATAGAGCATAATAACAAATTTTAATAATTTTAGTGAGAAAGGGTTAGTATGGATACAAGATTAAGTGAATTTGAACCTATAAGTATACAAAAGTATGTTCAAGAATTAGATTTATTAGCAAGCCCGATTTTAAATGCTAAAGAAAAAGAGTTTTTGGCTGATTTTTATCAGTTCTTAGAAAAGCATCTTGATAGAGATCTCAGAGCATTAGAAGAATTAAATTATTATGTCGAAGAACCTACTCAAGACAAAAAGCGAGATATTGTTATAAAAATTATGAAAAAATTAGCCGAGAATGGTTATTATTCCACAATATTGAATGAAAATGAATATGAAGTAGGAAAAATAACCAGAAACGCACTTATTGCCTATGCACTTTGCGGAGGAAGATGGTCTGATTATAGTGAGCGCTATATAGCAGGAAACTGGAGTATTGAAATGGGTCGTCTTGCGGGAGGTACCCTTTACTGCAATCCTGTAAATTATAAGGCGAATGAATATCAAAGAGAGAATTTTTTAATTCCTGTTGCAAGAGATGGAGCAATCGCAGCTTCTGCAATGACAGAATTCAATGCGGGGAGCGATATATTTCGAATGGAGTTAAATTTACAAGTCACTGATGATAAGGTAATTGCAAAAGGAAAAAAAGTCTTCATTACTAATGGAATGATCGCTGATTATATAATTTTATATGGTAGAATTAATAACGGCCCATTAGGTGCAGTAATTGTAGATACAGAACACCAAAAATTAAAAGACTTTAGATCTGCACGAATAAGAACTTATGGGATGACCGATGCATTTGTAAGTCGCTTAATTTTTGACAGAGTTGAGCTCCCTAGAGAAAATCTACTTCAAGGAAATGGATTGGATATTGCATTTCATCAGCTTACAGAAGAAAGATTGGTAATTGGTGCGGAAGCTCTTGGAGATGCGATGAAAAAATTATTATATTCCCACACATATGCCTTACATAGAAGACAATTTGAACAAAGATTACATGAGTATCAAGTTATCAGATTTCCTATTTCTGCTAACATTCGTCAGTTAAATCTTTTAGTCACTGCTTTGATAAATTATACAAGAGAACTGGATAAACGCCCCGAACTTGGAGGCTCAAAATTAATGGCTGCTCAAGCGATGGGATTAAAAATTCAAACCACTGAATTAGCTTTTGAAGCAGCTATACATTGTTTCAGAACCATGGGGGGGCGTGGGTTTATTAGACAATATTCAAATCCAATAGGTTTACTAGATGCCTATTGTATGCTTCATGGTGGAGGATCCAATTATGTACTTGAAGATAGCGAATCCCGTAGACTCTTCAAATATAAACCCACACGTAGGGAATTAGAAGATGTTATACCCAAAATCGACTTATAAAAATAGCGATTTTCTAATAGTTATGTGAATATAATATCTTTCTTTTTTGTTTTTTATTTTTAGTTTTATTATAAATTATCAGAGAATGAATTATTAAATAGAGGTTCTTAATTAATAATGATAATGGATTACTACTACAACTTTGAGAGCTTAGATATAACTCGTTTAGTAGAGCAGTACAAAGGAAAAAAAATTGAAGATCTGTTTCCTAATAATAAATTAATTAAAAATAACTTGGGCGAATTCATAGATATAATTTGGAATGAGGAGGAAATTTCCTACAACTTGGATTTATCAATCACTAAAGAAAAATTGATGTGTAATCTTAAAACAGTATATTATATAGGAGAGTATATTGAACAACAACTAATTAGAAGAGGCATAAAAACACTCAAAGACTTATTGACCAATATAAGATATAGGCATTCAGCAAGGGAAATATTAGGTTTGATTAAAACCAAGGATTATAAAAGACTTTGCTATAATAGATATGTTTATGATGTGGATGTTCTTTTTTGTTTTGATATTAACGATCTTCTCTTTCTTGACATCGAAACATTAGGTCTATATGATAGCCCTATGATAGTTGTAGGTTTAGGTTTCTTTACAGATAATAAATTTGAGATTCACCAATTATTTGCCAGAGATTTAGAGGAAGAAATAGCAATTTGTGAGCACCTCAGAAATGCGGTTTTTCCTTATTTCAAAGCGTTCGTGACATATAATGGAAAAAGTTTTGATATCCCTTATATTGCGAATAGATTTTTATATTATTTTGACGAAAATCCGATGATTTCAGATAAAGATATCCCCTATGAAAATAGCAATACCAAATTTCATCATATAGATCTTTATTGGAATTGTCGTCGCAAATATAAAGGAGAATTTGCTAGTTTTACTCTTACTAATATGGAAGAACAATTATTAAATTGGAAGAGAGAGAATGAATTACCTAGTAATTTAGTTGGAGTATGTTATAATAAATATCAAAAAGATCCCAAAAGATATGTAGGATTAATTAAAGAAGTCATTGAACATAACTATTATGATTTATATTCAATGCCTTTAATACTTCAAAAATTGATGATAAGTTAGTGGTATACTTCTTTTAGATTCAGTTTATGATATTCTGATTTTATAGAAAGAAACCTTAATTATATCAATTCATTTAACAAATTTGATTGAAATGAGTGAGTTAGAAACTAAATTATTTGATCAATCTTGGAACTATTTAAGGAGAGATAATGTACTAAAATCGCTGAAAGAAACCAAATATGACATTATTGTGATTGGGGCCGGAATTACGGGAGTAGGTGTGGCAAGAGAGGCAGCAATGAGGGGACTAAGAGTGGCAATAGTTGATATGCAAGATTTTGCCGCAGGTACTTCATCAAGAAGTTCAAAATTAGCTCATGGAGGTATACGATATCTTGGACATGGTGATATGGATTTAGTACATGAATCTACAACTGAACGTAATTGGTTAATGTGGGCATTACCTCATTTAGTACGCTCAATTCCATTTTTATTTGTACATATGGAAGGAGGTAAATATAAAAAACGGGATATTTTAGGAGCATGCAAAATCTATGATTACTTAGGGAATAAGGACACAGAGTATAAGATTTATAAACCTCATAAATGGTACAAGCCAACGGAGATTTTTGAAATGGAACCTGATTATATACGTGAAGGAAATTTAGGGGGTGCTGTTTATTATGATTGCAATGTCGATGATGCAAGATTAACTATTGAGACCTTAAAAGAAGCAATAATTAGAGGCGCTGATGCCGTTAATTATTGTAAAGTTGTAGAATATATAAAAGATAATAATAAGATTATTGGAGTCAAATGTGAGGATTTGGAGGATGATTCTGTATTTGAAATTAAAGGAACGTTAATAGTTAATGCAACTGGGATATGGACTGATGATTTACTTAGTAATTATCCTGATGACGTTCCAAAGCCACTTATTCGACCCACTAAAGGAGTGCATCTACAATTTAGACGTAAACATGTAAAAAATAACATGGCCACAATCATCCGATCCGTAATTGATGATAGGGCTTTTTTTGTACTTCCTCGAAATGAAGAATTTACCTTAATTGGAACCACAGATACTGACTATGAAGGGGATTTAGCTAATCCTTTTTGCAATAAAGAAGATGCAGACTATCTCATTAAAGGTGTAAAATATTATTTTCCTACAGCAGAATTAGATTATGAAAATATAGTTTCAACTTATGCCGGGATAAGACCTTTAGTTATGCAGAAAGGTAAATCAGAAAGCGAGATTTCCAGAAAACATATAGTCTTCTTCTCTGATGATGGATTACTCACTATAACTGGTGGAAAATTAACAGCTTGGAGAGCTATGGCAGAGGATTTATTTAGATATGTGGAAGAAAAAAATATTTTCCCCGATATAAAAAGAGAAAATGACTTCTCAAAACAAAAATTTATCATCGGTATGGAAAAAGAAGAATGGGTTAAAGAATATAATGATTCAGGAGTGATATTAGATGAAGATATTGCCGATAATTTATTTCAACAATATGGAAAAGGTGCCATTAAAATACTTGAAATGATTAAGCAAGATCCTTCCCTTACGGACAGAATTATTGATGAGAATTATTTTATTAAAGCAGAAATTCTTTATAGTCTAAGGTATGAGATGACTCCCCATTTGATTGACGTATTTTGTCGCCGAACTGAAATGTCATTATGGATTAAACACGAAAAAGCACGTGAAGCCTCTGAAAAAGTAGCTGAAATTATGGCGAAAGAATATTCCTGGTCAGAAGACAAAAAGAAAAATGAAATTCAAACATATGTAGATTATATTAAAAATACAGTTGCTTTTATTAAATAACTTTTTTTATTTAATTTTTTATATAAATTGGACTCCTATTGGATTAAATTTTTAAATACAATATCTATATTATAATAATAAGATTTACCTTCTAAATTACAAATGGAGTGAATTCAATTGGTAGTAGAAGAATTAACCTCATTCGCAGGTTATGCTGGTTTTTTCATGTTATTATTAGGTATTATGTGGTTTATTAATGCCTCTTATGAAGCTAATAGACGAGAGTCTTGGCGGCAATTGACAGGGGTGGATGATTGGAATTTTGATGTAACTAAAGTGTTGCGACTTATGACTTATTATGCTTTTATTGTAGGTATTTTATGCATTACAGCTGGAGCTATAGGATTAATTCTCGATGTGGCTCCCAGTATTGCTTATGCGGCTACCACAGGGGATGAAAGAAATGTATTTACGTCAATATTTTTAATCATATTTGGATTTTTCGCCTTTATGAAGCCCTTAAATGATTTACCAATTTCAAGTATGGTTGGACTTTTCGTTGCAACAGTTATTACTTTAGCAATTGCTTTTTTGATTCCGGATTCTGCTGTTGAATTGGTTGAAAATTATATGAATCCAAAGATTGTCCTTATCGTAATCTTTTTTATAATATTCACTGTGGTGGCAATTACAGTGAAATTCTACACGGCAGGATTAATGATGGCATCTAAATTCATATCATGGGCTCCTATTGCATTTATAGTAGCAATAATTAGCTTTATCCAAGCCTTTATGTTATTAGTACTAGGTACTTCTTTAGTTTAAATTATTTTTTTTATTTTTTTTATTTTTAAATATACGAGAATCTATGGGAAGGCTCTTTATTTACTTTTCCAATAATATCATTACTTAAATCATAACCACAATTAGGACATTTACTATCCTCAGTAATATTTATTTTTGTAAAACTATATCCACGCCTTCCAAATATTAAATGATTACAATTTGGACAGTGTGTATTACTTCCCTCATCATGGCTTATATTTCCTACGTAAGGAAAATATAATCCCATCTTTTTTGCAATTTTAAAAGCCATGTTTAAGGTTTCATAAGGAGTTCTTTTATTAGATGGCGTTTTAAAATCGGGATGATATGCTGAAAAATGGGTGGGGGTATTTTTACCTAAATTCTCAACAATCCAGCTACATAATTTTTCAATGTCTTCTCGGCTATCGTTCCAGTCAGGAATAATCAAATTAGTTATTTCTACGTGTATACCGTTAGATTTGAAGCGTTTAGCTGTATCTAAAACCGGTTGAACAGATTTAACACCACATATTTTTTTGTAAAATTCATCAGACATTGCTTTAATATCAATATTTGCAGCATCAATTCCCACTTCGATGAGTTCTTTTGAGGCTTCGGGAGTAGAATAACCATTTGTGACTAAAATTGTTTTGATATCATGCTCCCTAAGATGTTTTGCAGTATCTAATATCCATTCATGCCAGATTAAGGGTTCATTGTAAGTGTATGCTAATGTTTTTGCCCCACTTTTTACTACTTTTTTTACGAGTTGCTCTGGACTCATTTCCACTAAAGACATACCACGATTTGTATATCCCTCTAAATCATAGAATCCATCTTTACCATTATCTGTGGGATTTGCTTGGCTAATTGACCAATTTTGGCAATTCTGGCAACGAAATGAACAACCAATGGAAGCAATAGAATATGCGGTTGCTCCGGGCCAGAAATTATAAAGAGGCTTTTTTTCTATGGGATCTAAGCTTCCCGATGATATCATTGATCCATAAATTAAAGTGTAAAGCGTTCCATCAAAATTTTTTCGCGTCCTACAGATCCCAACTTTTCCTGGTAAAATTGTACATTCATTAGCACATACGTGACATTTTACCTTATTATTATCAAGTTTATCCCATAATTTTGCTTTAAATTTCAAGATACCAAATCTCACTTATTTGAAAATCTAATTACTAAATATATAATTGATAAGCATTTTTATAATTTTAACAATTAATATTAGTAATCTAGAATACTAAAGTGCTACTATTCAATGGATGATGTTGAAAAAGCTGTTTCTCTATTTATGAAAGGATTTAGATGTTCCCAAGCAATCTTATCAACATATGGCCCCCGTTATGGCTTAGAACCTGAACTCGCTTTAAAACTAGCTTCGCCTTTTGGAGCGGGAATGGGCAGTTTAGGCAATACATGTGGAGCTGTGACTGGAGCATTTATGGTTCTTGGATTAAAATATGGTAATAAAAAAGTAAGTGAAACAAGAAAAAAACAAAAAGCTTATGAAATAGTAAAAGAGTTTGTGAACAAATTTAAAATACGAAATGGAACAATCATATGTAAGGAATTATTAAATTGTGATCTAAGTACTCCTGAGGGAAGAAGTTTAGCAGTTGAAAAAAAATTATTCATTGACGTCTGTCCCAAATTTGTACAAGATTCAGCGGAAATTCTTGAAGAATTGCTACAAGAATAATTTATAAATTATTTTAGGATAAATATATTATATGACAGAAATAAAGGAAGGGCCCTAGACTAAAAAGGAGATATGTGGAAATGTAATTGCACTTATTATATCAATAAGTTTAGCAATTTTTATGTTATTATTAAAATCATGGATGTTTTTAATTGTATATGGCTTAATTTGGCTATTTATAATATTTGTAGGAAGGGCTCTTGTATGTAGACATTGTGATTTTTTGGGAAAAAAATGTGTAACGTGGTGTATGGGAATAATAGGTAGCAAAATTTATAAGCTGTCAGATAAAAAAGACTTTACTGAAATTAAAATATGGAAATTTTGGCTTGATGTTGTTTTCATTGCTATTGCTCTCCTTTTTCCCATCTTTATTTATTTTTATTATTTCTTTAGAGTAGGATTAACATTAGTTGATTGGATATTAGTAGTAATATATTTTATAGTAGGCCTTCTAACTTTCTTAATTCATAATATAGGTTGCAAAAAGTTTATAGTAAAAGGATGTCCTTTTAGACCAAAATCCCATTAGAAGATTAATAAGTTTACTAAACTAAAACGGTGAGAAATTTTCATATATGATAATAAAGATTTTGAACTGAATCGGCATGAAATAGAAAAATTAATAGCAGAAAAATTAAAGAATTTACAAGAATTAGAGAAGATAGCAAAAGGCTCTGAATATATCAAGGAATTAAGTGAGATTGCTTTATTACAATTAGAAATTGAAGAATATGAGGAATCAGAAAAAAATTTTAAAATCTGTTTACGCCATTTCAAAAAACAATTAGATAGATTAGGGCAGGCCGCTGTTTACGGAGTTCTCGGAACTTTATACTTTAAAAGAAATAAATTTGAAGAGTCAATTTCGAATTATTATAAGGCTTTTGAAATATATAAAGAATTGAACCAAATTCAGGAACAAATTACTTGTTTAAAAGGTATTGGAAACAGTTTAATCAAATTAAACCGTTTAGACGAGGCAAGTGATAAATTTTTTGAATCTAGTGCGTTATGTTCTGATAATGATGATATTTATAATTTATTAGATTGCCTTGGAAATTTAATTTTAATATATGAAACTCAAGAGAACTGGGATATAGTTTTTGCCTTATATAAAAAATCCTTAGAAGCTTTTAAGAAAATTAAGGATAACAAAGGTGTAATTATGTCTTATTTTAATATGGGTATTTTAAGGAAAAAAGCAAATAAATTAGATGATGCGTTAAGTTATTTTAAAAAAGGCACGAACAGATCAATTGACTCAAATTATACGGAATTAATTTTAAAAGGTTTAAGCTATGTTGGAGAAACCTTATTTTACTTAGGAAAACTAAAAGAAGCAAAAAACGAGTATATTAGAGCATTAAGTTTAGCTGAAAAAATAAATTCGAAAAATTCTATAATCCAATTACGAGTACTATTGAACTCTTTAGGATTATCTGAAATGGATATACAAAGAGAATTGAAAATGTACGTTGAAAATAGTAAAAAATAATTGAATGAAAATACAGATATAATTAGAATAATTATTATAAAAGATAGTTTTATATTACGCTATAATCTTGTTTTATATAACTGAGCGTTAATATCACTCATTTTGGATTTTAAATTCATATGAAAGAATGTCCCTATTGTAGAAATTTGCTACAGGATCAGTGGTCATATTGTCATTTTTGTAATAAACCGCTCTTGACTAAACTTCAAGATCAAAGCAACATTACAGATGAAACATTCATTGATGGTAATAGAGAGTATAGTTTCGATTTACCCTATTCAAATTCTGAATTAAATAATAAGCAGAGTTTATTTGAATTTAATTTAATTAAAGAGGAAGAAATTGATTATGAAATCCAAAAGATTGATAATGAAATAGATAGGAAAGTAAAAATAGGGGAAAGCATAGGGGAGTTATTACTTGAAAAAGCTAGTCTTTATAATTTGAAAAAAGAATACAATATTGCTTTAGAAACGTTGGAAAATGCTCTAAACTATTTTCAAGAACTTAATGATATTTTAAATAGCGCAATCACACATAATGAAATTGGATTAATCCAGGAAGATCTCGGATTCTATGATAATAGTATATATAATTTTGAGAAATCAATAGAAAATTTACAAAAAATTAATGAAAAAGTCAAACTTACAAAGGTATACAATAATTTAGCTAATGTATTTTATTTAATAAACGACATAGAACATTCTTACGAATATTATAATAAAGCTCTAGAATTAGCAGAAAGAGAAAATCTTATATCTGAAGAGATCAAAACTTCAAGCAATTTGGTTGACATATTATTCATCTTAGAAGAATATGATAAAATTACTAAGATATTGGAAAGAAATTTAGAATATTTTCAACAGATCGGAGATCCTTATGGCAGTATAATTACTCTTACAAAACAAGGAATATTAAATTTTTTCTTAGGCTCAAATAATTTTAATATATCTTTTCAATATATACAAAAAGCATTAGAGATAATAAATCAAATTAAATTAAGTAAGAATTTTACCATTAAGCATAAGGCAAAATTAGAATGGGAACTCTTTTTGTACCTCGGGAAGCTATTTGTTCTACAAGAAAAATATAAGCAAGCAGAGAACTACTTTTTTAGAAGTCTTGAGGCGGTACGCATTGCTGAGATTGAAGTTAAAGAAAGCATTGTGTTAGAAAATTTAGGATTTCTTTTTGAAAAAAAAAGAGATTATAATAAATCTATAGAATACTATAATTTGGCAAGAGAAATTTATTATAAATTTGGAGATGATTTAAATTATGCGGAGTTAACATATAAAATAGCTAATGTTTATTCAAAATATGATAATATAGAAGCTATTAGACTTTTTGAAGAATCATTAGAATTATTTAAAGAATTAAATTATTCTAAGAGAATAGCAGAAATCTTACATAAATTAGGAGATATTTATCTAAATAAGGGTATAATAGAACTTGCTATAACCCACTTTCAAGAAGCTAAGAGTCATTATGAGGATTTAAATGATGAGTTTAATATAAAATTATTAACTGAAAAAATTAATTCCTTACTTAATTCAAATACAAATAATTTGTAAATTAAAAAAAATGTTTTATTAACCCTTTTTCTTAAATCTAATTTGTGAAATTATCCATTCAATGGTTCCTATATTATGACCATACTCCCTCCAGATGAACATCAAAAGCCCTAAAAAGACCATATAAACTGCCCATACTATAATAAAAAGTATAATTTCCAACTGTCGAAAAAAAAAGATGAAACTTAAATAATGGATTAACAAAAGGGTTAAAGAGAGATTCCCATATCTACATAAAGTTCTTACAAAATAATTATTTTTTTTTTTAAAATCGAGTAAATAAAAAAAAATTCCAAGCATTAATAAAGCTACACCTAATCCATAAAATAAGTTTGGAGCTGTTCCTCTTATAAGAAATCCAGGAATCCCTTTTATATCTAAAATTCCGACAACCCTGATTTGAGGATAATCTATGGGGTCAAGTATCTTTTCATTGACTAAATTATAGCCGTAATAAACACTTAGACCGATGAAAATAAAACCAAAAATTATAAGGGTGCGGAACGTATCCATGTAAGCTTGCTTGTTATCTAGTAGCATAGATTCAAGTATTCTTTCACCAAATATAGTTGAAAAAAAACATACTCCTAGATACGGTAAAAGGCTAATTTCTGGATTAGGAGATACAATTATGAAGTGTAAAACCGCACAAAATAAATGTAACTCTTTTCCAATAATTAAAAGTTCTCGAATTGGAGTAGTGATAAAAAATAGTGTAAAGCCAATAATCCATCTGACACCTCTTGATAATCTGACCGCATAATAACAAACAATATATGAAAAACCAATAAATATAAGAATATTCCAGCCCCATAAATTCAGAGGAAAAGGATGATCATTCACTAGTATTAGGTTTAATATTGTACCGAGTAGAATCAAGATAAGTGCTCTACTTAAAATTTCATTTCGAATTGCTTTATCAGGATGAATTCCCATTTTTTTCTTCCACCAAAAAATAACTGTTAGAGACGATAAAAAAATTAACAGAATAGTGCCAAAAACATCTAAAAATATAACTAAATAAGCATAAAAATACCGAGAATTAGTTATAATCCAAACATCAGCCAAATTAATTAAGATTATAATACAAATCGCTATACCTTTGAGAAAATCAATTGAATGAATTCTCAAATAAGAAGTGTCGTTCGAAACTTTGTCAGGAAGATTGAAATCTTTATTCGCTCCTTCTTGAATACTCATTTTTCTTAATTATAAATTCTTTATGGAGTTCAATGTAAAAAAAAATTGATTAACATATATAAAATAGAAGGATTCTAAAAATGGTCTATTATTCTATTAAAATTATAAAAATTAATCTATACTTACTTTAACTTGCAAAATCTTCGCTCTTATACACTTTAACATCATACTCTTCAAAACCTAAAGATTTTATAAAATCATATGATGCTTTATTATCAACATATACTTCACATCTAAGTTCTTTAACTCCCTTTTTTTTAAAATAATCCCAACTTGCCATCCCTATAACTTTACCAAGCCCCTTTCTTTGAAAACGAGGTATTACTCCTAATCCTGCTATAATTCCAAATTCATTGTTTGGCCCCTCAAAATCAAGTATTGCAAATCCAGCATCAGTTCCATAAACATTAGCAACTAAAATTACAGTTTCAGGATAATCATAAATTTGTTTTAATGATTCTACTGATAAAAGGCTATATGGCGTACATGAAGTCATCCAACTTCTATTATACACATGAGTTATACTCTCTAAATCATTTTCATCTGCTTCCCTGATCTTTGCGTGCAGAATATTTCGTTCTACACGTTTTCTTAAATTTTCTTCTAACTCTGAAGTTATATTTTCTACAGGGAGTCTCATTTGAATATATTTCATCCCCGTCTTTTCTATTTCTTCCTGTATTTCCTCTTCTTTTTTATCAACTTCTTCAAATGCTAAGAAAAAACTTCTGATCATTCTTCTTTTGAAACTTGATTTATCTTCTGACATTTTAATAAAGGATTTAAATAGTTTTTCTAAATACAAATAACTAAATGTTAAAAAATGTTATTCGATATCTTCTTCAATAAGAAAATCTTCTTTACGATATAACTTTTTCCCAAATTCTTCAAATCCAATCCATTTTATAAAATTGTAAGATATATAATTATCTTTATAAACTTCACATCTTAATTCCCCTACGTTTGGATGCTTCTCCTTTATATGGTTCCAAGCTGCCATCCCGAGCACTGTGCCTAATCCTTTTCGCTGAAATCTAGGTAATACTCCAAGAGCCGCGATTATTGCGAATTCTTTATTATCCCCTTCAAAATCTAAAATCACAAACCCAGAATCTCTTCCATATACTCTTGCAATTAAAAATATTGTATCCGGATCATCAAATATCGTCTTTAAGGAACTAATTTCAATAGGTCTAAAAGGGGTATTGGCCGTAAGCCAAGATTTATTATAAAGATCCATTACGGATGAAAGATCTTCTCTAGTAGCTACTCGAATTTTAGCTTGCACAACGCTACTTTCAATTTTCTGTTTTAACATATCTTCAAAATCCTTAGTAATTTTATTGACAGGAAGACGCATCTGAACATAAATCATTCCCTTTTTATATGCTTCTTCTTGGATCTCGTTAATCTTTTTATCCTTGTATTTATGTCCTGGTTTAAAGGTTGAAAAAAATTCCCTTATCCTCCTCTTTTTAAGATCGAATTTAGATTCTGACATATTTGAAAGTTTTAAGTTTATGGTACCAAATTAAGATTTTTTTTAATTGTATCCTCAATTTGATTATTCATTAATCCCTTATTGTTTAAAATGGATATTCCCATTTGAATTTTTTTCTTAAAATTTAGATCTTTTACTAAATTTTTATTTTCAGCTGAAAATTCAAAATTTGATCTAAGTTTCATATCTTCCTCTATTTTTTCCTTTAAAATAGTATTTAGTTGTGCGAAAGAGTCGGATAAAGATTCATACAATCTATTTATATCCCCAATATAACCCGGTAAGATGATATCCACATGTTCTTCCATTGAACCCTCATCTTCAACGAATATAATATATAATGGCATATAGATCCATTGAATTGGTTTCGAGAATAGCTCAGCTTGAGTATCTCTTATAGACCAATCAATTAAATCATTCGCATCCTGGAAACAGGCATTTATCTTTGATTGAATTAGTTCTTTTATTTTATTGAAAAGAGATTCGATTTCATTTCTAGATTGTGTTATTTCTATTAATTCGGTTTCCTTTTGCTCTTTAAATATCCCTAATTGCATATCTCTATCTTGAAGTTTTATTTTTAAATCCTTTTCGAATTCTGAAAGTTTTCTTTCGGCTTCATTATCAATAATTATCCCCTGTTCTTTAAACTCTCCAAATTTGGCATACAAATTTTCAACACTGATTAGAAATTTTTTTCCCTCTTCATTCAAATATTTGAAATGGGATTCAAATTGAGGTAATAGATCTTCAAAGACTCTTGATTTTAATGAATCTTCTTGACTTAAGAATCTAGTTTTTTTAATTATTTCCTGTAAATTTCTTTCAACCGTTTTAAATAAAACTGTTATATTCTCAATTAGATTTTTTTTTTCATTTACTTTCCATTGGTCAATTTTATCTTGTTCTAACTCTAATTGTTGTTTTACTTGAGTGGTGTCAATTGTTGAACTGGTTTTATTAATCTGAGACGTAAATCGTAATTCAATATCTTTAAGTTTAACCGTTAAATCTGTAAGCCATTTTTTAACTTCTTTTTCTATTAATGAAATTTGGGTCTCCCACCTAAAGGCATTTCCTTTCATAGTATCAATAGTATTTCGATATTTTTCGGCAATATTTAAGGCATTTTCAGTAGTTACGCTAGTATCTAATGGAGAATATTCTGTAATAGGTAAATAATCTAAATTTGGTATTATTTTTAACAGAGAATGAAGATGTTCTGGGTTAATTAATCCTTCTATTATAAGAGTTTGATATTCGGACTCCTCACCCGTACCAATTTCTTCTGCCTCAACATCTTTATAGGTTAAAATTTCTATTATTTTTTTCAATACATCTACTTCTTTTCTATTTTCAATATTTCTTAAGATATGACCAATTAAAGGTTGTCGCGGAGGATTATTGAATTTACCTTTTTTAGAGTATACTTTTAAACCATCAAGTATAATATGTGTTGATATAACCCCTTGAATACTTAATAGCGGCCATAATAATTTAGAAAAAGATAAAATTTTATGTTTTTCTAAATTCTTGGTCAATAAGTAAAAAGCTAATGTCAGTTCATCGTTCTCATAGATATAAGGTAAACTTGGATCCTTTCGTAAAAATAATGGAAGCAGGTATTGATTACCATGTATAGACATATTCTTTTCCTTCCTTAGTTTATAATTAATTTAAATTAAGAGAACTATTGGAATTTTTTTTTCACTAAAAATAATATAAAAACATTATTTCAATCTTTTACTATAAGAAAGTAATAATGTAAATTATATTTAATATTTTCAATATAAATCAAAAGAATATTATTTCAAGAAAATCAAATATAAGGATTTAATTGAAAGAAATTTTTTATTGAAAGCTAGCCTCTTTATTTAAGTTGTTCATAATTGTTTGCGATAACGATAATTAACAATGATAATAGAATTATTAATGGAGGAATTGTGGATTGAAAATGAGGCCAGCTAAGTACCTCGAAAATACCCTGTAATGCTCTACCTGTGTAATAGATAAAAAATCCAATGGCATTCAACGCATAAGACCTTCTTAGAACCCCATAAGTTCTTGTTGCCAAGTAAATGAATAAGACGGGAATCGCAATAATAAATAAAGGTAATAATATTAAATTTAACACAAATCTTCCAATAGGATAACCTGCAATAGTAATTAATTTGACATCTAAGTCATATTCATCTATGATCTCGGGGTCCATGAATAAATTATCTGGTAATATTAGTGCTAGAATTCCAACCACAACTGGAATTACGATTAGGATAATTCGGATTAAAATCTTTAAATTTGGAGTTAATATTATTTTTTTAGAATCTATCGCTTCAGTTTGTGTGTCTAATTCCGTTTCGGGTGGAAAAAGTAAAACTCCTAACACTCCCATCAAACAAGCAACAGCTAACCAAGAAAAAAAAGTTGCCAGACGATACCATAGCATTAGTGTTTCACCAAGTGCGGCATTAGTCATGGTGCCTTTAAGCTCTGGAATGAAAAAGTAATAGCCGATAAAAAATACTCTTCCTGCAGCTAGAAATAGAAATAAAAAACTAAAAAACAACCAGTACAATCTTTTAGATGTTCGAAATCTCATAAGTAAAAAGAACGCAAATATTAAAAAATAATAGCCCACAATAACAAAATAAAGTCCCATTTCAACCGCATCCCAAAATGAAAAGAAGCGAAAAGGTTGATCTTCTTGAAATATCAAATAAATCACTCACTAAACTCTCTATAGAAAATTTTAATGTTTCGATTTTAAAATTTTAATTTAATTATAATAATCTATTTATTAGTTTTAAATATTCATTTTTCGAGAATAAGGAAAATATCAAACTAAAAAAATTATGATTTATTCTTTAAAACTATAAGAATTGAGTTAATTTAAAATGAAAATTGAAGACAGTATAGAAACATTTAATTCTCTCATAAGAAGGCGGGGTTTCATCTGGGGACCCAGTCCTGAAATCTATGGAGGACTTGCAGGATTTTATTCCTATGGACCTGCAGGGATGGAGATAAAAAACAAAGTACTTTCTCTTTTTAGACGAGAATTAAGAGCATTTGGATTTGTTGAAGTCGAATGTCCCACGATTATGCCTGAAATTGTTTGGAAAGCTTCGGGACATTTAGAGAGATTCATTGATCCTGTCTTGAGATGCGAAAAATGTAATACATTAGTTAGAGCTGATAAGTTTCTTCAAGAAAATCTACCAGATCAAATGATTGATGGATTATCATATGAACAAATGGAGAATTTAATTAAAATTAACAATTTACTTTGTCCTAAATGTGAATTTCCATTAAATAAAATAGAAGAATATAATTTGATGTTAAAAACATTTGTTGGAAATAATGTGACTGCTTATTTAAGACCAGAAACTGCCACCACAACATATTTATTGTTTAATCGATTAGATCAAGATGCACGGCGTCAATATCCAATAAAAGTATTTCAATATGGAAAAGCTTATAGGAATGAGATCTCTCCAAGACAACAAGTTCTTCGAATGAGAGCTTTTGATCAATTTGAATTACAACTTTTTATCGGAAAAGAGCAGGAAATGGATTTTGAAGAATTTCATGAAATCAAAAAAAATAAAATACCCTTATTAGACTGGAAACTACAAGACAAAAAAATTGATAAACCAAATATAATTACTCTTGAAGATGCAATTAAAAAAGCTGTGCTTAAAAAACCAGCATACGCTTATTGTATTTATCTTGGATTTTATTTAACAAAAATTTTAGGTTTTCCTGATGAGGTTATCAGATTTAGACAACATTCTCCCAATGAAAGGGCTCATTATGCGGATGATGCATGGGATTTAGAAGTTAAAACACAGCAATTTGGATGGGTAGAGATATGCGGAATTCACGATCGAACTGATTATGATTTAAAGCGTCATGCGGAATTTTCGAATCAAAACTTTGAAATAAGTATGAGTTCAAATACTCAAGTGAAAGAAGTACCTCAAATTCTTGAAGTAGCATTTGGACCAGATCGAATAATTTATACCTTACTCGAAAATGCTTTTGAAGTAGAAGATGATAGAATAAATTTGAAATTAAATCCAGACTTAGCACCGAACTCAGTAGCCGTATTTCCTCTTGTGAAAAATAAAGAAAATATAAGAAATTTGGCTTTACAGATACATAAAGATTTACTTAAAAATCGGATAAGTTCTTTTTATGATGAAGCTGGGTCAATAGGGAAAAGATACCGGAGACAAGATGAATTAGGTACTCCTTTTTGCATTACTATTGACTATGAATCTTTAGATGATAATAGAGTAACACTTCGAGATAGAGATACGATGGAACAAATAAGAATTGAAATTTCAAAAGTTCCAGATACAA
>SDNV01000035.1 GCA_004524515.1 Promethearchaeota archaeon
AAGTCTGTTTTTAAGCAAACGGGTGTTATTTATGCAGAATCAATAGAGGAATTTATTCATTTAATTAAAGGAGCACAATATGTATTACCCCTACCTACTAGAGATCGCTTAAAAGCAGGTATTATAAGCGGTGGAGGGGGATTTGTTGTTCTTATGACAGATCTTTGTGAAAAACATGGATTTAATGTTGTAGATTTGAGGAACGAACCAAATGGTCCTAAACTTATCGAGGAAATTTCACATCATTTACCTTTTTATTGGAGTCATAATAATCCCGTGGATTTAGTAGCTACAAATGATTTCAGTCTTTATCAAGACATTATAGATTTAATGTTGAATTCAGGAATTTTTGATGTAATTTTTACGATGACATCCGCCAGCTTTCATGAAAGAGTAAAATCTTTAAAACCATTAAATGAATATGGAGAAAGACTATTAAAAATGATGATGCCCGTTGTAAATGAACGATTGAAAGGAACTATTGATGGTGAAATAGGTTTATGTAAGAAATTCCCGGATAAGAGAATCATTTACATTTCAATTAGTTCAAGTATCAATAATCCTGTCTTTGAAGAATATGAAAAAAACAAAATAATGGTTGTTGGAGATCCCGAAATTGCCACGATTACAATGAGAAAACTTCATGAATATCAAAAATATGTAAATGATACGTCTGGAATAAAAGGATGAGTTGCTTAATTGTTGCTGGAGGAGGTAAGTTTGGCAAAAAAGCCCTCGAATTTGGAATAAAGAATAACTATAAGATTATTTTAATTGATAATGACCCCAACTGTATCTGTGCATCCGATGCTGATTATAAATTCGACAATTTAAATGATTTTTATTCAAGAATAAATGATGTGAAAGCGGGAAAAATCGTTTTCTTAATTTCTGATGTTTCAATTATAACCGATTTATTTCTCAAATTAAATCCAGAGTATATTATTCCTGTAATTCCCATTCATTTATTAGCTTATATTATTTCTGATTTTTTAAAACAAAAAAAAGCATTAAATTTAATTTCAGATTCAAAATCCGCATTCAATTTTATTGAGAAAGCGAATTCAAAATTGATTTTAAGCTATAATTTAGACCAAGGAGTAGTTTATTTATCATACTGCAAAATTGATGAAATTTGTCCCGATAATTGTGTTGGACCCGAAAAATATTGTCCAAATTTTAAAAGAGAGAAGCCCGTAACGATTACCAAATATTTGCAAAACTATTATCAACTAACCAATCATTTTAGATTCATCGAGGATAAATCCTTAACTGTAATTATTATTGGGGAAAGTTATCAATTAATGGGAGGATTGGGGGGTTTAAAGGGGAGTGAGATTTATAATTCTTTAAAGAAGTTAGAAAACATTCTTGATACCTTCTCCAATCGCAAATATACATTAATTATCGCAACTACCTGCAATTGTCACGGAGTTATCAATTTTTATAAACAATCACCTTGAATATAAGAAGGATGCTTATTGAATAGCCAAGGAGATATCTACATAGGATTCTTCTTTATTATTTAATATTTGAATGTTTTCAATATTGCAGCTCACTTTAATATCCAAACCCCGTAGATAAATACCCTCAGTAATCCCGCATACAATATAAAAATAATAGATGAAATCGTCAGAATTATACAAAAATTCTGAGTTTCTAATCCTATATATTACTTTGTTGGGATTAAGCTCTACAAGCGAAATATTAAGATCATCTTGAAAAAAATCAAAGGAATTATAAAATTCTTTAAAAAGTTCTAAATATGTTTTTTTATTGGAATTTGTTTTGATTTTTTCAAATTCTTTCGTATAAGCATCCCCAAGAGAAAATTGAAAATATTCTAAAAGATTTTGACCCACATTTTTGAAAATTTGCTCTTCGTTGGGGAAGTTTTTTTTTAACGCATGTAATAACGCCTGAATGAATGAGTTCACTAGCTTTCTGCGTAAATATTTTCTTTTTGTACTTAAATATAATAGGGCTTTTCCGATCTCTTTTTTTTTCACTAAACCTTCTGCTTCTAAAATACCTAAATATTTAGATACCGTATTACGATGAAATTTCACCTTTTTCGAAAGTTCGGTAATAGTCAAACCCGATGCTGAGTCCTCTAATTTGCTAAGAATTTTTAATTTGTAGTCATTTTTGTTTTCCATTATTATAAGAATTAATAATCTAATATTTATACATTCGCCAACAACGTTCAGCATTAATGAACAAGATTTAAATATTCGAGTGATTAATAATTACATTAATAGCAATTAATAAAACTATCAAAATTAATAATAACAATTAATAATATTAATAAAATCAATTATAAATTGAGGGAATAAATTATGATAACAGATCGAATTTTATTGACAACCCCTTGCTACCCATACCCATCTCTCCCAGCCAACGATTCACTCACTGATGCTACCGGACAGCGATTTACCCATGCGGACGATATCTTCACAATTGTTTCCCATACGCACTGCTATGCTAATCACATCTTAGCACAGAACATTGATATACCAGCAACATTGCTTGAATATCCTAGATGGGACAATTTTACTCAAGAAGTTGATAAAGGTTATGCTTATATAGGGATTAGTGCATTTCCCGTACATCTCGATATGGTCATGAAAATGAGTAAATATATCCGAGAAAAATCACCTGAAACCAAAATCCTTTTAGGTAGCTATGGAGCTCAAGCTTTTAATGCACAATATGACGAAGAAACCAAAAAAAAATATATAGATCACGTAGTATTGGGGGAGGGTGTACAATATCTCCGTGAATTACTAGGAGAAGATACGAATCGAACTATAACACAAAAATTAATGCCTAAATGTGGTGGAGCTCCTGCTTTTATTAATAAATATCCTCGAGGGGGCATAGGATTTTTAGTTACGGGATTAGGATGCCCTGGAGGGTGCGATTTTTGCTCAACCACAGAAATGTATGGAAAGAAAAGAATTGAATTACTCTCACCAGATGATTTTGTGGACCATGTTGAACTGTATCGTAAACATTTTGATAGATTATCCTCCGTTTTTGTAATTGAGGAAGATCATTTCCGACACCCCCGTTGGCTGATCAGAACCAAAGAAAGATGGCAAAAGAACGTTGATCTTATCGAAAATGTCGATTGGACAGGATTCGGCTCGGTAGATTTTATTTGGCATTTTGCCAGCAATTATGGCTGGGATGCCATCCCCGAAACCGGGATGGGAGCAGTTTTCGTCGGTGTGGAATCCAAATTTGCAGGTGAACATGGATACCGAAAAGTTCAAGAAGCTGATGCTCGAGAGGTTTTTCATAAACTCCATTCTATGGGCATTCGTACTTTAGGTGCATGGATTTGCGGATGGGATTATCATAATCATGCAAATATGTATGAAGATCTTAATTATTTTGTTGCATGTAAACCCACTTATGAACAATTAACACGCCTATCTCCCTTCCCAGGAACCGAACTCTGGCGTAAACTTAAAGATGAAGGAAGAGTAATGGATGTACCATGGGAAGATGTTCACTTCTGGAGTGGTGCCCAAAAAAATATCGCTATGGAAACCCACGAAACGCTCAATCTGACGGAATATGGATATGACCTGCTCTATAGAACATGGGGTCCTTCGATGTTACGTAGATTTGAAGTGTCTCTTAATGGATATGATTTCTGTATAAATTCTGATAATCCGATGATGAATGAATACCGTTCGAAATTATTTAAAAGAGCTTGTGTCAGCACATGGTCTATATTAGGTGCAATGGAACGTTTTGCACCTAATGGTGTCGTGAGAAGAAGAGTGTTTAAGGCAGATGAAAGATTTAGAGAACTTCTCGGAGAACCTACAAAAACGATGGAGTTAATCAGTAAGGGAATTGAAAAGCGTGCATTAAAATTCAAGATGAAGCATATGTTTGATGCGTGGAATCGTAGGCCCAGAGAGGAACCGGCTAAGATTTATCTATATAATAAAGACAAATCCATTAAAGATGATGATATCCCTTATATAACCAAATATCCCAACAAAATTCCCCGAAAAATTCGAAGAGAAATGCGGATGAATAATTTTAAATTCAATCTCATGAATCGATTCCTGAGAAGAATGGTTCGAAAAAAATCTGATAGAAGCGATTTAGATGAATTAATACTGGACTATATAGAAAAACGTAGCTATGGAGGATTTTAAATCTCCTTTAATCTTCTAAGATAGATTGGGTGCTTATCATGAGCAAAAATTCAAATTCTATTCCAAGTAATAGTCCAGTTAAAAGCATTCCTTCCGATTATTATCCCCAAGGTTGCGGATTTTGGCATGAATTAAAAGAGGGTCTCGATGCTGGAAAAAAGCTTTTTTACCGAGACAGCATTCATGGAACGGGAAATCCGGAAAGTACTATCGTTTTTGTGCACGGTAATCCTGAATGTTCCTATACCTATAGAGAGGTCATTAGATTTTTAATTAATTCTGCCATGAAACCTTTCAGGCTTGTTGCAATGGATCATATCGGTTTTGGTTTATCAGATCAAGCTTCCTTTGAAATGGTGTGTATGGACCACGCCGATAATCTTTTACAACTCATAAACTATTTAGATTTAAAAAATGTTACTCTAATAATACACGATTGGGGCGGCCCCATTGGTGTAGGCGCTTTCTTGAAAGTACCGGAGCGGGTATCTAATCTAATTGCATTAAACACTACCGTGTTTCCGATGCCAAAAACGGGTTTAAGATATGATAAAAACTTCCCTATTAAAGGCTTTCCCTGGTCAAAATTCCCTAAAATTATTCCGAATAATTTTTGGGGTGTGTTTGCCTCCTTCGCAATATTTTTTAATCCCGATGATCCCCAAGAATTAGTCGATAATATGCCGAATATGCTCACGCAGCTAAGAGAAGGAGGAGCCCTTGTAGAAGATGAAAATGATGCTCAAAAATTTTTCCGAGAGCAGTTTCAATCGGATGCAAATGTGATGAGTTCGAAACGGTTAGTACTTCAAACGCCAGTATGGGGATATGGGAATATTTATAAAGAACCCACCTTAGGAGAACGCGATACCACTCCTTTTTATCGTTTTATTCAAGACAATATTAGTAAAGTATGGGGTCCTGACGGGCAAAATATTGGAGTGCGTGCCGTGTTAGGGCGCTGGGATCCATCGGCTAAAGACGAGGTTATCCAGCAATGGATTGACAATCTACCTCAACTCGAAGGCAATGTTAGAATTTTTGAAAAGGCAAGCCATTTTATTGAAGAATGCGAACCAGAAGCGGTTGCAAATGCAATTATTGATGCTGCTGGCTTAAAATAGAAAACTTTTCTTTTTATTACTCATAGTATTTCTTTCTTTTTATAAAAAAATTGAAAATCATGTTGAATTTAGCATAATTCTTTTTCGTATTTAATTAAATTAATCAACCTGTGGCATGAAAGAATTTAATATCATATCATATTATTACATTTATTTATTAGTGAGAAATTAAAAGTTCGGATATGTTTAAAACTCCAAAAGAAGTGTATCACGATTTTAAGAAAAAAGAGATCGACAAATTAACAGCTGAGGATCTATTAATCTATTTACTTGAAAATGCGAAAACTGATGATATACGAATAGAATGCTTAAAAATTTTACAAAAAATTGGGAGTAAAAACCAAAAAATATTTTCAATATTAGAGAATTTACTCATATCTGATTCTAACGAGGAAATCCGAATTTTAGCAGCTAATATTTTAAAAATTTTATTTCGAGATAAATTTTTAATTCCTTTAAGGTGGGCATTACAACATGAAACGTCGTGGCAATTTTTAATGGATATTATTTTAACTATCACTGAAATCAACGATGAGAATGCAAAATCCATCTTAATTGAAAAAATCAAAAATTTTGAGAACTATAAATTCAATAGTAGTCTTAGTAATCTGTTTAAAAATAAACATATTAATAATTTTAAGGTAGCTCAGCTAGCAGAAATTGCTAGTAACTATATTATCATAAAATATTTTGTAGACACGCTAAAACAAATCAAGTTTCAAGTAAAAAATGGATTAGTAACTGAATTAGATTTATCCTTTACTAGTAATGATATCTCTGGATGGAAAATATTAAAGGATTTATCTAAATTTATTGGCTCTTTAAAGAAACTTAAAAAATTAATTCTAAAAAGTAATAGAATTTCTCCTTTTCCCGAATCTATTTTATCTCTAAAATCCTTGAAATATTTGGATTTAAGCCATAATGAAATAAAAAAGCTTCCTGAGAATATTTCCTCCTGCGAATCATTGGAGTATTTAAATTTGAGGTATAATAATTTATTGGAGATTCCAAATTCGATTGGTGATTTAAAGAACCTAAAAATTCTAGATTTAAAACATAACAAATTATCAACCCTCCCCCCATTAATTCAAGAATTATCTGGACTGGAGGTTTTAAACCTCCATGGGAATCTATTTACCACTCTTCCAAAGTCAATAGAGGGGCTTCCCTCCTTAAAAAAACTAAAATTAGGATTAAATAATTTAAATTACGTTCCAAAATGGATAAAAAGCCTATGTTCATTAAAAATGCTTGGATTAGGGGGAAATAAAGCATTATCAGATGATTTTGAGAATTGGATTGATTTTTTACCATCTCTACACGAATTAAATTTATATGACAGCAACATAAGAAAATTACCAAAATCAATTGGAAAACTTGATTCTTTAGAAAAATTGATAATACCAAATAATAAACTAAGTTCCTTACCTGAATCATTTAAACAATTAAAAAATCTGAGAAAACTTGACTTAAGCTGGAATGATATTACATATCTTCCCGAATGGATTAATTCACTCAAATTATTAGAAGAATTGAATTTAAGAGGGAATAAACTTGAGGATTTACCCGAAACTATTTCTGAATTAAAGCAATTAAAGGTTCTAAATATAACCCTAAATAAAAATATGATTCAAATTCCTAAAGATTTAATTAATAAAGATTTAAAGATTTATAGATAAAAGAAAAAAAATTAATCAGTTAAAATGTTCTTAACTCCCCGTTCATAAAATAATGGTAATACTTGGGATTGTAGTATTCTCCCTTCATGAGCTCCTATGCCAAAAAAAGGTTCAAATTCTCTAATAATTTTTAATTCTTCAATTTTAGGGGAAGGAATTTTTTCTAATTCCTTCCCAAAATCCTCTGCGATTTTTAAATCCCATGGAATTTGTTTTCGAATATCTTCGATATTTGTTTTGGGAAAGATTCCCGCAAGATACATCTCTTTGGAATCTTCATGAAATCTAAAAAGACCATTTTTCGATACAACTGCAGTCGGACCTCCAGGTAATCCTGCCTTTCTTCTAGAATCACCCCCAGTTAGCCACCCAGGACTAGTCATATAATCCAATTTATTTACAAAGTCTCCACCCACTATGGTAAGTATTGTTCGATTGCTATGCCCAGCAAATTCATTTGCACCCCCTGATCCAGACAACTTTATATTTCTCCTGTTTGTAAAATCATATCCACCTATTGCTGTGGAATTAATATTTCCATATTTATCGAGTTGAGCGGTTCCTAATATACACACATCACAATACCCCCTATTTACAATGGTCGTAAATACATCAAATAGATCAACTGCATATGAATATCCCAGAGTGCACCCTGGATCTCCAACATCTTCCATGTTTTGGAAAATATTAAGATCGATCATTCCAGCTTCAGTTAAAATTATAGAATGAGGTGCGTGGTTCATTTTGGCAATTGCTCCAGCGGCCATGGGTATTCCTTGACCAATTACCACAATGTCATAATCATTTATCTCTCTACTCGCGGTTAAAATCAACAATTCTACACGTTTATACTTCATATTTCTAAATCACCATATTTTTCAATTAATTTATCATATTCCCCTCGTGACATCGCGATTTTATGGCAGAAATCATCTCGCCAATATTTTTTTTTATATCCTAAATTTATTTGATCGGATAGATATTCATTTACTTTAAGTTCCTCTAACGGTTCCTTCCCATATCTCTCAATATAATGATCTAAATATTCTTTTCTATTTTTTCTGTCATAAATCCATTCTTTCATAAAGATCTCATTGGAGATCTTGTTAAACATCGATCGAAAAATTATGGACCTAAAATTAATATCCGTGTTATAATATCCCGCTAATGGGCTTGGGTGTGCTCCCATTGGTTCTACACAAACCGCATTCACCCGAAATCCAGGTAAAATTGTTAAGTAAGGAGAATGCTTAATTTTCTCATGATCGACAATTTCCTCGCAAGAAACTATAATCTTTTTAGCAGCTAAAGCAGACCATTTTAAAGTGCCCAAACTGCCCCAGAATTGAGCGTTTCCATATTTATCAGCTCTTTGCACATGACATATTGCTACATCCGGATTTAAGGCGGGTACTAAAACTGTTTCTTCCCCAGTAAATGGACATTTTATGGTTTTAAATTTATTTTCTCCCATGAATGTCCTTAAATTATAAATATCAGATTCCATAACGGATTTCATTACAGGCATAAAAGTATACCCCAGAGCACCCGCCATAAACATCGAGACCATTGTAAAATTTGAATAATCTTCAAATTCGACAAGATCCTTAAATAAAGCTCTGTCTAATTCACGTTTATAAAGCTTTCCACCAGCTCTATGATACCACGATAATATAAATTTTTTAGCACATCCTCCAGATAATAATAAATCGCCTTCTTCTATGGATGAGCAAGAAACAAATGTTAAATCTTTTTTTTTTTGACGTATGATTTCATGGGTAATAGCATAGGGTATTCCATGCAAAAAATTAGCAGTCACTAACATATTTCCATCAATAACAAATTTTGAAACTGCCTCTTTAGTTGACATAACCTTATTATTATTTTCATTCATTCTTTATTCATTCCGAAAATTTTAGTGCTTGATTACAATTCAGTAATCACTTTTTTTTGAATAATTAATTTAATGATTTCTCAAATTTTAAATTGAATAAAAATAATAAAATTAAGACATTTTATAAAAAAATTATCAGAAATTAAAAAAATAGATATTTTAATCAATCTAAATCTACGGGATTCTTACATTTATTGCATCTCTTCGCACCACGAAATAAGGGATTTCCACATTCCGGACAATGATACCTTTTTTCTTCCTCTTCTACGAATTTTTCAGTTCCTAGTTCTCTCCAGGTAGGAATCGTTCTAAACATTACTTTTTTAGCAACTGGGACGGGAAAATTATTAAAAAATTTACATGGCCATTCATCACATTGATGACATCCCTCAATCCCCTTAGTTGTAGCACATTTTTTAATGGGACAAGACCTACATACTGGAAAAACTATTCCATCTGACAAGCAACCAGTGCATGAAATATCATCAACAGTTTTGGCAAATGCTTTATATACAGGTAATAACAATTCTTTGAATTTGGTATTATTATCTCTATGCGCAATATATATGGAACACACCCCACAATAAAGCCCACAAGGAGCTAAAAGCTCTTTCTTAACATTGCTCATTTTTTCTTTTCACTAATATTATATTATTTTGAAAATTAGGATCTAACTTCAATATAATAACATTAGGTGCATTTTATATAATAGTTACCTTTTTCCTATATTTCCTATAGGTTTTAAATAGAATACTAGATTAATATAGTTTAAGTTAAAAATTTAATAAATCAAATTTATAAAATTTGTTAAAATGGATAATTCTGAAGAAACTCTTAAAAAAATTAGCGATCAATTAGAAAAATTAGATACTAAATTTAATTTTCTCCAGGATATGCTATTTACTATGAGAAATGAGCTTGAATTGATAAAAAAAACCACGATTCGAGAAAATTATCTTACGAAGATAACTAAAGTTGCCGATAAAACTTTAATCAATTTTTTGGATAATAGACCAAAGGATTGTAATATACTTGACTTTTGTACAACTCTAATTGAAAAAGAAATTTTTAAAATTCTAACTACATTATTGGAAAAAGGAGAGGAATCGGCTCTAAATGAAGTTAATGAATTCATGAAACTTTCAGAATCAGACGAAGTTTTAAAAATATGTCCCAATAACCAATGCTTAATAAATGCAATAGAACCTTTCAAGCTACTAAAAGATTTGATACTCGATTCAAAAGAATTATCTTTAAAATATTTCGAAGAACTAACCTTAACCGATCAGCAATCAAGTTTTGAAGAACTTAATGAAGAGGAACTAAATGATTTACTAACTCCCCTTTCTAATGCCGTAAGATTGAAGATATTAAATACCTTAAGTAAAGGAGGCAAAAACTATTCTCAATTAGAAGAAGCAACTGGAATTAAAGCAGGGCACCTATTATTTCATATTGATAAATTAAAAGAAGTTGAATATATAATCCAAGAAAATAAGAAATACTTAATTACAATGAAAGGCAGAAAGGCTTTAAATCTTATATCGGGATTGGGTAAAGAATTATCCTTAAAGAGTTAAATAAATTTGATTTTAAAAGAAAAATAAATTTGGATAAAAGGTTAAAGAAATGGTTGAGAAGTACCAAAAAATAGCTAAAAAAATGGGGGTAATATGGTCAGAGGAAATGGAAAAAATTCTCAAGGCATTATACTCCCCCGAAGAGGCTGATATTTTATTAGCCTTTAATGGCCCGTATATGGATCGTTTCACTGCTGAAAAAATAGCCCGAAAGGTTAAGCGACCAGTTGAAGAAGTTGAGCCAATTCTAAAAGAAATGGCACGCACTCAGCGAGTTTTTTCAGTAGAATATGAGGGTATAAGAACTTATTCAATGTTTCCTTTACTTCCTGGACTATTTGAATTATATTTTTCAAATCATGAAAGAGCGTCTGCTGAAGAAAAAGAAACGTTGATGCTTTTCACCGAGGAATATGAAAAATATTATAATAAAGGCTATGTTGTAGACGGATTCAGTTCGAATTATCCATTTATGAGAGTTTTCATTGATCAAAAGGCTGTCGATGATACCATTGATCGTGGTAAGGGAAAGCTCATTGATGTGAATCAAGAAGTAGAGCAAGTAAAAAATAATATACTCCCTTTTGAACAGGCTAAATATTTTGTGGATAAATCACGTAGGGTCTCAGTTATGGATTGTGCATGTCGAACTCACATGAAAATACATAACGATGGAACACCTGTAAACAAATATCCAATTAATGTGTGTATGGCTTTTAATACATGGGCAGATTATTGTATAGAACAGGGTTTTGGTAGAGAACTCTCGAAAAAAGAGGCTCTTGAAACTCTTACTGGAGCGGCTGAAGCAGGTTTGGTCCATACCACCCAAAATATCACTGAAAAGTCCTCTTTCATATGCAACTGTGATCGTGATTGTTGCGTAATGTTAAGAGGTATTCGAAAATTTGAGAATCCCAAAATTGTAGCAAGTTCAAACTTTGTTCCAGAATATGAAAAGGAAAATTGCCTTTATTGTAAGTTATGTACTAAACTCTGTCCTATGTACGCCATTGAACTTATAAATGAAGACACAGAAGATAAGGAAATCTTAATCAATTACGAGAAATGCATCGGATGTGGAGTATGTGCGTTCAATTGTCCAAACGAGGCACTCACGATGGTAAAGAAATTTGATAAGATTCCTGTAAAAAATATGATGGAAGCCATGACTAAAAATATTGAAGGAAGAGCTAACTAAAATTCTTGTCTCAATTCCAAGAATTAAAAAAAACAGAATTTTTTATCTTTTTATAGTTTTTATTTAATTTGTATTAAATTAATTTCAAATAAATTTCTTTAATAAAATTCTAAGTATTTAGATTTCTTTCTCGAATAAATTAATCCTTAAATTGTATTGTTTGGGGCTATTTGGGCAATTAAGTTCACAACAAGCGGGAAGATATGAAAATACTTCAAATTTAGTAGCGGGAATTAATAAATACATGAGGGAATGGATTAAAGAGCAGGTACTACTTATTTCTTTTAAAGGTCCATCACACAAAGCAGTTTTATGTTCCTTCTTGTTCACATAAATACATAACCCCTCTCGGGGATAGAATCCAAATAAATATTGATAGCGAGGGATCACGGGATATTTTTCGCTTTCCACCTTCCTTACATATTCAATATTAATATTGTTAAAAGAAAGAGTAAATTCTAAAGCTTTATAGGAATCATTTTGCGTATCCTCAGCAGAAATTTTATGTAAAATAAAATCCTGAGAAACCGCCTTATCAATAAATCCTTCTAAATCTTTGGTAATCATGACATAGAATTGCCATTATTTCTTTTTCTTCTTTTTTTTTTTGGGATCTATCCATTCTGAATAGATTTCTTGAATGGTAACGTTTTTTCGGTGGCATTTTTCACACTCTTCATCTGTTGTGTGTTTGAATGTAAAATCTCCTGGCTTAAATTCGCGCTGATATTTAGCCTGGCAACTATCACACTTTATTACGGTGTATTTCTTCTCAATAAAGCGATCCTTCCTATCTATTATGTCCCCAATCGCAGGAATGGGGGGCAATTGTGGTTCTTCTCCCATATTCATTCCATTCTAATATTTTTTCTAGGTATTTTGTTACTTCTTGAAAATAAATAAAATTGTACTATCTTTATCTTATAAAAAAAAACCAAGCTAATAATTTTTTAGGTTTAAATCTAAAAATTTTGGGAATAAAGAAAAATATAATAAAAAATAAGTCAATGTTTTAGACCATTTTTTAAGAAATATAGTTATTTTCACTGGAATTTGAGTCTTTTTTTTTATCCTCGTCAGGAGAATCTTCTTTGTTTTTCTTCTGTGTGTCTTCTTGAGATTGTGCTTGCCCCTCGGCTTCTTTTTCAATCTTTGATTCAGGTTCCGGTTCAGGAGGCTTTGGTTTCTTAGAAATGACCACTTTTGCATACCTAAGGACATCTTTATCAAATTTCCAGCCTTCTTGGATAATATCTAAGATACGATTTTCTTCAATATCTTTTTTTTCTACTGATGTTATTGCCTCATGCAAATTATAATCGTAGGGATCATTTATTTTCGTTTCCATCGGGGTGGCGCCTTCAAATTTTAAAATATTCATGAATTGATTATAAAATTGTTTCAACTGATCCTTTTCAGGAGAACTTTCTATAGCTTTTTTAAAAGAATCATAGAGAGGCAAAAAATCTTTCAAAACGGCGGCAGTATATTGAGCTTTTAAATATTGCCTATTTTTATCCCATCTTTTTTGTGTATTTTCAAATTCTGCCTGTAAACGCATATATTTATCCTTCCAAGGTTCTAATTCTTTAATTTTTTCATCCCTACTTTTGAGATCTTCTTTCAATTCTTTTAATTGTTTAATCAAATCATCCTTAGAAAAATACTCTAATTGTAAACCCGCTCCCTCCTTTTCTTCAAGTAATTCCACTTTTTGATCTGAATTTAGCTCAGAAGCTTTTTTTTCTGTTTCTTGTTTGGATTCTTTATCCTTCTTATCTTCTTCTATGCTTTCAGACTTATTTATTTGCTCACTTTTACTTTTTGGTTTCTTTTCTTCTTTCTCTTTAGTCATATGCCATACCGTTTATATTTCATAAAAATGTAAGATAAATACTTTCTTTTAAAATATTAAGATAATCCTTATCAAATAAAAAAAAATTAAAAAAATTAAATTTTATTATTTATATAGATCTCTAAATCATCGAAAAAAATTTAATGGTTAAATTATATATATTCCTAAAGAAAACAAATCGATGATAAAATATCATAATCAATAAATTATTAATTACGAATTCATAGAAAAAGTGAAAGTATAAATGAGTGAAGAAAGCAAATCAAAGAAAAAAGAAAAGATAATTGGAATTGATTTAGGTACTTCAAATAGCGCTTGTGCTGTTTTAGGTGCGACCGGTAAACCAGAGATTATCCCAGCTGCAGAAGGAAGAACGCTTGGTGGGAAAGCCTTTCCATCATATGTGGCGTTTGGTGAGGATGGTCAAAAAATTGTGGGAGAGCCCGCACGAAGACAAGCCGTCTCTAATCCCGATGGAACAGTAACCGCTATAAAACGTAAAATGGGCACAACTTATAAGGCAAAAATAAAGGTGGGAAGTGAGTGGAAAGAATTTAGTCCTGAAGAGATCTCAGCAATGATTCTTAAGAAAATCGCTAACGATGCCTCTTCATATCTCGGAGAACCCGTAAAAAAGGCAGTAATTACAGTTCCGGCATATTTCAACGATCAACAGCGTACAGCAACTAAAAACGCGGGAGAGATTGCCGGACTTGAAGTAGTACGTATGATTAATGAACCTACTGCTGCATGCTTAGCCTATGGATTAGATAAAGATACAAGTAATAAGCTTTTGAAGATATGTGTGCTTGATTTGGGTGGTGGAACATTTGATATTACACTTATGGAGTATGGGGAAGGTGTGGTTGAAGTTATGTCTACTGCCGGCGATACACAGTTAGGCGGAACCGATATGGATAATACGCTAGTCGATTGGATTGTTGCAGAATTTGAAAAGAAAGAAGGAATTCAACTTAAAGGCGATAGTAAAGCAATGATAAGAATAAGGGACGCTGCTGAAAAAGCTAAGATTGAATTATCAACTACTTTATCTACTTCTATAAATCTTCCGTATCTTAGTCAAAAAGAGGGAAATCCAATTCATTTGGAAATGGAATTTACCAGAGCAAAATTAGAGCAGTTAATTGAACCCACTTTAAGACGATTAGATCCAATAATGCAACGTGCCGTAGCTGATGCAAAAGTATCCATAAAAGATGTTGATAAGATTATTTTAGTCGGCGGACCAACCCGAATGCCTTCTGTTCAAGAACGATTTAAGAAATTTTTCGGAAAAGAGCCCGAACATTCAGTTGATCCAATGGAATGTGTTGCAATGGGTGCAGCTATACAAGGCGGGGTTATTGCGGGGGAAGTTGAGGATCTACTATTATTAGACGTAACTCCTCTTACCCTTGGGGTTGAAACGTTAGGGGGTGTATCCACTCCATTGATAGAACGAAATTCGACCATTCCGACTGAAAAAGCTAAAATTTTCAGTACAGCTGTGGATAACCAACCTGCAGTAACTATCAATGTTTTACAAGGAGAGAGAGCGATGGCAGCAGATAATATCTCATTAGGTATGTTTCATTTAACAGGTATTCCACCCGCTCCCCGAAATGTTCCGCAAATTGAAGTTAAATTCTCGATTGATGCTGACGGAATAGTTCATGTTACAGCTAAAGATTTAGGTACAGGAAAAGAGACGGGTATAACAGTTACGGGGGCAAAAGGACTATCCGAGGATGAAATTCAACAAAAAATCAGAGATGCTGAGAAATTTGAAGACGCAGATAAGAAATTGCGAGAGAAAGTTGAGGCGAAAAATAATGCTGAATCTATGATTTATCAAACAAGGAAATTAATGGAAGATAATAAAGAAAAAATTCAAGATAATGAAAAACAAGAGATTGAAAATGCCATTAAATCACTGGAAGAAGATATTAAAACTGATGATGTAAATAGAATCAAATTAGGAATTGAAAACCTTCAAAAATCAATGTATTCCTTTTCTCAAAGAATTTACCAAACCCAGGCTCAGCAACAATCTTATCAACAAGCAGCAGAACAAGCTCAGCGAGCAGCTAGCGGTATGGGAGGCGCACCTCCAGGCGGAATGGGAGGAGTTCCACCAGGAGGTATGGGAGATATGGGTGGTGCCGGTGGAGCGTCTTATAAAGCTGAAACCGATAAAAAGAAGAAAGATAAGAAAGTAGTCGATGTAGATTGGGAAGATGAAGATGAATAAAAAGGACTCCGTAATGGAGGAAAGGCAAGATATCAAGCGATAATTAACATAAGGCTTAAAAATAATTTCAATTTTTTAATTTTTTTAAATATATTTAAATTTTAAACCTTAGAATCTAAAAAATTAAATTTCTCTATAGATTTTAATAGATAGAATTATAACTAATCATATCGTATCATGAGTTCTAATAGAAATAAACGGGATTATTATGAAGTATTAGGGGTAAGCAAAGATGCATCTGAAAATGACATTAAATTAGCATACCGTCGCTTAGCTAGAAAATATCATCCGGATGTAAATAAAACGGATCCTAATGCAAAAGATAAATTTATAGAAGTTCAAGAAGCGTATGAAGTCCTGAGCGATTCTGAGAAAAGGCGCAATTATGATAGATTTGGCTTTAGTGGGGTAGATATAGATATGAGCGATATGTTCAGAGGCGGAATCCCGGGAATTGATGAATTATTTAAATCAATTTTTGGAGGGGGTGGATTTGGTGGTTTTGGAGACATTTTTGAAGGCTTTGGCGGTTTTGGCAGTAGAAGTAGAACAAGCGCACCACGTAGAGAAGTCGGGCAAGATCTGGAAAATCACATTGAAATAAGTTTCGAAGAAGCAATGTTTGGAGTGAAAAAAGATGTTGAAATCGAGCGTTATGTCCCTTGTTCTGATTGTGAGGGAACGGGAGCCGAAGACCCTTCTTCTATTGAGTCTTGTCCAAAATGTGAAGGTTCAGGCCGGATGAGAACTATGTCTCGTTCCGGATTTGGGACAATAATTCGAGAAACAGAATGTTATAATTGTAATGGTACGGGTAAAATTATAAAAAAGAAATGTAAAGTATGCAATGGTAATAAAATGGTTCCCGAAACTAAGAAAATTCACGTAAAGATTCCCCCTGGAGTTGAGGATGGGGTACATTTAAAAGTTCAAGGGGCGGGACACATCCCTTCAAGGCAAGCTATTCCTGGAGATCTTTATTTAGGAATTCGCGTAATTCCAAATGAGAATTTTATAAGACGGGGAAATGATCTCTATACCAGAGCGGAAATTGATATCGTCTCGGCCATATTAGGTGACAAAATAAAAGTCCCTACTCTTGACTATAAAAATAATACCATCACGGAAAAAGAGCTAAATATCCCACCTGGGACTCAACATGGTACGGAGTTTAGGATTAAAAATCGCGGAGCCTCCTATCTGAGAGGAAAAGGCAAAGGAGATCAATATGTAGTGATTACTATAAATATCCCCAAAGATATAACTTCTGATCAAAAGAAATTATTAGAAAAATTTAGGGAATTAAATAAAGCATAGTAATTCATTATTTGGTAATAGCTTAAAGTAGAACTACCTTTCTAGATATAAATTATAAGGTTATATGTAATACCATAGTATAATATCAAAAGTTGTCTTGAGATAATATCTAAAAATTCTTTTGATAATATACCCATTCAAATTTTTGTAACCTCATTTTTTTTAACAATATTAGAAAAAATATTTTTAAAAATTCTAAAAAAGGAAGAAAAAAATTCATTACATAACATTCCTTAGAGATTAAGTGTTATAAATCTTAAATTTTATTTTAGATAATATTATCATGCAAATATTATTAATTATAAGTTTCATATGTTAATTAAAAACATTAAGATTCAAAACAATATAAAAAAATTATATTTTTGAAGATTAAATAATACACATCAATTTAAAAAAAAGGATTAAATATTCTATGAAATAAAGAAAATAGGTAACCTTAAAAGAAATTAATTAAATAATATTATTTAGAGAAAAATTTCTAACAAATTACTAAATAAGATAATGACAGAGATTTTAGAAGAAAAAGTTCGAAAACCTAAAAAAACAGAGGAAATAATTTTAGAACATTTAAAGCAAAAACAACAAGAAATTACATTCTATCAGCTTTATAAGGAATTAACCAAAGTAGATAAAAATACCATGAGATCTAAGTTAAAAATTACTTCAGGAGGTTTACAAAGTGCATTAAAACGTATGGAAAAAAAAAAGAAAGTATTTATGAAAAAAAGAATTAGACGGTTCGAAACTCTTGTATGGTTTAAAGACTTTGACACCGATCCTCTTATTTATTTAAAAGAACAAGATGAAATCATTATTCCATTTCGATTAGATCGTCTAACTGGATTGGTTTTAAGCGAGATTCCAAAAATTTCAACTGAATATGAAAATGTAAGTGATTTGGTAAAACAGGCTGTAATATTTTTTTCTCAAAATAATATATCTCCAAGTCTTAGAAAGCAAGCAATTTCTCAGGCTATGAAAAAAGAAATGAAAATCCCCCCTAAAATAAAATAAATAAAGATAATAAAAAGGATCGAATGTTTTATGTCTAAAAAAGATGAATTAGATGAGGAGGAACTCGAGATTTTAGACGAGTTGTTATTCGGGTCGTTAAAAGAAGAGAATAAAATTGATTTGAAAAAAAACAAAAAATCTCAGAAAATTACCAAAAAATCTGATTTAAGGCAAGGTATAATTAATATAGATAAAAAATCAACTCCAATATCTTCTATCACCCTCGAACAATTAAAAACAAAACAAGCTGACACAAAATTCCCTCAAGAAATTCAAGAATATCAAAAATCTAAAACAAAACCTAAGAAAAGAAAGATAAAAAAGAAACAATTATTATTAGACATTGCTGAGATTATTCCCTTGATAAAACAAAATAATATTTTACTTAATGAATTAATTCGGTCTTATAAGTCGATTGAGGATTCATTTAAAGCTTTAACGCAGGAACCAATTAAGATTAAGTTTTTAAAATGAACACTTTTTTTACCTTGTTAATTGAGCTACAAAAAACCGTGTTCTATTATATTTTAAACGCTGTTATTATACTAATAAATCGTATAAATGTTAAATTGCTTTATTGAGGATAAAATAGATTCATAATATTATTTTTTAATCGAATAAATATACATTATGTCTAGAGATTTGTTTATATGAACCCTAAAATCTTGATTATTGGTCCACCAAGATGTGGAAAATCTACAATGATTTCTAAACTAATCAGGTTATATACCGAGGAAAACTATAAAATATTCGGTTTCCTAACTCCAGAAGTAAAAAAAGACAATAATCGTGAGGGCTTTGATGTCCAAGATATATGTTCTAAGGATAGATTTCCACTCGCAAGAGTAGGTAATTATAATACTAGATTTACATTGGGCAAGTATTCCGTATTTGTAAAAGAATTCGAAAATTATATTGATACTCTGTTTAATATAGAAGATAGAGAGATAAATTTGATTATAATTGATGAAATCGGTAAAATGGAACTCTATTCGGAAAAATTTCAAGAATTAATTAAAAAATTGTTTAAATCTAATATTCCTATCATTGCTACGATTGGAGAGAAAATGAAACATTCCGTAAAGGATTATATCCTAAGGTTGCCGAATACCAAATTATTAAATTTAACCCGAGATAATAATGAGAAGGTTTTCCAAACAATATTGTCATTATTACCTTAAAAGATGAAAAATATGTAAGAACTATTGGTTAATGGGAGGGAGAGCAGGCACCACATCATCCTTCCAATTTTCCTCAACTGGATATTCCCACCAATGCGCTGGAATATTAGCATAGGTCCCATATTTTTTTATTCCGCTCCTAAAGGCATTGATATTTTCTTTCGGAACTTTAAGGATATGAGGTTCTTCATAAAAATAGGCACCAAATCCTCCTTTTCGTGTTCCCAGATTTCTTATCATATGCCATACTTCCCGCTCGCACTGTTCAGGGGTCCCTCTAGTATATATTGATTGAATATTTACACACCCCCAAAACATGATTTTTCCTCTAAAAGGTTTTAAACTAGTATACCCCGTCATCCTTGGGGAATCCAGTTCTAGCGCATCCACTCCCCATTCAATTAGATCTGGCATAAGAGGGTCTATTTTCCCACAGCAATGCATATGAAATTCACAGCCACGTTCGTGAGATGCGTTACAAAGTTCTCGAAATACAGGTTCATAAAATTTTTTAAACATTCGGGGACCTATAAAAGGTCCATTTTGTTCCCCTAAATCCTCAACCAAAAGAAAGCCATTAGGGGCTCCTCCATATTTGATCCATGCGTCCATATTTTTAATATTCCATTCGGTTAAATAAGATAAAAGATATTTAACTTCCTCAGAATGCCTTCGGTGATCAATTAAAAAATTTGAAAAACCTCTCATATTGGCTCCTGTACCGAAAGGTCCTAAATGTCCTAAACAACAAAGTTTGTACTTTTTTTTCTGGTAGGTTTTAGCAGGATCAAGAAAGAAAGGAGAATATTGAGTTTGATCATAGGGATCAGGAGCATATTTTTCTAGGTATTTATCTAGATCCTCCCATTTCAGTAATGAAGGGCGTCCGGGATGCCCCATGGATAACTTTTTTCCCCCTCTGCGATTCCAATAAGATCCCCACATATCAATCTCTTCCCGCTTTTCATTCATCCAGTTAAATCCTTCGAATTTTGGATTATTTTCTGCCCAATTAGGTTTTTTCCAAGTCCAAAGCCCTCCAGTTATCAATTCATCCATGATAGCATGAGGAAATAATCCTTTTTCTTCAATACTATGTCCTGGTTGCCAATTCTGTGAGGGAATCATCAACAGAACATATATATCACTAGACTTAAATCCCCATATAGGGATTTTATCTGGACTTGTAAAATGCAATGCAGATTTTACTCTTTCAATTGAATTCATATTTTAAAATTCTTAAATTTCATTTGAGGTTTAAAATGAGGTGTATAATATCATATTTTATACTAAATAATTTTTTTGTTATATTATAATGAGTTCGGGAAATGCTGCTATTTGTCTTTCACAAAAATTTTTAATAGTACCCAATTTTATTTTATTAGTTAAAATTTCGACAATATCTTTAAAAAGGGATATTTGAAAATAAAAAAAAGTATTTTATTAATAAAGTGAAAGGTAGAAAAAAAGGTGGTACCATATTCGCTTTAAATGCGACAAGTGTGGCGCAGAATTCGAATACGATGATTTCCCAGATGATGATTTTGCTTGTCCTGAATGTGGGGCTAATGATGGGACATTTAGTTTACTCGCATAGTAAATAAATTACTTTTTCTCAATTTTTAAAGGGTAAATTTCTATATCCTTTTCCTTTACTTAACTTCGCTTAAATCAACCCCTTTTGTTTCCTTTATGAACAGATAGGTTAAGGGTAGAATTAAGAGATGGGGTAAACTGATAATAATGAAAGCAACTGCTAAACCATAGAAGTATATGAGAATACTGCTGATAAGTAAACCCCCTGTAGTTCCAATTGCGCTAATCAAGGATCTGAGGCCACTCCCTGTACCTCTTGCATCGGTAGGAGTTATTTCTACCGTAATAAGTCTTGCTACAATCCTTATGCCTTGGAGAGTAATATAGGCTATCCCCGCTCCTAGCCCAACGATTATAATTAATGTTATACCAGAGAAATTAACCCCCAACACAACTATGAAAATTGAAATAGGTGACAATAGCCCATATAAATATAATAATGGTTTTCTGCCCCATTTATCTGCAACAATCCCCGTAATAAGGTATCCCAAAATTACAGAGATACTAATTACATAAATAATGATATTTACTTCCGATTCACTCATCCTTCCACTACTCGCGAAGAATGCTTCCACTAATCTAAAGAAAACATAATTTAATCCCGCAATAAGGCTTATGATTAATATTATGATATATTCTTTCCTCCTAGCTGATTTAAATAGAGTGTGTAAATTTTCTCTAAACATGCTTTGCTTATCAGCTCCAGATAATCGCTGTTCTTTCATTTCTTCATATTTAATTGTTTCTTTAAATGTAAAAAGAATAAGTATGCTTAATGGAATTCCTAAAAACACGGCAAAAAATGTCATACCTCGCCAATTCGCCGCAGTCTCAGTTATAAATATAGAACGAAATATAGGAAGTAATAATGCTCCTCCTATGCCCCCCATAAGAACAAAAGTATTCCATTGCCCTCTTTTTTCGGGTGGACATTCTTCACTAATATAAATAGTCCATATATCTGAGCTGAAAAATATATAGAGCATAAAAAGGTAAATCGTATATTGAATAATATTTGTAGAGGTTGCGAGTAGTAATGAAGAGAATCCCATTCCAAACACGGTGAATGCCAATATTTTCTTCCTACCGACTCGATCGGCCATGTATTGATTTAAAAATACAAAATATGTACCAATGGAAGCAATAGCTATGCATAAAGCAAAAATCGATTGTGCAACATTCTGAGGATAATTGCCTAAAAATTCTTCTATAACTTTCGAAGGAATAACGGTTGGATAAAGCGTACAATAGGTATCAAGAATTTCTACGAACATTAATACAAAAATCATATAAATATAAGCTGATTTGGATCTAACTAATGAAGATTCATTTTTTTCTACTGTCATGTAGATATATTTAAATCAACTGATATTTAAGCCTTTTCTGGATAAAAATGAAAAAAAAAGAGAATTTATAATTTGGTTATCCCTTGATAAATAATTTCTTTACGGAATCAGGTAAAATCCATCCTAAATAAAACTCAATGGCACTCGACATTAAAAGTAGTCTTACTATTACCACGATTACGGAGGAAAATAGGAAAAAAGAATCTAAAACCGCACATGCCGCATAAGTTAGAAATGCGACGATCAGGAATTTACCTTTTAAACTCAATTCGGGATCATCTGATTTTCGGGACTGATTTGCAAACAAAAGGAAAGTAATGAGGGCACTAATGAGGAAAAATAGCAAAGTAAACCGTACAAATGGCCTATATACGGCAGAAAAAGTTCTTTCAAAATATCCTATCATATTTACACGATCTGTAAAGAGAAAATAGAAAAATAAAATCTCACAAATCAAGCTAATAAGGGTATAAACCCCCAGAATGATTTTTTTCTTTTCTCGATACATGAAGTCTGTAAAAGTTATTAACCAAAGAACTGTTATGATGGGAATAAAGACATATCCTATAATAAATCTAATCTCTTCTGCCAAAATAATGTTAAAAAATAGTAAAATAAATGCCAGTGCACCATGCATCCATGGGGTTGAAATTCCAATCCACGTAATTCCTACATAAATATAATATTTCTTCTCAAATTCAAAATATTTTGAGAGAATTTTCAGTCCTACTATCAAAGAAATGATGACAAAGATTAAATTAAAAGTTCCCGTTAAAATCTCCAATAGTGTTAACTCTATTGTCAAACACCTTTTATGATTCTCAATTGAAATTAATTATGAAATATTCAACCTGTAAATATTTAAATTTTTATAAACAAAATTCTTAAATCATTAAGCAGATTAGAATTTTGAAATTTTTAAGAAAAATTTTATTCTCTTCACATTTAGAATAATTAATTTTTAATAAATTCAGTTTCAAAGGAAGTAAAACTCTAAATCCACTTTAACTGAATCTTTTTCTATAAAATATTCATTCCAATTTTTAAGTTTTAACAATTATAATTTCATTTTTGTTTCCAATGGAAATCTACCTTAATATTTATAAGAGAAAAGTGGTAATAAT
>SDNV01000153.1 GCA_004524515.1 Promethearchaeota archaeon
AATTAATCAAAAGTAATAAAATTAAAATTATTTTATGAGAATTTTATTAACTGATAACTCTTTAAAACGCAAATATTTAAAAGTATGAGAGCAATTATACAGATTAAGGAATTGAAATAGTTAAGGGTATATATATTTGGATCTTTCAATGCAGCAAAATATTTTGAATTCATGTCCAGAATGTGGAAATAAAAATTTAGTATCGGATGATGCTAGAGGGGAAATAGTTTGTATGGTATGTGGATTGGTTGTAGGTCAAAGATTGATTGATTCAGGTCCTGAATGGCGAGCTTTCTCATCAGAAGAAGCTAATAGAAAAGTGAGAGTCGGAGCCCCTACAACTTTAACCTTGCATGATAAAGGTTTAAGTACAATGATAGGTTGGAAAAATAAAGATGCATTTGGTAAAAATATAAGCCCAAAAATGAAAGCAGAAGTATATAGATTAAGAAAATGGCATGTGAGAACACGCACTAATAAATCAATTGATAGGAATCTCGCTTATGCAATGAATGAATTAGATCGCTTTTCTTCCCAATTAAACTTATCTAGAGATCTTAAAGAATCTGCAGCACACATATATAGAAAAATGGCGCACAAAAATCTTATCCGTGGAAGGTCAATAGAAGCTATGCTAATAGCCTCTATTTACTTGTCTTGCAAATTAAATAAAGTGCCTAAGACTTTAGATGATTTTTTAGAATTTGCTATGGTAGATAAAAAGAAAATTGCTCGATGTTACAGGTTAATTATTCAAGAATTAAAAATAAACATAAATGTACCTTCTCCTATTACTTTTGTACCTAGATTCTGTGCAGAACTAAATCTTTCAGGACGTACACAAAATAGGGCAGCTGAGCTCTTAAAGTTAGCAAAAAAATATCATATAACTGCAGGAAAAGCTCCAACGGGTCTAGCCGGAGCTGCTTTATATGTAGCAGCAATGCAAGAGGGAGAGAGAAGAACTCAAAAAGAAATCTCCTTAGCAGCGGGTGTAACCGAAGCAACTATTAGAAACAGGTATAAAGAATTATTAAATCATTTAAATTATGAAATTAAGGTTTAGCGAACTTTTAATCTTTTAATAACGTCGGGACGCTTCTTATAAAGGATTCGAAATCCACAATGAGAACATTTAATCCCTGGTAAAGCATTGAGTTCTTGTTTAGATACTTCTTTTCCACAACTTTTTCTTGCACACACGTATTTCATAATTTTATTAATATCGCATTGATAATAAATTTTTTGTATGTCCTTTAAAGAATAGAAAAGAATTAAATTAGATATATAATGATTTTCGTTTATCTTCGGTGTCAATTAATTCAAACGTGTCAAGATCTTTTTCTAATTGATCTCTTTTGCTTTGCAAGTTTTTAGTAATGTCATCAATATTTTCAAGAGAATACTTCTTTTTAATTGGTAAAGCAAATGATTTTTTAATTAATTCCAAAAGAGTTATTGAAGCTTTTAAGTCTGTAATATCTTCATTGATCATTGCGACATTATCAGTTTCAGCTAATAAGACCAAACCTTCAATATTAAAACGGGCTTTAGCTAAAGTAGGTATTAATCCATTCGCACCAATAATTACTCCCTTTTGAATTTTATCACAATGATTATTTGCCAAGAAATTTTCTAAAAGATCTCGATTAGTGGAACTTATGAAAATTTTCGGTATTTTTGTACTTAATTTACGATTATTAACAGGATAAGCTCCTAAAGCAATAATTAATTTTATCCCACATTGATGAATAATTTCAGTCAAAAAATTTGAAATCCGATATATACCTTTTGGAGTTAAACTTTGAGCATCTGCTGTAATTAAAATAATGTCTCTAAGGTTTTTTGGATCCTTCCATACTAATATTTCTGCTTTTGGAGCTGATAGAAGACTATCGTCTACTATTGCTCCTGCAGGGTAATCATCGAAAATAAAATCCATGTAATTTTCAGCATCTAATTGCCCAATTAAAGAATCTAATGCAAATTTTCCGACATCTGCTATCCCTGGCATCCCTAATATACAAATTGGGTTGTTAAAACTACCTTTTGGGAAATCTTTATGTTTGATTATTCTAATTCCTGATACTCTCACAATTTTATACCTTTGAAAAAAAATCTTCTTATTTTATAAGTCATAATTTTCTTTTTAATAATCATGTGTTATCCTAATAGACACAAGAATTAGTATAAAAGTAATATTTTGATGTTATCATATTATGAAATATGGAAAGAATTTGATTTATTATAATAAAAAATGAACATCAATAATGATCATGCTAAGATATAAATGCATGAAATGTGGAATTTGTTGTTTTGATTTGCCCAAGGAAGAAGGAGAGAAAAGAATTCCTCTTTATCCAGAAGAAGTAGAACGAATGATTCAATTGGCTGAAAAAAGAAATATTAGATTTCAAGTAATTGAAGATTTAGTTTTTCCTGATATTCAAAATCAAAAAATACTTGTTTTAACATATAAAATTTTATTTAATGACTTGAATTGTTGTCCATTTTATGAAGAAAATATTGGTTGTTCAATTCAAGAATTTAAACCATTTGCTTGTCAGGCTTATCCTTTATCACTAAAAAACTTAGATGCTTTTAAATTTGAACTCTCAATTGATCCACTTTGTAATTTCGTCATACAAAATTACCAAAGATTATCAGAACTCAATTTAGAAGAATTAAAAACGGTCTTCTTAGAGGAGTATCCAAAAGCGGAGCTTTTTTTTCAAAAAAATAAGAGATTACAGATGAGGATTAAAACGTTGGAATATAAGAAAGAGATTGTTATACCAAGAGAAATTAGTTTAACGCAATTCAATTCGTATTTAAGTCAATGGGAAAGAAGGGAGATAATTGTTGATTAAGTTGAGGTTTTTCATATGAAAAAGTTTGTTTCATTATTATCAGGAGGATTAGATAGTCCAGTTGGAGCATATTTAATGATAGAACGAGGATTCAAGCCAATTTTTTTATCGTTTCTAACATCTGATGATTTAAACCAGAGTATGAAAAATAAAGTAATTAAAATCACAGAACAATTAAAAAAAATCTCAAATCAAGAAATTAAGATATATTTTATAAATCATGATCCAAATTTGACGATTTTCCAGAAAAACTGTGAAAGAAAACTAACTTGTGTTCTGTGCAAGCGGTTAATGTTAAGGATTGCGACAGAAATTGCTAAAAAAGAGAAATGTAAAATAATTATAACAGGAGACATTTTAGGTGAACAAGCCAGCCAAACTCTTGATAATTTAATATCTTATAATGATATTTTAGACGGCTTTATAACTTTAAGACCCCTAATTGGATGGGATAAAATAGAAGTAATTAACTTAAATAAAAAGCTAGGGTTATATGAAATAACTTCTCGGAAATCTGCTTCATGTCAATATAATCCTAAATACCCTGAAACACATGCTAAAAAGAAGGATATTGAAGAATCGGAATCAAATATAAATATTCCACAAATGGTAAAAAAATCCATAGAAAGAGCTGAAGTTCTAAAAATTTGATTCGATTTTCTCTATTAAATCTTCCAGATCCTTTTCTTCACAATAATCTGTCTTGAAATCTTCTAAAGCTTCGCTAATAACCTGTGCTAAGATATGTTTGCAGAAAGGGTTTTCCCTTTTAATAACGACATTTTTATAAAAGTCTTGGCACGAACAATATAATTTGGGATAAATAATATGATTTACTTCTTTTCCATTTGCAATCCATATAATTCTACCAGTAGGGGTGCATACTACTTTTGAAATTCCTCTCTTAATTGTCTCCATAACTTTGTCAGATTTTTTAGAAAAAACATTTTCGAGAAAATTAAGTACTTCAAAGTTAAGTATCCCATTAGTTTTTACAATTGATTCTAATTGAAATAATAAATCTTTAGACTTTTGCATCTAATATTCTAATATTGTAGTATTATATATAGGTTCATAGATTTGTCAAATATTTTAATCCTTCCAACAAGATATTACCCTTCAATCTCTGGAGCAGAATTTTATATTCAGAGAATCGCAGAGATCCTAAAAACTGTTTATAATTACAATGTTGACATAATCACCTCAAATGCTCTAGATTTCAGAGCCCTAAGAAATTCTAGAGGGAAAATAATCGGAAAAGATAATGCGTTTTTCTCTAAAGTAAATGATCAAGATATTTATCGACTTTCTATTGAATACAATGATAATATCGAAAAAAAAATGGATATTGTTAAGAAAAATCTTTTAGATGTTAATTTGGAATTAACTGACGAGTGTCTTAAGCGATATCTTGAAAACGGGCCATTTCTTAAGTCTATCTTTGAAACGATTAGAAATGATTTTCAAAAAAACTATGACTTAATTCACACTACTTTCTTTCCATATTTTAATCTAATTGTGGGGTTATGGGCAGGAAAATTATTTAAGAAACCTGTAGTATGTACCCCATTCTTTCATTTTTCTAATCCACGTTATTTAAATCCTTATTTAACTGAGGCTCTCAAAAAGTTTGATATGCTAATTGCTTGCACTAAGATTGAAAAAGATTTTCTAGTCAAAAATTATGCGATTCTTGATAAGAAAGTAAGAGTCATACCAATGGGTGTAGATCTCAATAAATTTAATCAAAAAAAGGGAGACTCTAATTCTAAGTATTATTTTAAACAATCTTATTTTCATAAAAAGGAAAAAAAATTTAGTATGGTTTTGTTTTGCGGATACAAAAATTACGAGAAAGGTGCGTTATCAATTTTAAAAGCGATACCTTTAATTATTCAAAAAAAACCGAAGGTATACTTCACATTCATTGGTCCTTCAACCCTCGCTTTTAATCGGGAACTCAAAAACCTTAAGAAACATCACAATGTCAGAATAATAAATCTAACTCCTGATAATCTAAAGGGGTACTATGATCTTAAAAAAATCGCGGCTTTTAATGAAACTAATTTATTTTTAATGCCAAGTAGAAGTGATGCTTATGGAATTGCCTTTTTAGAAGCATGGGCCTCAAGTAAACCAGTCATTGGATCCAATAAAGGAGCTACTCCAGAAGTCATCAATGACGGAGTAGATGGGATGCTAGTAAAATTTGATGATCCCCATGATATTTCAGAAAAAGTTATTAAACTATTGAGAAATAAGAAAATGAGTAAAAAACTTGGGAAAGCAGGTTATTTCAAAGTCAAAAGATCAAATTCATGGGAACATATCGCGAAAAGTACACATAAATTATATCAAGAAATAATTAATAATTGCACTAGTGAGATATGAAGAAAATTTCTGGAAATCCGTATATAACAGTTGAACAAGAAAAAATTAAGTTAGATAACTTTTACTTAGACGAGATTTTGAAAGCTTCTAAAACACCCTTTATGGTTATCTTAGAAAGCAGAATAAGGAATAACATCAAGACATTTAATAAAGTCTTTAAATCAGTTTTCAATAACTTTCAAGGTTTTTATTCCTTCAAGGCTAACTTTTTGCCTGAGGTGTGCAGTATTATCAATTCTGAGAATTTTGGAGCCGAAGTAATAAGTCTACCCGAGCTTGAATTAGCTTTGCACACAGGTTTTTCTTCTAATAAAATCTTGGCCGGCGGTCCCTATTTGTCTCCTGAATTCTTAGAAAAATCAATAAAAAACGAAGTTAGAGAGATCGTAGTTTATAACTTGAATGACATTGAAAAAATCAACGATGTTGCTTTTCAAAATGATAAAATTCAGAATGTATGCTTGAGGATAAATTCTAATAAGTATGGAAGTCGATTAGGCATAAATTTTGAAGATGATAACATCTCTCTCCTTAAAAAAATACTACAAAAGTGTGAAAATATAAGTTTTACGACCTTATTGTCTCATTTTTCTACACAAATGAACGATATTAAACAGTTCAAAAAAAATGTGAATGCAATATCAAATACCAAATCGTTATTAGAAAAATCTGGAATTGAAATAGAAAAAATTAACTTGGGAGAGGGCTTCCCAGAAGCAGCAATTATGCCCGAAGCCC
>SDNV01000002.1 GCA_004524515.1 Promethearchaeota archaeon
GTGCTTTTTTCCGAAAATTCATTTCCCAATCAAAATAAGAAATTGCTTTTGACATGATCTTAAAACTATCATATTCAAAAATAAATTAGAACGGGGTGGAGATTTTCTAAAACCCAAATAAAGATAATATGTCTATATTATGAAATGATACTTTATTTAGAAATTCTTTTCAAAAATTTTTTCTAATAAAACCCAACATACTTTTCTGATTGGATTTTCTATGCAGGTACATCTTCTGAAAATCCTCAAGGTCCGGAAATTCGAAAGGAAAAATATTTTCAAAAGCCCTCTTTAATAACTCAATATATTTTTTTTTATCATATTGATGTTTTTTTTCATCATAAAGATCTGAAAGGATTACCTTTTTTTCAGGAAAATCGGGATCTGCGTCTGCGTTAAGAATTATATAATTGACACTTTTACCTGGCGTGACCACAACTCCTGATCTTTCTAATTGCTTTGCAGCAACTGCTTGATAGGAATTAACCTTGTACTTTGAAGGTTTTCTTGAGATTCTTTGTCGGATCGAGAGTTCTTCCTTAGAAACCAAACCAGTTTCTATCTTATCAGCATATTTAAAGAGAATTTCTTTTGCCTTAGGGATTCGTTTCATGAAATCTTCAACTGAGACTGTTCCTTGAAATATGTCGATAAATGCATATTGGGCTTCTTTGATTATATTTGGGATATCTCTGCGTCTTACTTCGATACCTCTCACTTTAATTTCTCCATTAGATTTAATACCCCAGTAATGACTGAGAGCAGGAACCTCAGGTTCAGCCTGAGAAGGAAGAAAAACAATAAAGTTAAATCGTCCTTCCCAGCTCATGGGAATTTTTGTCTCCTCTGTGATTTGTCCGGCAATTTTTTTTGTAATCTTTTCAAATTCTTCGGGAGACCGACCTAAAGTATCTTGGATCCAAATAGAATCGACAATACCATGAACAACCCGACAACTATACCCTTGAGCGATTTCATAAGAACGCATAAGCAACTCACGAGCAAAAGCACACACCGTCTGATGAGCTTCGATTTTCCCAAAACGGGCATTTTTAAACCCCAAATATCCAAAGCTTACCACTAGTACCCATTTTAGTGCAATATCAGTGAATTTATACCGAAGATCGTTCGTTTTTCGTACATATTCTTTGCATTGTAATCTTTTTGTTAGAGGCAGACTAATTGACTTTGAAATAATCCCCTCTCTTTTTGAGCATATATGAAAATTTAATCCGGGTACTTTAATACCGGTGTCATCATCTTTGCAGCACTGACAATTAAGAGTTTCAGAAGAGATATTATAGTTTGCCATTAATGATGGGTACATTGAAGAAAAATCTAACTCGACTATTTGATCAAACACCCCTATCAACGGTTCAAATATGTGACCACCTCGGTCTCCTCTAATTAAATCCATACCACTTCGAAACCCTTCCGGGCTTTTTTTAAATGGGGGGATTAAATGGTCAAGTTTATAGGCATTATAGAATTGAATAGACTGGAGAGCGCCACCAATTGTGACTCTACATAATCTCTGGAGTGGAACTCGAGATATTCGAGCAACTTCGATTACTCCTGGAATGTTGCCTTCGCTAAAATGTAAACTCCCATATGTAGTTGTGTCCAAATGAAAACGTCCCGTAAAATATACCTGTGTTCTTGACCGACTCCTGATTATCCCGTAGGACATATAATGATCGGACCCCCCGGATAACTCAAAAATGCAATTTTTTAGAGGAGTTTTAGTCCGAGAAAAGTAAAGCTCTTTTGAGACATGATTTACCGATGCCCGCGCCGCTAAATAGGGAAAAATAAATTCATCCCCTCCTTGAGTAAGAATAATATCAGGATCGAGCTTTTCAATTACTCGATTAATTGCTCTCAATGTTTCTGCCTCATCCGCTTCATCAATAAGAATTTTCTTTTTTTTTAATCCATCTGCCCTTGGAATATTGTTTCTTTCGTCTTTTTCAACAATGCTTATTTCTACATAGGCAAGCGGTTCATTGTAATAGGTTCTTATCCCTTTTTGTTGTATTCTGACATCAAGCCACACGGCTTTTAGTGGCGGTAAATCATAAAACAATTCTTCATTGTCGTCTTTTAATTCTAAAGAAACCAAATACATTTTACTGCTCGATTTCTTCCCTCTACTTTCGATCCTCACCTTAAAACTGCAGAAAGACATCGGAAATAAATCTTTAACATAAAAATACATTTGTGAGATTGGTAAATCAGTATTGTATAAAGTAAAATGACCAATCTCATCAATCTCTTTGACTGTCGCTTTGAATGCCGAGGGTTTTGATACTGAAATACCAAAAACGTTTGCTTTCTGATGATCCTCAAGTTTGACATATTTCTTACACAATCTAACGTTTTTTACTGCGGGATGAGCTTCAATAATACCTCTTAGCCTCTTCAAGTCACTACCAATATTTTTCTTGGGCACTGCAAAGAATTCAGGGTTAAATTCTTGGAATATTTCTAAGATTTCTTTCTCTGTTTTGACCCAAAGAATTACACCATTATTACATGTTGTGACATCTAAAAGCCAGCCGTCAAATTGCTCGAAATGATCCAATTTTATTTACTATTCCTTCAGGTTTTTTTTTTATTTCTTTTAGTTTTCTTTCTAGCATTTCAATTCTCTTTTCTTGCTCAATGGCAAAAGACATAAAAAGCACTTCCGAAAGCATAGGGCGGGCACTTAAACTGCCCGCATCTGCATGAATTCGTGCAAAATTCATAAGTTTGTTAAAGATTTCTTGTTCATTGGGACGAAGTGCTCTTTTAAAATCTTTCCAGCTTTCTATTTCTTGTTCTAACGCAGGTCTAAAAGAAGGTACTGTACGACCCATATTAATAACCAAAAAGAATAGTTAATAATCAGATTTAAAATGGATTACGTTGAGAGTTTTCTGGTTTTTGAATTTAATTCCTTGATTATTAAGAGAAAAATTTATTGATCAAGCTAACAGCTCTGTCGAATATCTTCAAATCACCTTTCCATTGATTTAAAGCGTCTCCTCCAAATTGTTTTTCGAAGGATAAATGAAACATTTTTAACCGATATTCGAATTCACCAGAATGTCCTGTTGTGATTAGAACACAAGCTGTTGCGGTTCCATGCGAAAAAAGAATTTTTTTATTTCCATGATTTATTTCTTTAATATTCCCATTACTGGCTAATACTTCTCTTAATATTATATTTATCCCCCCTATAACCGAACTTACTAAATCTCCCTCAATAGGAACTATAGATTCTTTTTCATTTAATACCTGAAAGTCATAATGAAACATTAATTTTGATGATTCTAAATGAATAATAAAAATTCTTTCCAATTTTAACATCCATTCTAATTCAGATAAACCGGGTAATTTACTCCAAGTCCAAGTCATTAATAATCCCCCTAAAATGATTAATAGTGTATTTAATAAATAGGTGGTCCAATAACCAAATTCAGAAAAAAATAGGTTTATAATTAAAAAATTTGATAAACCAGCTAAAGATAATCCAGTAAAAAATAATTCTCTAACTTTTGAACGCTTTATGATTTCAAAATTTTTATATGGGTCTAAAAACATTTTAGTTGCAATAATAGTGGGGATAACGATAAAGAGAAATAGAAAGATAATACTAATAATTTGAAAAAAGGAAAGTATCCCTATTAAAATTCCTCCAACCAACGTAAAAAGGGAAAGTGGAAAGGAGAATTTTTTGGTATCTTGATTTAAATGATGAAGAAAATGATCCAATTCGGTAAAAAATATAAAGGAAAACATACCTATTAAAAAAATAATATTTATTATAGCATAATAGATAAAACTTGGAACCACTTCATAAGAGAGATCTGGAAGTGCGATAAAAAAATGAAATAATGCTTGAGTTATGAGAAAAATTGCGAATCCAGATGTAGTGGAAAATATACTGGTGTCCTTAATTTTCTTTATTACTTGATAAGCCATAAATAAAATGACAATTAGGGCTAAAAACCGCAATAAAAGAATGATATCGCGATGAAGTCCATATCCAATAAATTGAATAAGCATATATTTTTAAAATAACGTCCTCTGATTTGAATAAATTGTAAATATTTTCTTTTTTAAATTTATCCATAAAAATTAAAAATTTTTTAATTAAGAGATTCTAACTCTAACTAATATAATTTTTTTAAAACATTCATGAATGAACATTATGGAATATAAAATAATCGATTCGCTTTGTTATATCCCAACTGAGGAGGTCTTCATCGATTTATTAGTATCCCTACCTCCTCAAATGTCAAGATATCTCAAAGATGTTTTTGGTCCGAGAGTTGCTCCGCTTCTTGGTATTACAGCAGAGGAACTTTATAATATGAAGATGTCTTTAAGTGTAAATGAACTTATAGAGGCAATCAAACCATTCCTGCCGAAGATTAGAAAATTGACTATGACCATTGAAGAGTTTATAAAACAGTTGGATAAGATGGGAGTAGAGAGAGCAGTAATTTTTAATCTGGATGAGGAGACTCCAAGTGGGATCGCAGGCCTACCAAACGATTATTATGCGAATATCGTTAAGCAATATCCAGAAAAATTCATTGGTTTTGCTGGCATAGATCCTTTAAAAGGAATGGATGCGGTTAGAGAAATTAGGAGATCCTATGAACTAGGCCTTAGAGGTGTAGCTGTACGACCTTTTATGTTTAAAATTCCTCCTACTCATGCTAAATTTTATCCCATTTACTCAACGTGTGTAGAGCTTGGTATACCTATATGGTTCCATCTTTCAGTAAATTATTCGACTTATTCTATGGAAGTTGAGAGACCATTATATTTGGATTTAGTAGCTCAGGATTTCCCAGAATTAAAAATGATTGCGGGACATGGGGGATGGCCTTGGATTAATGAAATGGTTGCGGTAGCTTGGCGTAATCCGAATATTTATATTGATATCGCGTCTTATCTTCCTAAATACATTGGTACACCCGGAACGGGATGGGAAACCCTTATCCATTTTGGAAATTCTGTTCTTCAAGATCGAATATTATTTGGCTCAACGTGGCTCTTTATGGGTTCCTCAATTAAGCAATTAGCTGACGGAGTTAGAAATTTGCCTTTAAAAGAGAAGGTAAAGGATAAATGGCTCTATCATAATGCAGCGAAACTTTTAGGTCTTGAATAACATTTTAGTTTTGAATATAAAATTTAACTTTCCAATAACAATAATTTTAAAGAGTTTTTACTAATATTTAATAAAATAAAATTAGTGGTAGAGATATGAGTGAAGATTTAAAAAAATGGCATGCTCCTTGTGGTATATTTTGTAAAAGATGTCCCGGAGTAAAATTTTATAATTGTCAGGGATGTAGAGAACAGAAGGGTCAAGTAAAAAATTTTCCAGTATGTAAAACGTATGAATGTATTACAAGTAAAGGATATGATTTTTGTTATGAATGTGAAGACTTTCCTTGTGAGATGTTACAACCAATCGTTAATTTCGAGATTTTTGCACCTCACAATTCAAAAGTATACAATTTACTCATGATTAAAAAGCTTGGATTAGAGGAATGGGATAAAATTTGCGAAGATAAAACTACTCTCTATTATCAAGGTAAAAAATTAAAATATGGGGGAGATCCTCTAACTCTCGAAAAAAAGAATCCAAATTTATATAAGAAAAAAGAGAAAACATGAAATAGAAATTTCAAACTCTATACACGGAAATCAATAATTATATATTTTTAAAAATAATTTCCAGAAATTCATCAATAACTTCTGGTGTCATATCCTTTTTTCCAGATTTTTTTAGTTCTCTCCCTAAAATATAAGTATCAATTTCTAAAAAATCTAATCCAATTAATTCACATTTTTTAGCTACCATAAAATCTTTAATTGTTCTTACCGCTTCTAAAATTATCTGTTTTTCTATGCCAATCACATTCATAAATCGAGCCGCAAGAATTTCTTTAAAAACCCCCACATCTACATCAAATGAGATGTATATATAAGGTAATTTGTAATTTTCTAAAGTTTCTTTTAAATTTTTTATCATATTCTTTTTATCATTTATTTCAGGAATGATTTTTACGCCCATTTCTTCAAAAGTTAAATAGTAATTTACGTAATCTTTAACTCTTGAGTCCTGAATTGAAAATAACTCTTCACTTGGATAATCTTGACATCCAAAAATTATTAGATTTTCTGGCAGTATAATCCCATCTTGAATCAAATAATCCAAAAACGATGCACAGGAATAACTATCTTTTAATTTTATATTCTGTGTATCCATTGATTCCAATAATTCTGGTACAAGAACATGTACTTCCTTTTGATGTTCTTTCATATAACTAGTCAGATTCAATGAGAGATGAACAGGAATCGCATCAAAATGTGCATCAAAAATAACAATGAGAATATTTTCCTTACCATACATTTTTGACAACGCACTTAACATACCACCGGTAAGAGAATGATCTACCCCAATCATTAACGGAATGTCTGGTAATATTTTCTCTCTAATAAAATTCTCCAAATTAAAAGATACTGTCCTCACAGCCCCAGAATTCACAAATTCTTGATATTTGAATGGATCTAACAATGGATAATCCTCAATTTTTGGTTTAGGTGTTAACCATGACTCAATTGGAAATTTACCAATCTTTGTAAATTTATCCGTTTTAAAGACTTCAGAGAATTTAATTAACCCCTCATAGGGATCTAAAAAAGCTCTTTCTGGCTCTATGAGATTTTGTGCTAATTTATTCACATAAGAACACTTTCCTAAAACTTTCATTGGATCATCCAGCGGATCTAATGCAGCACCAAAAACTTTGATCTTTTTATCCATAATCTACTTTCTAAAATTGATTTAACAAATTAAAATACTCTCAAAAGGATTAAGTATTTATCACTTATAAGATAAGGTTAAATTATTCTTTGATTTGAAATTACCAGAATGTAAATAATTAAAACCAGCAATCTAATGTGGTATTTTTTGTAGGGTTCGATAGTTTTCTTTTAGGGTCCCGGGGTTTCCAATGTAATAATCTATTTTCCGATAAGAATGGATGTTGAACGAGTATATATTCTACATAGCGCTCATCATCATTTATCATTACCAGAACATTTCCGAAGTGAGAAAGTATCTTGCCCCCCTTTGGCCTAAAAAGGGAGTGTTCATTTAAGGGAGCCGTTAATATGATTAATGGTTTTGTTCTTGCCAATATTTTCTTGATGCCGTCTATTGCTCTTAACAAATCCTCAAATGTATGTTTCTCATAGCATTGAAAAAGAGTAGTAATCCCCGAAACCATGACCACCTTGACATGTTCAAGCTTGGCAAGTCGATTCTCTAACAGTTCAATCATTTGATCCCAAGTGAATGCTCGGGCGATAATGATGTTTTCTAAGACTTTTGTTGGAGAGAGTTTTTGTGTGACTGCATATTTACTTACATTATAGGGATTAAACCGATTATTTCCATCAATAAATGCAATTTTAATTCCCTCTCCCATTCCTCCATTAATAACTGCTTTCTGGGCGATAACTGCGGTAGTGAGTAATATATTTGTCGTCTTTTTTTTGTCTCCATATAATAAATAGACTAAATTTTTGTGAAATCCGCCCCCTAATAGTTCATCCAGCGTAGAATCTCCGCTTGAAACAATTGGGAGCCGATTGTTCTTCTGATAGACCTTTAAACCGGAATCAAACGGCATTAAATAGAGGAGTGATCCTTCATAATAAAAACGAAATACATCGACAATTTTCTGAACTTTGCTTAACTCAGTTTTGATTCAAAAATTTAATTCCATTTAACAGAATACGTTCTTCTTTTAAAAGAAAGATGATTGCTTAGAGACGGAGAGAGGAGATTAAAAGTAAAAGTAAAAAGTTGCGAATAATTAAGGAAATTTGCCGCCGACAAAAATGAAATATTACTTCTTATAGAAATAGGATAAATATTATAAATATTATAGAAAAGAAAATTAAATAAATAAAAAAAAACAATAAATGTCCTATAAATCTATTTTAAAAAAATTAATTATAAAGTAAAATCAAAAAAAAAAGTGAGAATTCAAAATGTTGTTACAAGGAGCAGCAGGATTAATACTCTATGTATTGTTATTAATATTTTTATTGCTATTTATCACTATCTTTCTCAAACTCGGTTTAGGTTTTGTTGAATCGGAGAACAATTCATTCGGCTCAGCATTTGTTACTGCATTAATCGGAGCAATTATTTTCTGGGTGCTATTTTTTATTACGCCAAACACAATGCTATGGTTTGTGATTGCAGTTTTAATCGGACTATTAATATTTTGGCTGATCGTTAATGCACGCCACAAAACGGGATATGGTGGCGCTATTGTGGTTACGATTGTAGCAGTTATATTTGCTATAATTATAGTCTTAGTACTGTTGTTTATAATAGGCTTTTTAATCGGTGTAGCCAATATTTTATTCTAATTTAAATATAAATTTTTTTTTTAATTTATTCTACTCTTATTTTATTTTCAATTTATAAAAAAATCTATAAACCTTTTAACACTCAAATCCAATTTTTAATTCATATTAAGTTTTAATTGTGAAAATTAAAATTTTTGATAAAAATAACCAATTGATCATATAACAAAATTAAAACTTTTATAAGAAGATGGGATCAATAATAGTTATAACACATAAAATTTATACTAAAAAAAGAAATTGAAATAAAAATAAGTCTTAGAAATAAGGTGAGAATTTAAGTGTCTTATAGTGATAGATTTTGGAAAAAAAATTGGGATCCTGGTTTAGAGGATTTGGATCCACAAGTATGGGAAAAATCTTATCCTGAGGCCATCCAACGAACATTTGATGAAGCTCCAGATAAAGTTGCATTAGCTTTTCAAGGTTTAGAAATAACTTTTGGAGATCTTGATAAAGCTGCAAATTCAATCGCAAATATGTTAATTGAACAGGGTTTTAAAAAGGGAGATGTTGTAGCTGTTAACTTACCAAATATTCCAGAATATCCTATTGCATTAGTTGGAATACATAGAGCGGGTTGTATTCTTTCAGGAGTATCTCCGCTCTTATCACCCGTACAAATGCAATATCAATTGAATGATTTAGGAGAAGGGGGTAAAAATGTAGGTTTAATAACATTAGATGCTATTTTTGCTGCAAGATTAGTACAAATTGCTCCTAAATTGCCTCAATTAAAGCTTGTTGTCACTACGAGTGTGATAGGGATATTTCCAAAAGATCAGCAAGCAAAAATTAAAGCGGTAAGGGAAATCCCATCGGGAGAGGTAACCCCCTTGGAAGGAAAAACCGTATTAGATTTCCATGATGATGTTCTTGCAAAATATCCGTCCACCCCTCCAAATGTCAAGGTAGATCCTGATGATGTAGCATTTATACAATATACAGGAGGAACCACAGGTCCTCCAAAAGGAGCAATGTTAACACATAGAAATTCTGTATCTGATTTAATTATTGTTCAAACTTGGCTTGGATGGGAATGGGGTGAGGGGGTCGCATTATCAGGATTTCCGTTCTTCCACATTGCAGGATTATTTTTCTGTCAGAATTGTTTATATTTAGGCTGGATGCAGATCTTAGTGCCCGACCCCAGAGATGCTCTATATATTTGTAATAACATAAAACAATACAAACCAACTGCCCTCGTGAATGTACCCTCGTTATATCAAATCTTAATTAATTTCAAGAAATTTAAAAGATTGGACCATTCTAATTTGGAGGTCTGTATTTCAGCAGCCTCCCCGTTCCCTGTCGAATCTCAAGTACAATTAGAGAATATTGTCGGTAAGGGAAAATTATTAGAAGTGTATGGTATGACGGAATGCTCACCCCTTACAACCATGAATCCAAGTAAAGGTGAAAGGAGATTAGGATCTATTGGATTACCCCTTTTGAATACCGAGTTAAAACTAATGGATCCAGAAAGTGGTAAAGAGGTTCCTTTAGGAGAAGCTGGAGAAATATGTGTAAGGGGACCTATGGTTATGATAGGATATTATAATAAACCTGAAGAAACAGAAAAAGCCATTGATAAAGATGGATTTATGCACACAGGGGATGTCGCTATAATGGATGAGAATGGATACATGAAAATTGTGGATCGTACAAAAGACATGATTATTGTGAGTGGATTTAAGGTATTCTCAGCTAAAGTTGAAGATGCTTTAACTAAACATCCCGCAATTGGAGCTATTGCCTTGATTGGAATTGCAAATCCTGACCGTCCAGGTTCTGAAATTGTTAAAGGTTTCATTCAAGTTGATCCCGATTATCAATTTGATGGAAATAAGGAAGCTTTAAAAAAGGATATCACAAAATTTGCTAAAGAACAATTATCCCCATATGAAGTCCCTAAAATCCTAGAAATCGTGGATGAATTACCCTTAACAGCAGTAGGTAAAGTAGATAAAAAAATCTTACGTGGATGAATAATTCAAAAAATTTCAAAATTTTAATTAAATTCCATTTTTTTCTTCCATTTTTTATAATTTACATTTTTCAATTAGAAAATTTTAACTTAACTAACCTTTTTTAAAACATTCTTTAACATTAATAAAGATAAATTATAATTGATAATAAGAATCAAGTCAAAATGACGAAGATATCGTATGAAATTAAAACTTTATAACTGATTTTATCAATTATAATTATAACAAAATTTTTAATCAAAAAAAAAAAGAAAACAATGTAAAAAATTAAAAAATCGAAAAAAAAGTGGCAATAAAAAATGTCATATAGTGAAAGATTTTGGAAGAAAAATTGGGATCCCTATGTCAAGGACATCGATCCGAAAGAATTTGAAACGACCTATGTTGATATGATTAAACAAGCATTTAAAGATTACCCAGATAAAATAGCTTTAGCTTACTTAGGTAAAGAGGTAACTTTCAAGGAATTAGACGAGATGTCAAATAAATTTGCTAATATGCTCATAGCAAACGGTTTTAAGAAAGGAGACGTTGTTGGAATAGACTTACCAAATACGATAGAATATATTGTTTCATTAATCGGAGCGTTAAGAGCGGGATGTATTATATCGGGAGTCTCACCGCTTCTCTCAGCCATGCAAATTGAATATCAATTAAATGACCTTGGTTCTGGTGGAAAAAAAGTAGCTCTTGTAACTCTAGATGCAATTTTTGCAGGTCATATTACAAAAATAGCATCAAAAATTGGACCTACCAAACTAATTATCACTACTAGTGTCGGGAGTTTCTTACCTAAAATAATCCAAATACTTGGGAAAGCATTGGGAAAAATTCCAAAAGGAAAAGTAACCCCATTAGAGGGAAAAACAGTACTAGATTTTCACAAGGATGTATTAAAAGCAGATTTCTCTACAGATCCTCCAAATATTAAATTAACTCCAGATGATATTGGATGGATTCAATATACGGGAGGTACTACTGGTCCACCAAAAGGAGCAATGTTAAGTCATAGAAACGTTGCTTCTAATATTTTAAGTATTGCAAGATGGTTGCAATGGGAATTTGGAAAAGGAGTTTTATGCTCAGGATTCCCCATTTTTCACATTGCGGGATTAACAGTTGCTGAAAGTGCAGTATATTTCGGATGGACACAAATTCTCATTCCTAATCCCCGAGACACAGATCACATTGTAAAAGAAATGAAGAAGTACCATCCAACTAATTTAGTAAACGTCCCCTCTTTATATCAAATGTTAATTAAAAATCCCAAATTCAAAGAGTTGGATCATTCCGCATTAGGTACTTGTGTTTCTGCAGCCTCTCCGTTTCCAAAAGAGTCGCAAGTAGAATTAGAAAGTATCATCGGAGAAGGAAAACTATTGGAGTTGTATGGTATGACCGAAACATCTCCCGTTTCAACGATGAATCCCTCATTAGGAACAAAGAAGTTAGGGACTATTGGAATGCCTATTCAAAATGTAGAATTGAAAATTATTGATCCGGATACTGGAAAAGAAGTTCCTATAGGAGACCCAGGTGAAATATGTGTAAAAGGCCCATTAGTCATGCAGGGTTATTATAACAAACCTGAAGAGACAAAAAAAGCTATTGATGCGGATGGATATATGCATACCGGAGATGTTGCGTTGATGGGGGAAGATGGATACTTAAAAATTGTGGATCGTACAAAGGATATGATCATAGTTGGGGGATATAAAGTATTTTCCAGTAAAGTGGAGGACGTGTTAGCAGAACATCCCGCAATAGGAATGATTGCATTAATTGGTGAACCAAATCCAGAGCGTCCTGGTTCTGAAATTGTTAATGCATACATCCAACTTGATCCTGAATATGCATATGATGGGAATGAGGCTGCTCTCAAACAAGATATCATCAAATATGCAACTGAAAAATGTGCTCCCTACGAGGTTCCTAAAAAAGTTCATATTGTAGAAGAGGTTCCTTTAACAGCCGTCGGAAAAATAGATAAAAAAGTCTTGCGTAAAAGTTAAGCAAAAAGTGCAAAAATTTCAATAATTTTTTTTATTTTTTTTATTATATTTTATGATTTTTTTTTTGATTTATTATGTGAAACAAAACATTTTAGAAAAATATCAAGGTATACTAAGAATTGTTTTTATAACTAATTATTAAATGATTTTTCAACAAGTTCTACAATCTTAGGTAAAATATCTCCAATTCTATCATGTATTACAACTTCTGCGTGGTGATCCATTTCTGTTTCTTGAATATTAATTATAGCGAGTTTGGCTCCTTTTTCAATCGCTTTATAGGGATAAAACGCAACAGGATAGACTAATAATGAGCTTCCAAGTACGATTAATAAATCACAATTGGCAATCATTTTATCTGCTTCCAAAAGAGTTTTAGATTCTAAGGGTTCTCCAAAAAAAATTGCGTTAGGTTTCAATAATCCAAAACATATTCCACATGAGGGGGAATAACCTCCTTTCATAACCTGATTTATCATTTCAGTTATGGGGAAAATACGTCCGCATCTCATACATTTTGCCTCATTGACAGTTCCATGTAATTCAATAATATTTTGCGTATGGGCCTTTTGATGGAGGCCATCTACATTTTGAGTTAAAATTCCCATCAGCTTTCCCATTCTCTGCAATTTAGTTAATGCTTTATGACCTTTATTAGGTTTCGCTTTAAATATTTTTAATCCCATTTCCAGCATAAATTTCAAATTTCTACCTGGATTTGATACATAGGAATTAATAGTAGCAAATTTTTCAGGGTCAACTTTATTCCATAATCCCGTATCAGGGCTTCTGAAGTCAGGAATACCTGATTCAGTACTCATCCCGGCCCCAGTTAAAACTACAATCTTTTTTGAATTAAGAATCAGTTCAGCTAATTTTTGAATTTTATGTTCTAGACTACTCATAAATAAAACCAAAAATATATAATAAAAAAATATTATAATGGGTATAATATTATTATGTAATTTAAATATGAGCATAATTATTTAATTTATATTTTAGCCTAATTCACTGATAGTTATGTCTGCCTCTAAAAGTTTCATCTACAAGATTTGCGTGGTAGGAGATGGTGGTGTTGGAAAAACCTCGATGGTTTTAAGATATACTGATGATAGCTTTAAGGAAAATTATATAATGACTATCGGCTCTAATTTTAGCACGAAGTCCGTAGATTTACCCGAATATCCTCAATATAATATAAAGCTACAAATCTGGGATCTAGCGGGACAGAAGCATTTCTCATTCGTGCGTCCTCCTTTTTATCGAGGTGCTACAGGAATAATTTATGTATTCGATTTAACTCGAAGAAGTTCCTTCGCAAATTTACCAAACTGGAGAGAAGAGGTAGAAAAAGTAGTATCAGGAAGACCAAGCGTTCTGGTAGGAAATAAATTAGATTTAGCTATTCAAGGTAACAGAGAAATTGGAGAACAAGAAGGTGAATCATTAAAAAAGGAGCTTCAAGCCATAAATTATTTTGAAACGAGTGCTAAAGAAGGAATGCTGATTGAAGATGTCTTCAAAGAAACCGTCCTCGCAATCTTAAAGAACTCAAATAAAATCTAAATAATAATTTAATTTATTATAAACATTAAATTAAAATTCAGTACTTAATTTAATTATTAAAAATTGTTAATTCATAATAGTATAAAATAGAAGGTAGACTCTTTTCATGTTTGGTGGAGGACAAATAAAATATGACCGAGCACTAACCGTATTCAGTCCAGAGGGACGTCTATATCAAGTTGAATACGCTTTAGAGGCCGTAAGGCGTGGAACTTTAGCCGTGGCTATTAAATCTGCAGAAAATGTATGTTTAGCTGCCCAAATTAAAATTCCCTCAAATTTAATGGATCCGGATTCCATTGATAAAATTTTTCAGGTTGATGGACATATAGGCGTAGCAATCTCAGGATTACATGCGGATTCAAGAGTTCTAATAAATTATGCTCGAGTTCAAGCACAATCCTTTCGTTTGACATATGATGAACCGGTTAAATTAAAAATGTTAGTGAAATCAATTGCTGATTTAAAACAAATATACACGCAATATGGAGGTATTAGACCGTTTGGATGTTCCCTGTTTTTTATCGCTATTGACAGCACTGGTCCCCAAATATATACCACATCTCCCAGTGGAATTTACCGAACTTATAAAGCTTATGCACTAGGAAGTGGTGAAGCTCAAGCAAGAGAATATATTCAAAATAATTATAAAGAGGGTATGAATTTTAACGAAATCATAAACTTAGCTCTCAAGGCTCTTAAAGAATCTATTGATGAAGAAATAAGTAAGGAAAACATTAGACTTGCTTATATAAAATCTGAGGATAAACAGTTCAAATTATGTTCTAAAGATGAAGTTGAGAAATATATCTTAGAATTAAAATAAACTCTTTTTTCAAAAATCCTACAAAATTTAATTTTAGGATCCTTCAAACTTTAATGGATAAGTATAACTTATTTTCATAAGCTAAAATTTATTAGTATCGAGGAAAATAATAATATTAACTGATATTTTTACAGTAAGAATACCAAAAAATTAAAGTGAATGAATTGGGTAAGAAAAAGAAAATAAGAGAAGAATTTAATGAGATTTTCCAATCTGGAAATGAGGAAAAGATCAAAAAAATGTTAGCTAAATATCCATGGCTCTTAGAAGAAGTTTCTGGTAAAATGGATAACAATATGTTAGAACAAAGACAAATTTTAGCAGCTACGGGGGTAATGGAGGATGAACTTGGCAGTACTGTTAAGATAGACGATATTATGCTGAGTTTAAATGTAGACTTTAATATCAGCAAAAAAGAAGATGATATCAGGAAAATTTTAAATGATATAGAAGGATTAGGGTTGGTAAAAAAAGAACTAAATGGTTGGATATTAACAAGTGAAGGGGGAGAGGCATGCGATGAGTTTCTTAATAAAAATTTTAAAAGTTTTGAATTGTAATTAATATTTTCGCTATTTCCCTTACTGACTAATCGATTTTTTTAAAAATTTTAAATAGTTTTTTATGTTATATCTTAACTAATAAATTTAAATTTTTAGGAAATTATATCATATCATAGAAGAATATAGTTAACGTTGAGTTTTTCTTCAGTGAAAACTGATTTTTTTATTTGATTATTGATTAAAGTTAAGAAATTCTAAAGAATATTAAAATAAAAGCAGATTTTTAGGGATAAGAGGAAAAGATTTTTTCTGGAATGGTTAAAATGGAAGAAAACATTATTCAAGAAGCTTTAGAATTGGTGCGACATGCTATGTCGCTAGTTGACTTAAAGTTATATGATGAAGCGATTCGAATTTTACGCCAAGCCACAAGATTATATGAACAAACGAATTTGGAAGAAGAAAAAAATGCGTTAAGAAAAAAAATTGCTGAAATTTATACTTTAAAAGAGACAGCTTTAGAGGAAGATGATGTTAAATCTGATACGGAGCAAATCTTGGCAGGAGAAATTACCCCCAAAAATCAGGTGGAAGTAGAAGTAAATACCCCTGAAGAAGAAAAGGAAATTATAAGAGAAAAATCAGATATTTCCCCAGAAGCGTTGATGCAAGCAGCAGAAGAATTAATTGCGCAAAATCAATTCGAAGAAGCGCTAGATAAATATGAAGAGGCACTCAAGTTGCTAAATATGAGTAATAGAAGTTCTGATGTCGATAATGTATATAAGTTAATTGAAGAATGCTATGTTCTTAAAGCAAAATTTCTTAAACAGTCAAAAGAAGAGAAAATTGTAGAGGAAGATTATATAGATTCAAAGGAGATGGTACAATCTCGGGATTTAGTCGAAGAAAAAATAATAATATCAGAAACTGACAAACCAAAAATCGAAACTGATAAATTAAAAGCTGTCGAGGAGAAATATAAACGAGATTTTGAAGATGAGGAATTGCAAAGAAAAATTACTTCTATGGTTGATACTGCAGAGAAAATGGCTAGAGAATATGAATCAATTAAGCTAAAATCTTTGAAAGATGGATATTTTGAAGATCCATGCATATACCCGGACGTAATAGCAATATATAATGACGCGTATAATTTACTAGTTGAACGGGGTTGGGTTGACCAAGCGAAAATTTATGCCAATCAAATTTCAATATATAAGGACAAATTAGAGAAAGATATCAAATTACGTGAAATTGAAGCTATGAAAGCTCAAAGGGATAAAGAGTTTGAATCCTTAATGAAATCTGATAAAGGTACTAGAACTATAGAAACAGGAACAGAAAAATTAAAATTTATGGAAGAAAAGTTAAAGAAAGACATAGAGGATGAAAATTTTCAAAATTTTATTGTAAAGACGGTTGCTGACGCAGAAAAACTAGTTCGAGACTATGAATTAGAAATAAAAAAAGGAAATTTTCAGGAAACTTGTCCTTATCAACAAGTAATAGACACATATACTAAAATTCGACAAAACTTAATAGACAGAGGATGGATGGATCAGTTAGATATCTACACTAATCAAATAAGGATTTATAATTCAAAGCTGGAACAAGACAAAAAATTGCGTGAAATTGAAGCTCAAAAAAAAGAAAAAGATAAAGCTTACTTAGATTCTCTAAAAATATCACAGCAGGATAAGGGTGATGATGAAAAATTGAAAGCCCTCGATACGAAGATATTAAGTAAATATAAGGAAGAAATTGAAGAGGTAAAATTTCAAAATATAATTACTTCTTTAGTTGAAGAAGCTGATAAAATGGATAGAGACTATGATAGTAAGAAAAAAAGAGCTATAAAAGAAAAAAATCTACTCGATTTAGAATCTCCTTATCTTAAGATTATCGAAATTTATGAAAAAATTAGAGATATGCTACTCCAAAAAGGTTGGCAAAAGCAGGCAGCTATTTATAGCAGCCAAATACAGGTTTATCAAGAAAAATTCGAACGTGATAAAATTCTTCGAGAAATTGAAGCTCATAAATTGGGAAAAGAGCTTAAATTTTAAGTTTTACTGAATATCGGATATACTTTTATTAATTATTTGATACTTTTAAAATATACAAATCGAATTGATAAATTAGACTTGAATTAGATTAGGAGTTAATTTTATATTAACTAAATTTTCTCTAGTTTCTAAATGAAAATTCTATTTAGTGATTTTTATCATAAAAATCTATATAAAAAATCACGAGATTAAATAGAAGCCTAATGGAAATATAAAGGAAATAGAACCCTAGAGAATTTTTAAGAATTGCTAAAACATTATATAATAATAAAGTGTTTTTAAAAATAGTTGAGTTAATATGGACGAAGACAATCAGAAAGAAGAACGGAAAGATTCTGAATCTATTCGAGAAACTGAAATAAAAAAACTAAAATCAGTAGAAGATCGTATTAAAAAGGAGTTCGAAGAGGAAAAATTCCAGGAAGAAATCACTAAACAGGTCTCAGAAGCTGAGAAAATGATCCGAGCTTATGAGTTAGAAATTAAGAAAGGAAATTTTGAAGCCGAACCCCCTTACCAAGATGTTATAAATATTTATACCGAAATTAAGCAACAATTTATAGAGCGAGGGTGGAAAGATCAAGCTATGATTTACCAAAATCAAATAAAACTTCTTCAAGATAAAATCATTCAAGACAAAAGATTACGTGAAATTGAAGACGAAAAAAGAGAGAAAGACAAAGCTTATTTGGATTCCCTTAAAATTAAAAAACAAGAGTCTATTGATGTAAAAAAGCTTAAAGCTACAGAAGAGAAATATAAAAAAGAATTTGAAGATGCAGAACTACAAAAACAAATTGATGAGAGAATCACTGAGGCAGAGAAAATGATCCGAGCTTATGAGTTAGAAATTAAGAAAGGAAATTTTGAAGTTGAACCCCCCTATCAAGATGTAATAGAGATTTATACCGAAATTAAGCAGCAGCTTATAGAGCAAGGGTGGAAAGATCAAGCTATGATTTACCAAAATCAAATAAAACATCTTCAAGATAAAATCATTCAAGACAAAAAATTACGTGAAATAGAAACCCAAAAAGGAGAAAATTATAAAGAATACCAAGAATCATTAAAAGCTAGACACAAGGGAAAGCTAAATGTTGAGAGAATGAAAGCTGTTGAGGATCGTATGAAAAAAGAATTTGAAGACACAGAACTACAAAAACAAATTGATGAGAGAGTTACTGAGGCAGAAAAAATGATCCGAGCTTATGAATTAGAAATTAAGAAAGGAAATTTTGAAGCCGAACCACCCTATCAAGCTATAATAGAGATTTATACCGAAATTAAGCAGCAGCTTATAGAGCAAGGGTGGAAAGATCAAGCTATGATTTACCAAAATCAAATAAAGTTACTTCAAGATAAAATCATTCAAGATAACAAATTACGTGAAATAGAAGGCCAGAAAAAAGAGAAAGATGCTGCATACATTAAATCTATGAAGTTAAGTGAGCGAAAACGATCTGATTACAAAAAATTGAAAGCAGCAGATGATAAAATAAAAAGAGAATTGGAAAATGAAATTTTTGAGAAAGAAATAGAAAAAGAAATTTCAGAGGCAAATAAATTATTAAGAACTTATGAATATGAGATTAAGAAAGGAAATTTCGAGATTGATCCACCATTTCTTAAAATTATAGAAACTTATGAAGAAATCAGAAAACGATTATTAGAAAAAAATTGGATTGATCAGGCAGAAATTTATCTTAATCAAATTAAATTACTTAAAGAAAAAAGTGAAAAAGATAAAATTTTAAGAGAGATTGAAGCTCGCAAAATTGAACAAGAAGAAAGCTATTTGGAATCAATGAAATTAAGTGAACTTAAGACTTCTGAGTATAAAAAATTATTAGCTGCTCAAGAAAGGATCAAGAAGGGAGCCGAAGATGATGCTTTTCAGAAAGAAATTAATAGTAAATCCTCCCAGGCAGAAAAAATGGTTAGATCCTATGAGAAAGAGATCAAGCATGGTAATTTCGATGTAGAACCCCCATATCAGAAAGTGATAGAAATATATGAAGAAATTAGAGAGCAACTATTAAATAGAGATTGGAAAGAACAAGCAATGATATATCTTAATCAAATTAACTTGATAAGGGAAAAAGCCGAAAATGATAAATCATTACGTAATAGAGAGGAACAGAAATCACAAACGAAACTTGAATATGAACAATTAATAAAAGTTAGAGAAGAGGACAGCCAAGTAAAGAAAAAAGTGAAAAAAGCAGAAAAAATGAAAGAAATCGAATTGAAACGTAGTAAAGAATTAGAAGATGAATTGTTTCAAAAAGAAATTACCACTATGGTTTATAAAGCCGAAGAATTATCAAGGAAGTATGAATTTGCGATTCGTCAGGGAAAATTTGAGGAGGTCTGTCCGTATCAAAAAATAATAGATATTTATACGGAGGCAAAAGATAAATTAGTTAAAAAAGGCTGGTCTGAACAAGCACTGAACTATACTAAACAAATCAATCTTTATATAGGGAAATTAGAGAAAGATAAGAAATTGCGAAAAATTGAAGCTCAAAAAGCTTTAAAACAAAAAGATTATGAAGAATCAATAAAAATCAAAAAAGATGACAAACAATTAAAAGCAGAATTAGAGAAATTAAAAACAGCAGAAGAACAATATCAAAAAGAGCTTGAAGAGGTGAATTTTGAGAATCAAATTTCAAAGATGGTCCATAAAGCAGAAGAAATGGCAAGAAAATATGAATTTGCGATTCGTCAAGGAAAATTTGAGGAGGTCTGTCCGTATCAAGAAATAATCAATATTTATACTGAGGCAAAAGCAAAATTGGACGAGAAAGGTTGGGTTGACCAGGCAAATATGTATTCAAGACAAATCAATTTTTATAAAGAAAAACTAGAAAACGATAAAAAACTTCGAGAAATTGAGGCCCAAAAAGCTCAAAAACAAAAAGAATTTGAAAAGATCATTAAGGCAAAAAAAGAAGATAAACAATTAGAGAAAGATATAGAAAAACTAAAAATCGTTGAAGATCAATATAAAAGGGAACTTGAGGACGAAAATTTCGAAAATGAAATCTCAACTATGGTGGATGATGCTGATAGAATGGCAAGGAAATATGAAATCGCTCTTAGAAAGGGAAAATTCGAAGAATCATGTCCTTATCCTGTAATTATAGAAATTTATGATCAAGTAAGAAATAAGTTAATAGATAGGGGATGGAATGATGAGGCCACTATTTACAAAAAACAAGTTGATTTATATCAAGAGAAATTAGAACAAGATAAAAAATTACGTGAAATTGAGGAATTAAAAGCTAAAAAACAAAAAGAGTTTGAAGAGCAATATTTAACGATTAAAGAACACGAATTAGAAACAGCCGCACAAAGAGTAAAAGTATTTGAAGAAAAATATGTAATTAGTGCTGAAGAGGAAAAGTTTGAAAGAGAAATTAGTGAAATGGTTAACAATGCAGAAGAAATGGCCAGAAAATATGAATATGCTATTCGAAAAGGAAATTTTGAGGAAACATGTCCTTATCCTGAAATTATCGATATCTATTCAGATATTTACCAACGTCTTAAAGAAAAGCGATGGATAGACCAGGCTCTGCTATACAGTAATCAAATTAAAGTATACCAAGAGAAATTAGAAAAGGATAAGAAACTACGTGAGTTTGAGGCTCAAAAAGAAGTTAAAAGAAAAAAAATGGAAGAGTTATTAAGAACTAAAGTATCAAGGGAAGTTGATATAGAAAAAATACAAGAATTAGAAGCTAAAAAGACTGAACGGGAACGAAAATTAAATGAAGGGTTCGAACTGATTGATAGAGCAGAAAATTTTGTTAAGGAATATGAATTAAAACTGAAGTTAGAAAAAGGAATTTTACTTGATGAAAGTCCATATGATAAGGCTATTACTTTGTATAGACAAGCAAGAAAAATATTTCAAGAGAATGAATGGAATAATGAGGCGGATCAATTAATCAATACTATAAATTTCTATAAAGAAAAACAACAAAAAGATGATAAATTACGTGAATTAGAAAGAAGTAAATTAGAAAGAGAAAAGATAAAAGTCAGTTATATTCAACCAAAAGTTGATAGAAAACTATTAGAAAGAAAGAAGAAAGCATTAGAACTCGAGGAACAAAAAAGAATGCAAGAAGAATTATCTAATGATGCCTTTCGAATTATTGACGAAGCAGAGCGATTAGCTAAAAGATATGAATTAGATTTAAAAGAGGGTAGCTTTCCTGATTGCCCTTATGACCGGATTATAACTATGTATCGCAATGCTCGCAGTATTTTTGAAGAAATTGGTTGGGAAGACCAAGCTATGAGTATAATAGATACTCTAAATTATTATAAAGAAAAAGCGGAAGCTGACACAAAATTACGGGCCTTAGAGGCTAAAAAAATTGAGGAACAAAAAAAGGAAGAAGAAGAGCAACAAAGAATCCTTATGAGAATAAGAGAGAAACAATTAAAGGAACAAAAATTAAGACAAGAAACTCTTTTATTAAAAAGTGAAAAGGAAAGGGAATTAGAAAAGAAGAAATTTAAGGCTTATAATTTTATGGATCAAGCAAAAAGACAATTAGAACTCGATAATTATGACTTAGCTATTGACTTATATAAGAAAAGTGAAATTATTTTTAGAGAGATAGGGTGGATGGAAGGAATAAAAATGGTTAAAGATTCTATAGTTTTAATAAGTAAACAAAAACAAGAGTCTGAACTGAGAAAAAGATTACTTAAAGAAGAGGAGGCCGAGAAATTACGCATAGAAAGAGAGTTGGAAGAAGAAATAACTAAAAGTAAGGAGTTAGAGAGGCTTCAACAGGAACTTAAGAGAGAGGAAATGTTAAAGTTGCAAAGACAAAAAGAAAAGGAGAATCAAGCTTCAGAAAGAGCTTATAGTCTACTTGAGGAGGGTACAAAACTATTAGAGAAGAAAAAATTTAAGGAAGCATATGATTGCTATATAACTGCTCAAGATATTTTTAAGGAACTTGATTGGTTTCACGAGGTAAATCGAATAAATAACGATTTATTAGTCAATCTTCAGGTAGAAGAGACTAAACAGAAGAGATTTGAAGAATATAAGATGAAAAAGTTAGAAGAAAAACAAGAGCTCAAGGAGTTATTATTAGAGGTCGAGACACAAAGAAAAGAAATTGAAGAAGCCAAAATAAAAGAAAAACGAGAACGATTAATTAAATTACAAGTATCTGATAAACTTAAAGATAGAATTGAGGAAGGTTTAGAACGAGCAAATATTGAAATAAAAACGGGTAGATATAATAAAGGGGTTCTAAAATTAAAAGAAATTATTAAAATGATGGAAAAGGTAGGATGGGATAAGGAAATCATAGAAATTAATAATCAGATCCATGTAATGAAAAATAAAAGTCATGTACCTATTATAGCATTTGAAGATATTGGTAAGGATGAAAATATAGATAAATTTAAATCAGCTTATACTGCATTAGATAAAGCACATGTTTCCATACTTAAAAATCGACTAATGAAAGCTATATCAGAATTAAATGAAGCGAAATTTAACTTGGAAGGAACTAAAATTGGAATAAAATATAATAGAGAAATTGAAGATAAACTAAACGAATTAAAGAAGGTTATTGATGAGAAAAAGAAACCCAAGGAAGTATTAGAGATTGAAGGGATAGAGATTGAAGAGGGCAAACCTTTAGAATTATCATCAGAACTAGCATATGAATATATGGATAAATGTAAAAAAGAGGAACGTCGAAATAATTTTAATAAAGCAATCGAGTTAGCCAATATAGCAAAAGAAATTTTTGTTAAACTAGGACCTGAATGGGCACGTGAGATAATGTCGATTACAAGATACATTAGCACCTTAGAAAATAAGCAAATTGCTAGAGAGGAATCATTTAAACGTAGAAAAGATGAATTAGAAATTAAAGAGAGTTCCTTAAAAGAAGAAGAAGAAGAATTTAAGAGGAGAATCGCTGCTAGAAGGGAAGAAAGAAAGAAAAGAATTAAAAAATTAATCAAAAAAGACTAATAAATTTATTTTGTGATAATAAAAAAAAATTAACCTAAATTAACTTTTTAAATCTTTATTTTAGTTTTGTAAAAAAATTTCATATAAAAAATAAATAAAAAAAAGATTTTTACCAAATTTCGAATTTTTCATCTAATTTTGTTTTATACACTATTAAATAGGGTATAATTAAATCTAATGCTCCTTGATAGGCATTTACTACAATCGCAAAAATAATAATAAGCATCCAAGCTTCTATACCAACCGGAGTTTCTGCCCACTCAAATAAATTGGCAAAAAACATAAAGAAAATAACATTTGCGATTATCATTATTATAATTCTAGTAATAAGAGCTAATATTCCCGTAAAAGCGAAATTCTTAGGATCCTTAAGTTTAGGGCTATTCAATTCCCCCTCTTTCCTTTTGAATAATTTTAATACTAAACTTGGTATAATTACAAGAGGGATTGTTGCACTAAATTTAAATAAGGGTCCTATTCCGGTAGGATCAAATAGAAGCAATCCGAAAGCGCCAATAATACAGCATAATATGCCCGCAACTGGACCGAAAATCAAGAAACACGTCATCCAAATTATGGAAACAGGGTCAAAAATAGCCATACCCCAACCGGGGATTCTTGGAATTACTGGTGTTGTTAACGCCGACACTACTATAGATAATGCACCAAAAATAGCAGCTCCTGCTATTTGTATGGTTCTCAAAGATTTTTGCGCTATAAATGTTTCCTTTTCTTTTATATCTCTAGTGCTTCTATCTATTTCTTTAGATTCTGACATTTTTTTAATCAACTTAATTTTGAGTAAAATATCTTGATTAGTTGAGATATCGGAATATCTCTCTATTTATAATAGTTTCGAAAAGAATTTCATTTTTATCTAAATACTCAATTTATTCAATTAATTAAAAAATAATATTATATTTGATAATATTGATAAAACTCATCAAGATTTCTTTATTTTTATGAGGAAAACTTAATCTTTAATAAAAAAAGGCTAACATTTTTTAAAATTAATTTTATTATATTCAACTCAATTTTGAGTCCACTCAAAATTGAGATTATCAATATCTTTATCTCTAATTAGATTAATACAAATGTATAAATTTAAATCTTTAAAGAAAGAGAAAAAACAAATATTGATGAATATTAAAAAAAAATTTTATTCTTTGATATCTGGCTCAATTTTTGGTTTAACTTCTGGCTCCACTGATTTTTCATTTGGTTCAAACTTTTTAGGCATAATTTTAGCCATCACGGCAATTAATACCCACATAAGATAGAGTAATAAGATTCCAAGAACCCACTCATAGTTTCCTTGTCCACCTCCCTCAGCATAAACCAGTTCGATGGTAAAAATACCAGCGAGTGCAAATATCATCATCATTATGAATCTTCCAATAAACATATAAAAAACCGTTTTCTTAATATCATATTCAACCATTCCTAAGGGGACCATAAGTAAAGCATCAGGCAGAGGTGTTATTCCGAATACCACAATTACCGCAGGAATTGCTTTTGGTCGACTTAAGATAATTTGACTCCATCTGTTTTGTATTTCCGGATCTTCTTTACTTAAAACATAATTAGCTCCTCTTCCTATAAGGTAATCAATAAAATCTCCTACTGTAACCGCGATTGTAGCAAATAATACAAGAAGTAGGATATATCCCCATGCGGACAATCCATAGGTTTTTATCCAGACAGCAGAAAATAATGAAATGGGCAGAGAATAAGGAATTGGAAATGGGACAAGAGCTCCTAAAAAACACACGAGCATACTGAATCCAACCGCGATCCAAAAAGGCACTTTATCTAATTCACTCGTTTCAAAAAAATTTTTTACTGATAAAGTTTGACCGAAATCCGGATTTAAGGCAGCTAAGATTGCCAATATGGTAATTATTACCAACAAAACAATAAGGAAGATATCAATTTTTTTTAAAGATTTTATTCTATCTTTCATAAGCATCAAAAAAAATTATCGATTAATTAGCTATTTTTTAATACCAACTAATTAGAATTTATCTGGTTGTTAAACTAATATCTTTTTTATATTTATTTTTTTACTTTTTAATATCAACAAAATTTTATATTTATTAGATGAGGAACGATTCAATCTTAAGAAGTAATTGTTCTCATATTCTGAAAAAATTTAGAAAAAAATAGATTTAAAACGAATAAATTTATGATATATTAAACAAAAAATAGCCTCAATTAACTTAAAGAAACTATTTTGGGGATGTTTTAAAAAAATGACAAAAATTCTAATTCAGTGCCCTTCTTGCAAAGCCAAAGGACATATTGATGTCTCAGAAGATAATCTAAAAAATGTTAAGAGGGGTTTATTAGCTGTTAATGTATCACAAAATATTTGTGACCATACATTTATTGCCTACATCGATAAGAATCTAAATATTCGCGACTATTTTATTGCTGATTATCAATTTCAAGTAGAACTTCCAGAAATAGAAGAATTGGAAGGGAAGAAAGATGTTATTGTACCAGAACAATATTTAACTAACTTAAATTTAGTTAAACTTAATGTCAATGCGAATTTAATGACGTATTTACTTAAAACCATTTTAATAAAAAAGAAAATCCTCATAATTTCAGATGATTCTTTTCTAAACAACATTATCCATACTTTTTTTGAATACATAACTCAAGATTCGTTTGATGTTGATCTCTCCTTTTTATCAAATGAGCAATATAAGCAGGAGAGTAAAGCTTATAAGAATTATATGATTTTTGAAGGAACTAAAATAATTAGAAATGTTGATAAAGCCTTGAATCTGAAGAAATTAGCCATTGAAAAGCAAATTATGCAAAAATTCATGGCCGAAATCGATCTACATTCCAGTTTGTTATTTCTAAAGAATGACCTTCAAAAGGCTTATTTTCTGTCAAAATCTATGGTTGATATGATAAAGAGCCAAGATCAAAATGAAAAAATTAACATTCTAAAAATAAATAAAAAATTAGAAGAGATTCATAATACTAAAATTAATAATTTATACTTGGAATTTCTGGTTGAAATTGTCAGAAATTATTTTGGAATCAACGTACCAAGCATTTTTGAGAGTTTCCATGATTTATTGTAAATTAATAGGGATAATTTAATTGAAAATACTATAAATTTAAATTATCTTTTTTTTACTTTTCATTATAAGCAACTTTAGTTCAATAGTCCTTTAGTTAATTTGGAATCTTAATCACATTTTTTATCTTATAAATGACAATTCTTCAAGTTATTTGTCCGGAGTGTTCAAAAAAGGGAGATATTGAAGTCTCTTTAGAAGCTTTAAAAAATGTCTCAAAAGGATTATTAGCTGTTCATATCCCTCACGATTCAGTTTGTTCACATTCTTTTATTATATATGTTGACAGGAATTTAAAAATAAGGGATTATTTCATGGCGGATTTTCAATTTCAGCTTCCAGAAATAATCCCCTCTGAAAGTGTTAAGGCCATCGGATTAACAGAGGAAAAATTAAAAGATTTAAGTATCGTGAAACTCAACTTATCTGCAACGTTATTAACGTACATTATAAAATCGATTTTATTAAAAAAAAAAATCTTAATAATCTCAAGTGAGTCTTTCATAAATCCATTGATTTTGGATTTTTTTAGAATAATAACTCAAGAAAATTTTAATTTTAGCATCTCTTTTATATCTAAAGAAAGCTATGATGAGAAAAGTAAAGAATTCAATGATTTCATGGTTTTTGAGGGCACAATCTTAATTAATAATGCTAATAACTCTTTAAATCCGAAACAACTAAAAGTGGAAAAAAATTTTATCCATAATTTTCTCTCTGAAATTGATTTTAAATCTAGTGTTATAATGTTAAAAAATGAATTGCATAAAGCTTACATGCTTTCAAGTTCAATAGTAGAAATCGTTCAAAATACAAACAATATTGAAAAAATCAATGTTTCTAAATTGGCAAGGAATTTAGAGAAAAGCCACAAAATCAAAATAAACAGTGATTATCTAGATTTTTTACTTGATATAGTAAGAGATTATTTTGGTTTTAATGTACCAAGTGCGGTAGAAAGTTTTTTTAAAATGTTATAAGTACTAATTGCATCCAAATTCAACTTAACTAATCTTATAATATTACATTTAGCGATTCTGATTTTTTAACGCATAAATTAAAATATTGAATTAATATAGAAGAGAGATAAATATTTATAGATAAAACCCAATATTAACCAAATATTATTATTAAAATTTGAATTTTAAACATAAAACTATTCAAATTAATGCCACAGATTCAAATTAGATGTCCATCATGTCATAAGAATGGAATCATAGAAATAGATGCAAATGCATTAAAGGCTGTAACAAGTGGACTATTAGCCATAAATGTTGAGAGCAAAACAATCTGCGAACATTCTTTTATTACTTATGTGGATCGCAATCTTAAAATCCGGGATTACTTCATAGCTGATTTTCAATTTGAAATTCCACAAACCCTCACAATAGAAAAAATAAAAGAAGAAAAGATTCCAGAATCAGAAATACTTAATATAGACTTAATTAAACTTAATTTACCTGCCAACTTAGTTACTTTTATCATAAAATCCATTTTACTTAAGAAAAGAATTCTAATTCTTTTAGAAGAAGAATTTTTGCATAATCAAGTAATAAATTTTTTCAAATACATTACTCTGGGAGCGTTTAATCTGGATATATCTATCATTTCTAAAATGGAATATAACCAGAACTCTAAAATTTACAAAAATTTTATGGTCTTTGATGGAGTTGATATTATAAAAAATATTAATAAGGGGATTAATCCAAAAAAATTAGCCATAGAAAAACAGATTGTGCATAATTTCTTTTCTGAAGATGATTCCAATTCGAGTTTGATTCTTTTGCGAAACGATATTCAGAAAGCCTATGTACTTTCAAAATCTATTGTTGATATCATTAATAATCTAAAAAAGGATGAAAAAATTAACATACTAAAAATTTCGAAAGAAATAGAAGAAAGTTATAGTATTAAATTAAGTAATATGTATTTGGATTTCTTAATTGAAATTGTCAAAAATTATTTTGAAATTGACATTCCTACTATCTCTCAAAGTTTTCTAAATTCAATTTAAATTATTTTTTATTGAATTAAATCTTAAATAGTTTAACTTAGGATGTATTAAATGAACATATCCTCTTTTACCTCTTTAAAAGAGATATTATCTATTCTTACACTGTTTTAATAAAAGGAGTAAAAAGGTTTATTAATATTAATTTCAACTAAATATATAATCACATAATACTTAGGTTGATATAAAATGGTAATTGCTCTTACTTTAGAAGAATATTTACAAGGAAGCTTAGCACTCATATTTATAATCATCTCCTTAATAGTTGGAATAAAATTATTAATGAAATATTTAACCCATAAACAAAATGCTTTACTCTTTGCAGGGTTATCTTGGATTTTTATTGTATCTCCGTGGTTTAATACTGGGTTTAACTTCTTGTACGTAATCATAGCAGGAGTTTCTATGACAGATCAGGTATATCTTTTAGTAGGGTATTTTTGGATACCTGTGCCATTAGTATTCTGGTTAGCATTATATACTGACTTAAAATATAAAAAATTACAGAAGAAAATAGTAATCATTACCCTCATTCAGGGAATAGTCTATGAAATTATATTCCTTTTTTTTATTTTTACCGATATATCTGTAATAGGTACGAAAAGTGGGTATTTCAATGATGAGCTAAATTTACCTTTTTTAATCTATGTGCTAATTATCCTAATTATAGCAATAACAACAGGATTTTCCTTTGGCCTTGAATCTTTCAAATCAGAAAATCCCGAAATTAAATTGAAAGGAAAATTTATTTTAGCTGCATGGGCATCATTTTTTATTGGTGGGCTTTTAGATGCAGGATTATTAGTATTAAGTCCCTTGTTTTTAATATTCGTAAGATTGCTCCTAATATCCAGTGCCTTTGAATTTTATTTTGGATTTTTCTTGCCAAAATGGATTAAAGAGTTATTTTTAAAAGGACAATGATTTTTTCTAAATTTAATTCTATTTTTTTTTAGTATTTTTTTTTAAAAAAAGCCTCTATTTTAAAATTTTTTTTTCTGCTGCGTTTAAATCTAACCAATCACTAATAAGTTTGAGTTGCTTTCGTGAAGAACCACATAGGATTCTCAAAAAGGGAACGAAATTTTGTATGGCTTCGAATTGAGATATCTCATATTTTAAATTAATTTTCTCCACAATACTTTTTTCCGCTGTAGAGAGGGAGTAGGATCCTGAAGTAATATATCTTGGAAAAACAACCCGTCTAAACCCCTGGGTTGCTGGACTTTTTTTTCTAGATAAGGCAACACCCCCTGCAAAAAGATCATAAAAATAAGGCAATAATGCCCAATATTGATTTTTTCGAATCCTGCCAAATATTTCATCTGCTAAAGATAAATTCTCATAGGCTTTAGCTATATCTTCGTTTGCATTCAGGAAAGTCGGGAGATTTTCATTGACCCATTTATATAAAAAGTTATAATCTACATCAGATTTATCTGTTAAATCCCTTGCTTGTTCAAGTGTGTTTACTTTTTGGAATAAATCTCTAATTAATGTAAAAATCTCTTCAGTATTGTCTCGATGCAAACTTAAAATTAAATCCTTATTATCATCCTCCAAAAATCCTTGACTGATACCTTGAAGATCATTAATTACCCCCCTTAAATCCCCGTTATTTTTTTTTACAATCAATTCTAAATCTTCATTTTTAAAATTAGTAATATTCTCTCTTTTGAGGATCTGGTGACCAATTCTCATCATCTGGTCCTCTGGTAAGGGATTTACTTCAAATCTTTGAATGTTTTTATATAAATTTTGAAGATTTTGCTTATACTCATTTGAACACATTATTATAGGAAATTGAGTATTTTCAACTAATTCTAAAATTGCGGGAACCGCACCTCGATCTTTTGTGCCATAAATCCCATCAACTTCGTCTATTAAAATTAATTTTTGTTTTGATTCTGTAATAAAATCCACTATTCCTCGAGATTTAGTAGTTTCTTTTAATTTTAATTCAAGGGCTTCCCTAGTACGCGTATCAGAAGCATTAGTTTCAATTACATCCATGTTTAAATCATTCGCAAGCGCATATACTATAGAAGTTTTACCAATACCGGGAGGCCCTTCTAATAAAACCGCTGCTTTTTCAGGAGGTAAGCTTACTTCCTCTTTTTGTTCTTTTTCTGGTACAGTTCTATTATAAGCTCTTAATTTTTTATTTTGGTCATTAAGATTTCCAATTTCTTTGAAAAAATTTTTTACAAAATTAGTTAATTCCTCTGCTAAATCAACTCGATGTCCTTTAACTTTAGCAGAGGGTAAAACCATATCTTTCATACTTTTGGGACGATATTTTTCAACCCAGGGAATTTCGATTTCTATTTGATTTTTTTTCTTTGCTATTCTACTCACCAAAAGTAGTTATAAATTTTCTGAAAATAGACATATTTTAGATAGAAGAGCATTTATCTGGATATCTTGATCTATCCCATCTAATGCGCGAAAATCAGCATCCGCTATTAAATTAATCAAATTGCTTTTCGTAAATTTGCTTAAGGGTAATTTCATGATTTCATCAAGGATTAAGTTAAATAAATCGTGAGCATTGTATTTATAATTTGATATAATGTTTCTGGCTAATTCCCTTGCTTTTGGAAAATCCCCTCGTAGAGCTAATAATAGTAAACTTCTAATTGTGCTATTTTGAAATTTCTGAAAATTTTCATATAATATTTCGATATCAACAGTTTTTCCATTTATACTGCATAATTGTAATAAATCAATTGCGTTTGAAATTTGCCCCTCACATAATTTATATAAAATTTCTATAACGCCATCTTCTAGTTGGACAGATTCTTTTTTTGAAATATTAATTACTAATTCTTTAAAAGATGTAAAGTCTACCTGAGAAATTAAAAATATTTGGCATCTACTAATAATGGGCTCAATTACTCCCGAAATTTTAGTTGTAATTAAAATCATACGACAATTTGAACCATACTTCTCCATAAGTCTTCGAAATCCTTGTTGGTTTGTCCCTAAAACCTCGAAATTTTTAACTATGAGTATTTTGAATGGAACATCTCCTAAAACTTTTAGTTGGACAAAGGGTTTTACTTTAACTTGAATAAATGCGGGGGTTGTTATCCTTTTTCCTGCGATACTGCCAATTTTGCTAGTAGAAACGTATGCTTCTGATCTCGCTAAATCCCTTTCTTCCTCGGTTAGCGGTTCATTAGCATATACTAATTTATAATTTGCATCTGCATATTTTCCGAGAAATTCTTTAGAAAATAGACGTGCAATAGTCGTTTTTCCAATACCTTCAGATCCCACAAATAATAAATGAGGAAAGTTTCGATTTTTAATTATATCTTTTAAATCTTTTATAATAGTTTGCCTTCCACACACCTCGTCTAAAGTCTTCGGAAGATACTTGATACGCCATATTGGAATCTCATCAGTCAAAAATCATCACTTATCAATTTTGTTTGGAGTTAAGCTTTCTGCTTATTTATTTTTTGTATTATATCTGCCATCAAAGCAGTAATTTGAATTTTTTCATCTGCTCCTTGGCTGATTCTATAATCAATCTCTCCTAATACATTATATAAACAAATTTCATCTTTTTGCTCAATTTTTAATCGAGGTAAATTCTCTAAAATTTGGCGAATAAAATTTCTACTGTCTAGATTTTCAACTTTTTCTAAAATCAAATTTGTTCGAATAAAATCACATTCACTTATTGCCTCAAATAAGCCTTCCAATGTCTCTTCATCTAAAAATCCTGAAATTCTTAAAAGCTCGTTAATATCTAACTGTTCTAATAATTCAAGAGCGACTGCGCTTTGCAGAGCATTTATCGCCTTCCTTAAATCTCCTCCTGATATAAAATATAAGATATCAAAGAAGGTGTCAGATTTTTCTGCTGGAATCTCTAAATTCTCTTGTTTGACAATAAATTTAAGTCGGTCGACAATAACTTCTTTAGAAAGGCTCACAAATCTAAATACCGCACATCTAGAAATTATGGGATCAATGATGCGATTTATATAATTACACATTAAAATAAATTTTACATTGTTTGATGTTTTTTCTATAATTCTTCTTAAAGCTTGTTGAACTTGAGTGGGAATATTATCCGCTTCGTCTAAAATAACAATTTTTAAGAAATCCTGATTTATTATCATGCTTTGATTAACGAAATCCTTTATAACACTTCTTACATAATCCATTCTCACCGTATCGGAAGCATTAAGTTCTAATAAATCCCTATAATATCTATCTCCTTTCAACAGCCTTTTAGCGATAATTAAGGCAGCGCTTGTCTTTCCCGTACCCGCGGGGCCTGTAAAAATCATGTGAGGCATATTCCCGCTTTTTACAAAATCTTTTAAATTTTTTATAGCAACATTTTGACTTACAATATCGTCAAAATCCTTAGGCCGATATTTTTCAACCCAGGGAATCTCTAATTTAAAAGACATTTGATTTCTTCCTTTTATCTCTAATCATTCGGATAATCTTTAGTAAGATCTAATTCTAAAACTTCATAAACTTTTTTAAAATTCATTTTCTCATATAGTTTGGATGCTTCTACTGCTTGATCTTTTATATTTACTTTGACCTTTTCAACTTTGATTCTTTTTAAATGTTCGAGAGCTTTTTTTAATAAAAGTTGTCCTACTCCTTGACCCCGATATTCATTTTTCAGATAAAGTTGCTTAATATATCCTTCTGACATTCCAAACGGATCAATTCTAAGTTCAGCTATAATCATACCCGCAATTTCATTATTATCTTCATTTATAGCAATTAAAATCCCATGCCTTTGCAGAGGATCATATAATCTTCTTTGAATTCCCCAATCAAAACGTTTAGGATCAAATTGTTGTCCGAGCCCTTCTACTAATTGTTGTGTAAATTCTCTTAAAAAATCAATATCATCTGGAGAAGCAATTTCTACTTTAATCAATTTTAATTCAGCTTCAAATTCTTTATATATTTCAAATTTTATAAGATAAATAAGTAATTTATATATTTTATTTATTTCAATTAATAAAATTTTTTTATTTATTTCAAAATAAATCGACTATAAATCAAAAATCTCATATTCTATTTCTTACAAAAACAGAAATTAGATTGATATAAATTATTAAGGACGGTTTGTATGAAAACATAATTTATTATATAAGATTTACAAATTAACTAAATTGAAAGATATAGTAAATTTAACATTGAATTAAAAAAAGCGCGGAATTTTCTTTATTTATCTTGCTGAGACACCGTCCCATGCCTTTACCTCAGGATCAACATGACCACAACTCGGGCATTGTTGATTCACTTCCCAGGCTTCAAGTGCGGGATGAACCCTTGTGTAAAGACCACCACATTTTTCACAAACAAGAAATTTTGCTCCACAACCATCACACATCTCGAGCATACCTTTCTCAACAAATCGACAGGTTCTTTTCATCCATTCGTCATTAACAATTCTAAAACTTTTTCCCCCACATTCAGAACAAACCTTTTCAACCAAAAATGAGCACCAATTTTTTAGTTTTTTTTAATTTGATCTATTTGATTAGGTTAGTTGAATATGTAATAAATTTTTTAATTAAAAATGTTTAGTTTTCCACTGAATAAAACTTGTCAACATATTACAACTTAAAAGAGCTCAATAATATATTAGTAATTTATTACATTTTTAATTTTTTAGTTGCGCCCGTTCCTTTGACTTCGGGATTTATTTGTTCTAGTTCTCCAATTAATTGGAACACTTTATCATCACTTAAAGCTTCGCTAAATTTTACTAACATTTCTTTGCTTCCAACAAATAACCCCTTTCTTTTCATGGGTTTTCCATCATCAGTTAAAGGATTAATTTCTAATTGCAATAAAGCTGGTCTGGTTTTTGTGGCAGGAACCTTCACAACAAATACACCTTGTACTGGGGTCTCCATTTTTTCCCAATCTTGCCCATTTTTAAGGTGTTCTGTTAATTGAGCTTGTATTTCAGGCATTTATTACTCACCATTATAGATTCTATTAGATTTTTATTTTCTTATTTATTTTTTTTCATATAATATATTATGTATTATATGTTACGTTATGTACATTATATATATACTTTTTTATGATCTTTTTTGTCGGGATTCTTGGGGTCGGTTTCCACTGAAATGCTTAAATATCACCTCCATATATATAATTATATAAAAATTTTCAAAGATTAGGTGATTAATATTATGAAATTAATATCTGTAAATCTTCCCGAAGCTTATATTAAGGTTTTGGAGATACTAGTTGCGGAAGGAAAATTTCCTAATAGAAGTGAAGCGATTAGAGTAGCAATTAGAGATTTAATCAAGACAGAATATTTAATTGAGGAGTCAGTTAAAAGAAATCTTAGCCCAGCTTCAATTGAAACTCAAATTGAAAATGAACTTCAAGAAAAAATGCTAATTTAATTAAGATAATGTTTTTTTTAAGCAAGAGTAGTTATAGGGCTATTAGAAGAATTAAGTAATTCAACAGCTATTCTATTCGAAGAAAGATTATTTCAAAATCTTTTTTTTTATTTTTATTTTTTTATTTCAGTCATACAACGAGGAGGCTATTTTTTTTTTAGGCTTTCTAATTCTTCTTTTAAATATTTTAATTGCTCTTCCATCGTAATATCCGCCTTTTTATGCTGATCAATATCATGAAATATCGCTTGGACATAGGTTTGATTACCAATCTCCACTAAAGATGCTTGCAGGTTTGACCATATCAAAGTTCCATCTTTTTTTCGTAATTGGATATCAACACGGTGTAATGTCTCTCCACTTATCATACGTTTAAAGAGGTCTATAAGTAATTGCAAGTCTTTTAACTGAATAGCTTGAACTTTTCTGAACTCTTTACCAATCAATTCACTTTTTTTATACTCGAACAGTTCTACAGTTCTTGGATTACAATCCACAATTTCTCCTACAGAGTTAATTAAAAGAATGGAAAAAGGAGTATTCTCATATAAAGCCCGGTGTCGTTCCCCGGATTCCTTTAAATGTTTTTCTGCAATTCTAAGCTCAGTGATATTTTTAGCAATACCTAGAAATGCGTAAATCTTTCCTTTTTTTTTAACCGGGATAGAATAAGTTTCAATATAAATATAATTACCATCCTTAGTCCTAAGTTTATATTCACCTGGTTCAGCTTGCTTACCCGTTTCAGCTATCTTTTTTGTAACTTTAATAGCCCTCTTAAATTGTTCTTCGTCAATTAAGTCATTAAAAGAGAGATTCATTAGCTCTTCTTTTTCATAACCTCAGGCTTCTAGAGCAATATCATTAGCATCGATAAAATTTCCTTTCAAATCGTTAACATATATAAAATCTAAGGAATATTCAAATATGTCCTTATACTTTTCCCTAATCTCATCTTTTATATTTGACATATCTAACTTGTAAATACTTTACAAAATAATTTTAATAAGTATTCTCTAACCCTTGTTAATTATTGATTGATAATAATATATACCTTTTGGTGAAAACATTAGTTCTCTTCCTATTTATAGTTTAATTTTCAAAAATTAAATAGAAAGAATGATCCTCCTATATCACCTATCTTTTAATCCGTCCAAAAATCTTTTGCAAGACTTCTACGTTTATTCCATAGGCCATCTTTTCTAGAGAAACCCACTACTCCCTTGCCTTGGTCAGCATCTTTTATCTTCCACATCCCACTAACTGCACCTGTTAATCCTGCTGATAAAGCCTCAAATCCTTGTGCTGTATAAAGATCACATTCAACACCACGATTTATAATGAATTTCAATTGACGTAATCCTTGTTGATTTTTAGTTCGGAGGACTTCTAATAATTTTTCTACTTCAATGTCAAGTTTATCATTTGGAACGACTCTATTCCAGAGATTCCACTCAACTGCTCGTTTAGCGGGATGTAAGGCCCCTATTAGATTGATTTCTTTGGCTCTACGACGACCAATTAGTCGGGCCAATCGAGTTGTTCCCCCCCAACCAGGAGTAATCCCTACATCGACTTCAGGCATACCCCATTTTGCACGTTCAGTAGCAATTACAAAATCAACTGCCATAGTTATTTCCAATCCCCCTCCCACTGCATAGCCATCTACTGCCGCAATAGTGATTTTGTCTAATTCTTCAAGCTGATTTGCCATATTCTGATAATACCTCGCTCTTCGCATGATTCCATTCGCATCTCCCCATCTCATCATTTCCTTGATATCATCCCCTACACAAAAATTATTTCCTGCACCCTTGATTACTAAAAATTTTAACCTTTTTGATTCTTGGATAATCTGAAAAGCTTTAACTAATTCGTCAGAAAGATTCATACTTAAAGCATTTAAGGCTTCTGGTCGATTTAAAGTAATCCACGCAACTTTATCTCTCTCTTCATATATTAATTGTTCAAAATTCATAAAATACAATTGAATTTTTTACTATATAAAAATTGCTGAAAATTGAATTAAAAAAAAAGATTTTTTTAAAATATCTTAAAAATGATATCGTCAAGACTCCTTTTTGGAACATGCATAACTCCACTCTCATCTTTCCAGTATTTATAAGAATCTTTGAAAGGTTCCATAAAAGATTCTTCGTCCGGATATCCTAAACTTATTACATGGGTAATTTCATAATAATCAGGAATCTTAAGTAGAGTTCTTATTTTATTAGCATTAATTGAACCCATCCAACAACACCCTAAACCATAGTTTACAGCACCCAATAAAATGTTTTCTACAGCAGCACCTATGTCAAATTCAAAATAATTTTTTTTTATATTAGTATTTACAAGAACAATGATGTATGCTGTAGGCTCCCTCCCCGTTTCTGGATTTCTCTGTTCTTCAGGAAGCGAGGAAGCCCATCGTACTAATGGAAACATTTTTTTTGCTATTTCTGGACTATTTACTATAATATATTCAAGACATTGGACATTAGTAGCCGCGGGAGCAACACGAGCTAAATCAATAAGTTTTTTTAATGTCTCTTTAGATATGGAACTTTGTTTAAATCTTCGAATGGTTCTTCTTTTATAGATTATTTCTTCAATATCCATCAGGATCATCTTTTTTAATCGATTAGTTTATTATTGTAAATTAAATCAAGTTAAAAATAAAAATTTATATCCAATCTGTATAAATTCTAAAAAATTAAAGTAAGTGAAAATTTATTAATAAATTCAACTAAGTACCAATTAATCTTTCAAAATATTAACCGATAATTAAAAAGGAGGATGAATCATTTCAGAAAAAGAATATGAATTTATTATTTATAAATTTGAGGATGGAATTGGTACAATAACCCTTAATCGACCAAATCAACTAAATGCCTTACAATACCCTTTAATCATGGAAATTGTTGATGTTCTTGAAACTAATATGAAAAATAAAAAGTTAAGAGTTCTTGCAATTGAAGGTAGCGGAAAACACTTCTGCTCTGGAGACGATTTAAGAAGTATGGGGCCGGAGGGGGTGAGATTCGAACCTTTGGAGGATGGTTCTGAGATGCCTCATCAGAGAATGCTCTATCTAATTCGAGAGATTCAGAAACCAATTGTGGCATTGCTTCATGGGTATTGCTTAGGAGCAGGCTTTGAATTAGCATTAGCATGTGATATGCGTATTGCCGCTGATGATTTAATAATGGGAGATCATAGGGCAAGTCGAGCGATATGCGTATTATGTGGAGCAACTTGGTTTCTTCCTAGAATTGTAGGTTTTGGAAGAGCAACGGAAATAATTTTAACAGGACGCCATCTTGATGCTAAAGAAGCCTTAGAAATTGGTTTAATAACAAAAGTTTTTCCAGCATCAGAATTTAAGCATAACTCTTATGAATATCTCAAAAAGATTGCAGAACTACCCACGAAATGCTTAGGATATAATAAAGCAATGTTGAATTTCTCCCAATTTAATGAAATGATTCCCTCACTGCACAATGAATTTAAATTATACTGTAAAAATATTCGAACTAAAGATTTTGGGGAGGGAATGAAATCATTCCTCAAAAAAAGAGAACCAAAATTTACTGGTAAATGATTTATATGTTATATATAAAAATTCTTTTATTCATTTTTTAATTAAAAAAACTAACAAAACCATAATAAATTGGTGAATAAGACTATTAGTCAAAAAAAGAAAGAAAAATTGAGTAGAAAAATTGACAGTAAAGGACCTAGTAAGCTTTCTAAGCCCCGAATAGCTCCTTTAGACAAGTCAAAGTGGAATGAAGATGTATTAGCACTCTTAGGAAATTATGAAAAGATAAATAAAAGACCGGTTCCAAATATCTTTAAAACATTGGCAAATCACCCGAAACTTTATAAAAGATGGGCAGTCTTTGGGAACCATGTGCTCCTTAAATCCTCTCTTCCCGCCCGAGATCGGGAGATCCTAATTCTCCGAATTGGGTGGTTGTGCCAATCAATATATGAATGGGGTCAACATGTGGTAATTGGAAAACAGAGCGGCCTCACCAATCAGGAAATTCAGCGGATTGCGGAAGGCCCAGATGCAAAGGGTTGGGAGCCTTTTGAGGCAACTTTACTTCGTGCTGTAGATGAACTTTATATTAACTCTTTTATAAGTGATAACACTTGGAATGCTCTCGCGGAACGTTATAATACCCATCAGCTCATGGATGTCATTTTTACTGTCGGACAATATAATTTAGTGTCCATGGCACTTAACACCTTAGGAGTGCAACCGGAAAAGGAACTTGAAGGGTTTCCAAAATAAATTACGGGAGTAATTAGGCTTATAACTAAAAATAATTATTTATAAAAGTAAACATAAACAAATTAGAATTAATAATTTAATTATAGTATTTTTCAAATTATGAAAAGACAATCTTTATTTATCGAAGGCAAATTAAACGCAGGAAAATGTGATGATTGTGGATATATCCGATTTCCTCGGATGGATTATTGTAATAAATGTCAATCCACAAAAATCTCTCAATATCTCATAGGGCCAAAGGGTAAACTTATGAGCTATACAATAGCATATAATAAACCCATGATTGGAGGGATTAAACCTCCTTATCCGTATGCAGTTGCGAGATTTGAAACAGAAAATGGGATTTATATAGATGTATTTGGAACAATTCTCTCAAAAGAACCCTTCGATGACATTAAGATTAATGGAGATCTAACACTCGTAAGTGACAAATTATTAGTAAAATTTAAAATGGGGAGTGATTGAATAATATGAGAAATGTAGCAGTTGTAGGAGCAGGAGTGTTTCCCTTTGGAAGGCATGATGATCTCTTATATGTTGAAATGGGAAGACCTGCCGTAAACGATGCAATTGAAGATGTAGGAATAGATCGAAAAGAAATTCAGTCTTGTTATATTGGCACAACGGGAGGAGTAGGCGTAGGACACGAAATCGTAAATGAAACAGGAATTATTGGTATTCCCATCACAAGAGTGGAAAATGCTTGCGTTTCTGGTTCAAACGCTTTTAGGATGGCATGGATGGATGTAGCATTAGGTATCAGTGATATTTCTTTAGTTATTGGAATTGAAAAAATGAAAGATAGTTCCATGGGAGAGGCTGCTGGCGGTACTGGCAGATTCAAACTTGAAATGAAAGCTATGGCAAAAAACCTCTCGATCGCAAGCTTTGGATTGATGGGACCCCCAGGTTATTTTGCTCTGGCAGCGCATCGTCATATGACGGAATTTGGAACGAAAAAAGAAGACCTTGCTAGTGTGACCGTAAAAAGCAGAAAAAATGCACATAATAATCCTAAAGCCGAATATCAGAATATTATGAGCGTTGATGAGGTATTAAATGATAAAATGATAAATCCTCCATTAACCAGAAGCCAATGTTGCCCAAAAACGGATGGTGCTGCGGCAGTTATTATTATGAGCGAGGAAATGGTAAAAAAGCAAAAAATTGATACGCCTGTGTGGGTAAAAGGCTCTGCTATGACTAGCTCTATTGTAATGGATTTATTGTCTAATTTATCGGCAATGCCCAATGTAGAATCATCCAGAATGGCATTTGATATGGCTAAAATAAAAGCAAAAGATTTCTTTAAAAACGGTTTCGCAGAAGTGCATGACTGCTTTTCTATATCGGAGCTCTTACATTACGAAGATTTTGGATGGGCTAAAAAAGGTGAGGGGCCAAAAATGTTAAACGAAGGAATTACTCAAATCGATGGAGATCTTCCCATCAATCCCTCTGGAGGGTTGCTCTCTTGCGGACATCCGCTTGGAGCTACCGGGGTCAGACAAATTGCGGAAGTGTTATTTCAAATGCGAAAAAATAAAGAAGTTGCTAAACGTCAAATTCCAGACAATAACTTGAATTTTGCTCTTACTCACACCATGGGGCAACCTATGTTAGGTTTTACTTCATGTGTTCATGTGTTTTCAAGAGATCTTTAATTTTTCTTTTCCCCTTTATTACATTTTTTAAAGTTTTCAAAAAAGATGAATGTAGTTTATCTTATTTGGGAATTTTACTTAAATTAAGGATGATAAGTAAACTTTTATAAATATATTCGAAATAATATAATTTAATTAAATTTTAATATATGGGTGATAAAATTGTCAAAAGTGAAAGATGCCTATAAGGAGATAGAAAACGCAATTGGAGCAGATTATATTACTGATAAAGATTTTATGAAAGCAGCATATTCCCGAAATGTTGATCCCGCATTCCCTGACCGTTGGGCAGATATAATTGTTAGACCTGAGACTACAGAGGAAGTTTCTGAAATTGTTAAAATTGCCAATAAATATAAAATTAAAATGGTTCCGCGTGGAGGAGGTGCGGATTTGGTGGGGGGTTCGGTTACCGAAGGAGGAATACTAATCGATCTCACACGGATGAATCATATCATAGAAATTAATGAAGATGACTATTATTGTGAAGTAGAATGCGGAATTACATGGGGTAATTTAGTCTCCGTATTGCATACTAAAGGATATACTACTGGAGTTCTTGGTCCCGGAAGCGGATATGCTGCCACAGTTGGTGGAGGGCTTTCTAACGCCACTGCGGGATTTGGTTCGACTAAATACGGTTTAGTACCAGATATTTGTTTAGGAGTTGAGGTGGTTCTCCCTAATCCACAGGGAACTATTATAAGAACAGGTTCTGCCGCGAATAAATATGCAACTCCTTTCTGTCGTTATGGTGTCGCCCCAGATTTTACAGGTTTATTCATGGGAGATGTTGGTACAATGGGTATAAAAACCAAGGCATTTTTAAGATTATTTCCTTATGCACCTTATAGAGCTCAACGTAATTATATTTTCAATAAAAATGATTGGCAAAAAGTTTTCGAAAAGGGTCACGAATTAAGGAAACATGTAGGTGATGCAATATGTGATCTAGTAGCTTATCCACTTTCGGTAGTTTTACTTGCTTCCGGAAATGTTGATCCTAAGTTTAAACCTCCAAAAAGACCCAAAATAAAGGGTCCCGTTTTTTCGATTCGATTGGAAGCATTTGATGAGAGAATAATGGATATTTATTTAGAACAAATCGAAAAAATCATGACAAAAGACGAGGTGGCTCGTCCCTTTGAATTTCACGAAGTGAATTTAGAAGCAGAATTATCAAAAAATTGGAAATTTACATTGAAATATGGATTTAATTTTTTTCATTGGGCAATTTCTCCCAGTCCAACAAGAATAAGCCTTACGACCTGTCATAAAATTCCCATTTCAACTCTTCCGGGAATTGCTAGTCAAAGTGGAGAATTTTACAAGAAGCATAAAGAGGAATTTCCACCGGGAAATGTGGATTTATTAGCGATGATCTTAATGTTTTTACCTAATGGGAACTTAGTGGTTGTTGGAGGGATGCATTCTGATAATATTGATGAGGAACGGGAAGCTGCGATGAACATATGGCATAAGAAATTACGCCATCAGGTTCATTATGGAGGAATACATTACTGGTTAGGAGAGTCAATCTCTCAATCAATAGTGGAGGCTGGTGCATATACCCCCGAATTTCTACAATTCTTTAAAGATATAAAGAAAACTGTTGATCCTAATTATCTACTAAGCCCAAATAAATTCCATTTATATAGTTATGATTACGATACTTCACAACATATTGTAAAGGATGAATAAGAGAGGTTTTTGAATTTTGCCATTGGGAAAATATCAAGATATTTTGCGGCCTGATATGGATCATGTCCATATGGGAATAATGAAAGTCGACCATGATAAATGTAATAAGTGTGGATTGTGTATTAAAAATTGTCCATTCCGAGCTTGGGAATTAGATGAAGGGGGATTTCCCGCAATGAAGGAAGAGTATGAGTGTTTTAGTTGTTATAATTGTAAGGTTGCCTGTCCTAATGACGCAATCATAATAGTGGAACCTTATCATGTAACTGAAGGCTATTGGAAAACAGATTCCTATCCTCTCCCCGTTAAAATGCCTCTTGAGGCTAAAAATGAAAGTGGGGAACCAACAGAATGGAATACCATCGAGAAAGCAATTTTTGAGCGTAGGAGCGTGAGAAATTTCAAGGATAAACCTGTACCTGAGAGTTTAATTCAAAGAGTTCTTGAAGCTGGAAGATTTGCACCTAGTGCAGGAAATTGTCAACCTTGGAAATTCATTGTTATTACCAATAAAGCTCTAATTAAAGAAATCGAAAAGGGAGTAACTGGGATTTTGGAGTTTTTTTATGCGGCATATAAAAGTGATAAAATGGTGCCAAACCTCGTACCTCTAATTGAGGGGCCTCCTTTCGCGCCGGGTTCCGTTGATCCACGGGTTATCTTAGGAGGAGTAGGATCTGTTGTTAGAAATAAGAAAGAGATGGGGGTTGCTATGAATGCTCCGGTATTAATCCTTGTTCTTGGAGACGAAAGAGCTATTAGTGGTCCTGAATTGAATGTCGGGATATGTGGACAGAATATGAATTTGGTGGCTAACTCGTTAGGTATTAAGGCCTGTTGGAATGGATTTATCGCAAATATTCTTAACACGTTGCCTCCTTTGAAGAAAAAATTAGGAATTAAAGCTCCTTGGAAAGCAATTTCTTCTTTTTGTATCGGATATCCAGCATTTAAACAAGAAGGAATTGTCCCTCGTGAATTTAGACCTATAACATGGTTCAAGGAAGGAATAGAAGGTCCAGAAATACAGGAGTAATTAGATTTAATGTTAATTTAATTTTTTTTAGTAATTATGATTGCTAGATTAAGATTTTTTTCAAAAGTAAATTAAAAAAAAAGGAAATACCATGCCAACAAAAAAATTTAGAATTAGTGCTACAACTACATTTAATGATGTTATGAAACATAAAGCAGAAACCGTACCAAATAAGGTTTTTTTAACCTACATTCGAGATTTTGATAAAGGGATTGATGAAGATTATTCTTATCTTGATATCCATCTAAGCTCTAACCGTGTAGCAAATGGATTATCCAAGTTAGGTATAGGCATAGGTACTGGAATTTCGTTGATGGAAATCAATTGTCCAGAATACTTGTATACAGTATTTGCCACATTTAAACTTGGTGCATATGTTATTTTAATAAATACTGCTCTTAAGGGTGAGACATTGCGATATATCATTGATCACAGTGATAGTGAGTTCTTAATCATCCACTGGAGTATGCTAGAGCGATATTTAGATATTAAAGATCGACTACCGAAAATTAAGAAAGTGATAATAGACACAAATGAAGCGCCTCAGGATTTTAACATTCCCGATGGAATGATACCATTCCAGGAATTGATGAAATCTCCAGATGATGATATTGATACTGAGATTGATCTTGATGAAAAAGCCATGCTTATGTATACCTCTGGTACAACAGGACCTCCTAAGGCAACAACTTTCTTCTATAAAAAATTTATTGCAGGTCAGAGCCTTCAAATCTTTACTGCCCTCCCTATGGTTGTAGGTGTTACTAGTAATGATGTGTATTTTACATGTTTACCGTTGTTTCATGGCAATGCGCTTCAAATTACAACTCTACCTGGATTTGTATCGGAATATAGGGTTGTACTTTCAAAAAGATTCAGTGCGAGTCGGCATTGGGATATTTGTAGAAAATATAATGTTACTATATTTAATACACTTGGTGCGATGCCCCAATTTCTATTAAAACAACCCGAACGTCCTAATGACAGGGACAATAATGTTCGAATAGTCATTTCTGCCGCATGTCCTAAAGAAATGATCGCGCCTTTTGAGGAAAGGTATAATGTAGATGTGAAAGAGTTTTATGGGGCAGTTGATGGGGGAGGTTACTTACTAGGTCCCTTTTTTGCTAAAGAACCTGTCCCAGTAGGTACCATGGGTAAACCTCTACCTGGAACCATGGCAGATATTATGGATGAAGCGGGTAATCTTTTAGGACCTGATGAGCTTGGAGAATTAGTCTTTTTGGTAGATAGAAAAGAACTGGAACAGAGAAAAGTCAGCTACTATAAGGACAAAGAATCCTCCCAAGAAAAAATCAGAGAAGCAAAAGAGGGACAATTATGGTTTCATACTGATGATTTGGCAACAAAAGATAAGGAGGGATGGTTTTATTTTGTGGATCGAAAAAAAGATGCGATTAGACGTAGAGGAGAGAATATATCACCGTGGAGCATCGAATGTGTAATTAATCAGCACGTTAAAGTGTTAGAATCTGCTGCCTATGCCGTAAAATCTTCAGAATATGCAGAAGATGAAGTGATGGTCTCAGTTGTATTGAAATCTGGTGAAGAAATGACTCCTGAAGAATTACTTGATTATTGTCAAGATAAAATGGCTTATTTTATGATACCAAAATACATAGATTTTCTTGATGAACTTCCTAAAAGTGAAGTCCATAGAACATTAAAACAATATCTGAAAGAACGCGGTGTAACAGAGACAACTTATGATAGAGAAAAAGCAGGATATACTGTAAAAAGAGATTAACTCAAAATTTATCTTCTTTATTTTCAAAACTTAAAATTACATATTAATTTTATACTAAATAATTTTTATCGACTAATTGAAAAAGTGGAAAAACATGAGTGATAAAATATACGTGTATAGTGTTGGAATGACGAAATTTGGTAAATTTCTTGATAAAAGTATTAAGAAGTTGACAGGCGAAGTCCTTAAATCCCTCAAAAATGATGGTGAGATTGACTTTAATGAAATAGAGGCTGCCTGGTTTTCCAATTCTTCGTGGGGCATGTATCAGTTTCAGCACAGTATTAGAGGGCAGGTGGCACTTTCTGCAAATAAGATTGATAAAATACCCATAATAAACGTAGAAAATGCATGTGCTAGTGGAAGTACTGCGTTTCATGGAGCATGGATGGCCATCAAGTCTGGTCTCTATGATTGTGTCTTAGCTATTGGTGCAGAAAAAATTTACCAAGAAGATCGGAAAAAAATGATGGGGGGATTTATCACATACACTGATGTGGAAAAAACACGAAATCTTATGGAACAACTAAAAAAAATGGCTGAGAAACAGAAAGCTAAGAAAGCTAAAGAAGGAGAAACTGAAGAAAAAAAAGGAAAAAAGGGCGGACATTCTGCGTTCATGGATCTCTATGCGATGGCCGCCCGCAATCATATGAAAAAATATGGAACTACGAAACGGCAACTTGCAGTCGTAGCCGCAAAGAATCATAACAATTCCACTTTAAATCCACTTGCTCAGTACACTTTCCCTATGACTGTTGAGGAGGTTATGGAGGATTATGAAGTTTCATATCCCCTCACAAGGTCAATGTGCGCACCTGTCGGTGATGGAGCGGCGGCAGCAATTTTATGCTCGGAAAAATTCTTAAAAGAGCATCGAACGGACAGAGCAGCTTTAATTAGAGCATCCGTTTTAAAGTCTGGATCATGGAGAGCCGACGATATTGCGGGACGAGCTTCAGAAACGGTCTATAAAATGGCAAACATTAGTCCTCAAGATATAAACGTTGCTGAAGTTCATGATGCTACTGCCTTTGGTGAGATCCATCAGATAGAACAGATGGGATTCTGCCCCATAGGGCAAGGAGGTCCATTTACGGAGAGTGGGGCAACGGCTCTTGATGGGAAAATTCCCGTTAATCCCAGTGGAGGCTTACTTTCTAGAGGTCATCCTATAGGCGCCTCAGGATTAGCACAGATCTATGAATTAATCATTCAACTACGTGGAGAAGCTGAAGAAAGACAAGTCAAAAATCCGAGATTTGCATTAGCAGAAAATGGTGGCGGAAATATAGGATTTGGAGAAGCCGCACTCTGTGTCCATATTTTAGAAAAAATCTAAATTTTCTTTTTTATAAAAAAAGATCAATTTTCGCTATTTTTTTAAGCTAAATTCTTTTTTAAGAACACTCTTTCCCTTTATTATAAGTATTATTCCAACAAAACAATAACCTTTTTATATGAAGAAATTCAAATAGATTTTACTTGGAAAATTTTTTATTACTCCCATAAATTACGGTCGTAAAAATAGATCGTCAATAAATTTTGTTATGAGAAGAGCTAAAGGTAAAATTACACGAAAAAAATCAGGAAGTGGGGGATATGAAAGTATCTGGATCTATATCCCGAGTAAAATTGCGAAAGATAGTACTTTTCCTTTTTCAACGTATGAAGACGTGAACGTGGAGATAATTGACGATAAATTAATGATAACTAAGAGAGACGAGTTATTTGATATTATTGAAAATTATGGGGTGGAAAATGCTACTATTGCAAAACTATTACGCAAAAAAGCAGCGAAAAATCAAGATAAACCATTTCTCTTTTATAAAGATCAATCCTATACGTATGAAGAATTAAATAATAATTCTAACAGAATTGCTCGAGGAATTCTCAAATTAATTAAGAGGCCAAGGTCCAAAATAGTAAAAAGAATCAAGATTTCTATTATGCTACCCAATTGTCCGGAATATATCTTCTGTATGTTTGGAATAGCAAAAGCGGGAAGTGCGTTTATAACAATAAATCCAAACTTTAGCTATGATGTCTTAGAGTATATTTTAAAGAACAGCAATACTCAAGTATTAATCTTGGATTACATTTACTTAGAAGAATTCAAGAAGATAAGTCCAAATCTTCCCACGATTAATAAAGTAATTATTCATAATGCTCCTAAAGATTTTGAGTTCAATGAGAAACTGATAGATTTTCAAGAAATTTTTACTTCTAACATAAAAAATCCAAAAGTTATAGCGAAACACTGGCACACGATGCAAATTAATTATACTTCTGGCAGTACCGGAAAACCTAAAGGGGTGTTATACCGAAATCATTTTGTATTGACCGGTATTAACATTGGAAAAGAGTTAGAAGAGATTGGATTTAAACCGTCCGATAAACTGTATTGCCCTCTTCCATTATATCATGCTTCTTCCTTATATTGGGGCATATTACCCGCTTTATTTTATGACGCTTCTGTTGTTATTGCTGAACATTTTAATCCAATATGGTTTTGGAAAGACATTAAAAGACATAACCCCGTAGGCATATTATATTTTGGAGCCTATTTAGCAGAATTACTATATAGTCCGCCAAGTAAAACGGATAGAAGTCATAGCATTAAATGGGCATTCGGTTGTGGAGCATCAAACGAGCTTTGGGAAAAATTTGAAAATAGATTTGGTATTACAATTTATGAATTATGGACCCTTGCGGAAGCTATTGGAATTACTTTAAATAAAGTGGGGTCTAAAGGAGGAAAAATTGGTTCAGTAGGGAAAGTTCTTAGCGGATATGAATTAAGAATTGTCGATTCAAAAGGTAATATCCAATCCCCTGGTCCAGAAAATGTAGGGGAGATTTTATCAAGAAGTATATTACCAATGGCATGGGAATATTATAAGCTATCAGTAGATACCTTAAGAAAGGATCGTAGAGACAGATGGGTTCATACCGGCGATTATGGTTATAAAGATAATGACGGTTATCTATATTACGTTGGAAATAAAGCAGATATAATATATAAAAATGAAGAACAGATATTTGCAAGACAAATTGAAAGAATTGCAAATAATCACCCAGAGGTTTTAGAATCCGCTGCGTTTGGGGTGCCAAGTAAAAAACAAGGCAAAGAGTATATAAAAATTTGTGTATTATTAAAGGAAGGGAGTGATCTCTCATATGAAAATTTATATAATTATTTGATTCAGAATATGGCTTTTTACATGGTGCCTCGATATATAGAATTCAAAGAAAATTTACCAAAATCCAGCAATTTAATGATTCAAAAATTTATTTTAAAAAAAGAATGGGAGTTAAATGAAATAAAGAAAATGACTTGGGATTCCAAATTAAAAGATATTATCCCTATAAAAAAGAAAGATAATAAATTAGAGGTTTTTGATTAAAAATAAATAGATTTGTAGGGAATTAAATTTAAATAGCATTAAGATAATATAAAAAAAATGGTGAAAATTGTTGTCAAAAATTAAAGAAATATATCATGAAATTGAAAAAGTAGTAGGAGTGGACTATATTACTGATAAGGATTTCATGAAAGCTGCCTATTCTCGAAATGTTGACCCCTCATTTCCTGATCGTTGGGCTGACGTGATTGTCCGTCCTGAAACTCCGGAAGAAGTGTCTGAAATTGTAAAAATCGCTAATAAATATAAAATTCATATAGTACCCAGAGGGGGTGGTGCGGATTTAGTCGGAGGTTCCGTGACGGAAGGAGGGATCTTATTAGATCTTACCAGAATGGACAAGATTATTGAAATAAACTATGAGGATTATTATTGTATTGTAGAATGTGGAGTAACATGGGGTAAATTACTTTCAAAATTACATCCCACTGGGTATACTACGGGAGTAATTGGCCCAGGAAGTGGGTATGCTGCCACTATTGGGGGTGGACTTTCAAATAGCACGGCAGGAGGGGGCTCAACCAAATATGGATTAGTCCCTGACATCTGTTTAGGGGTAGAAGTTGTCCTACCAAACGCTCAAGGGACTATTATAAAAACGGGAGCAGCTGCAAATAAATATGCAACTCCTTTCTGTAGATATGGTGTTGCTCCAGATTTTACAGGTTTATTCATGGGAGACGTGGGTACGCTTGGCATTAAAACGAAGGCTTATCTTAGAATATTTCCAGATCCTCCACATAAAAGGCAACTCAGTTATATCTTTAAAAAAAATGATTTTCAAAAGGTATTTGAATTCGCACATAAAATTCGGAATGAGGTAAATGATGGATTGAGAGATTTATCTGCATTACCACTCATGGTAGTTCAGCTATTAGCAGGTAATGTTGAAGTTAAACCTGCTAAACGTCCAAGATTAAAAGGTCCCGTTATGCAGGTATTATTAGAAGCCTCTGATCCACGGATCCTTGATGTGTATACAGAAAAAGTTAATGAAATTATGTTAAAAGATGATCATAGTCGTCCTTTTGAATGGAGTGAAGTCGATCCTAGCTTGGAAACAAAAAAGGAATGGAGTTGGGATTTAAAGCAGACATTTAATTATTTTCAGAGATACATCTCCGTTGCTCCTCCTAAAGTCTCTTGTACTACGTGCCATAAAATTCCTATATCTATTCTGCCAAGAATATCGAAGCAAGCTCAAGAGTTTGATAGTCAACATCGTGATGAATTTCCACCAGGAGCTATGTCATTTTGGTCTACGATAGTCTATTTTTTACCTAATGGAAATTGTGTACTTGTAGGGGGATTTAACGCTGATAATATCGATGAGGTAAGGGATATTTCAATGAATCTATGGCATAAAAAATTAAGATATCAAGTTCGTTATGGTGGAGTGCACTATTGGTTAGGGGAGGCTATTTCACAATCCATATTGGAAGCTGATGCTTACACTCCCGAATTTGTGCAGTTTTTTAGGGACATAAAAAGGACAGTGGATCCCGAATTCTTGCTAAGTCCGAATAAATTCCATATGTATAGTTATGACTATGACTATACAAAACACTTAGTAAAAGATGAAGAGTAAATATTAATATTAAATAAAAAGAAAACAAATAAAATTATCAGATCTAATTTAAAAAAAAAGGTGATATACAATATCAAAAGTTAAAGACGCGTATAAAGAAATTGAAGAAGCTATTGGCTCCGATTTCATTTCGGATAAGGATTTCATGAAAGCTGCATATTCTCGAAATGTAGATCCTGCCTTTCCGGACCGCTGGGCCGATATTATTGTCCGTCCTGAAACTCCGGAAGAAGTGTCGGAAATTGTAAAAGTCGCTAATAAATATAAAATCCACATGGTACCACGAGGCGGAGGAGCAGATTTAGTCGGAGGGGCAGTGTCCGAGGGAGGAATTCTCATAGATCTTACCAGAATGGATAAGATTTTAGAAGTAAACTATGATGACTATTATTGTATTGTAGAATGTGGAGTCACGTGGGGAAAAATCCTTTCTGAACTACTTCCAAAAGGGTATACTACTGGTGTAACTGGCCCAGGATCTGGTTTTTCGGCAACTATAGGTGGAGGTCTTTCAAATAGCACCGCCGGAGGTGGCTCAACTAAGTATGGTTTAGTCCCAGACATCTGTCTTGGGGTCGAAGTTGTCCTACCAAATCCTCAAGGAACAATTGTTAAAACAGGTGCCGCCGCAAACAGATATGCCACTCCTTTTTGCAGATACGGAGTTGCCCCCGATTTTACAGGATTATTCATGGGAGATGTAGGTACGCTTGGTATCAAAACGAAAGCTTATCTTAGAATTTTTGCTGATCCCCCATTAAAAAAATCAATGATGTTTCTTTTTAAGAAGAATGATTGGCAAAAAGTATTTGAAGTGACCCATAGAGTTCGAAAAGAAATTAGCGATGGCCTTTTAGGTTTAGCTTATGCACCTGTAATGATCGTGCAGATGATGGCGTCCCGCGCACAAGAGAAACCTGCCAAGAGACTTAGAATAAAGGGTCCACTTGGTGTTATTTCATTAGAAGCAACAGATCAGAGAATTCTAGATGTGTATGTTGAGAAAGCAACTGAAATTTTCACGAAAGATGAAGTAGCCCAGCAAGTTACATATGCCGACTTTGATCCAAGCATAAAAGTACCAGAAAAGTGGGAGTATAATTTAAAGGGATCTTTCAATTATTTTCAACCTTTAATTTCAGTTGCCCCACCATTCATAACATGTACCACTTGTCACAAAGTACCCATTTCGGGAATGGATGAATTATCGAAAAAAGCGCAAGCTTTTGATGGTAAACATAGTGGAGAGTTTCCAGAGGGTTCCATGTCATTCTGGGCCGGATTGGTTTATTTTCTACCAAATGGCAATTGTGTCTTTGTAGGTGGTTTCAATGCAAAAAATATCGAAAGTCAGCGTGAAATTGCAATGAAACTATGGCATAAAAAATTAAGGGCTCAGGTAAGATATGGGGGAATCCACTATTGGTTGGGAGAAGCAATTTCACAATCAATTTTAGAAGCTGATGCGTATACTCCAGAATTTATGCAATTCTTTAAGGATGTAAAAAAAACGGTAGATCCACATTTCCTATTAAGCCCTAACAAATTCCACTTACACTCTTATGAGGATGATTATACCAAATATCTAGCAAAAGATGAAGAATAAAATAAAATATTTTTTAATAATAACAAATAAAAATTTAAATAATGTGAAAAAAAATGACCGAATTTGATCCAAAAGAAAAATATAAGCATTTCGCCAAAATAGGTGATATGCTCCTCCAATGTATCGGATGTGGAGATTGTAGAGAAGCAACAGATTATACTGAAGATCCACCAAAATGGGGCGTCTGTGTCGCAAGAGAAAATACGCCAGGATTTGAGCCTTTTTTTGGAAGAGGTAAAATGCAAATCATCCGTTCTCTCTGGCAGGGTAAATTAAATCTAAGTAAAGATATGGCAGAAGTGATTTTTCAATGTCCAACCTGTAATGCCTGTGCTGAAACATGTGCTTATGATATGGATAATGCTGCAATTTATGAAGCTTTAAGAGCGGAATTAGTGGATGCAGGTTGTGGTTTAGAAGCCCATGTTCCAATGAATAAAGCAATGGTTGAATTATTAAATCCCTATCAGCGAGATAATAAGCAGAAAGCGGAATGGATTAAAAAACTTGATTTTAAGGTAAAAGATGCTACTGCAGAGACTGCGGAATATCTATATTATGTGGGATGTACTGCGAGTTTAACTCCGGAGATTGAGACTGTAGCAATCAATACAGCAAAAGTTCTTAAGAAATTAGGAGTAGATTTTTCAGTATTAGGAGAGCAAGAAGTTTGTTGTGGTAGTGTTGCTAAAAGAACAGGAGATCTTAATGCTTTTAACTTTGTGGCTAATAAAAATTATGAACTGTTTAAAAAGAGTGGCGTAAAAAAGATTATAACCAGCTGTGCGGGTTGTTATCGAACTCTAAAAACGGATTATACCGATTATCTGGAAGATTTAGGGATTGAAGTTCTTCATACTATCGAATTAGTACGTAATATTATAAATGAAAAAAATATCCAACTAAAAAATTTAGGAATAACGGCGACTTATCATGATCCTTGCCATACGGGAAGAAATGCTGGAATGAAAGAGGGAGTCAATCCTCTTTATGAAGAACCACGAGACTTACTTGGTAAAATAGCTAATATTAACGAGATGAAGACAATTAAACAAAATACTAAATGCTGTGGAGCGGGAGGAGGAGTAAAGAAAGGTTTTCCTGAGCTTGCATTAAAGATTGCTGTAGCTAGAATTCAGGAAGCCGAAGAAACGGGAGCAGAAATTATTGTGAGTATTTGTCCGTTCTGTTATCGAAACCTATTTGATGCGATTAATGCATCTGGTTCGAAACTTAAAATGGTTGATCTAATGGAGCTATTGGATCAAGCATTGACATAAAAATTTTTTTTTTCATTTTTTTATATTAATTTTAATTTAATATCAAAGGTGAAGTTTAGAAATGCCAAAATTAAGTGATCCTATAACTATTAGAGGAATGGAAATTAAAAACAGGATTGCATTTCCACCAATGCTTTCCATGTCGTCTGATGCAAACGGAGCCCCCTCTGAAAAATCTTTTAATGTATATACTACAAAAGCTCGTGGAGGAGCAGGAATGATTACCTATGAAGCTGTAAGTGTAGAACCAGAAATTCTAAGTGCGCAAAATGTAAGTGCGAACATTGGAAAAGATGCAAATATTCCAGCATATAAAAGAGTTACCGATGAAGTGCACAAATACGGGGCTAAAATTGGAATGCAATTGGCCGATGGGGGTCTGATTGGGTTTGTTTTAGCTTCATTGTTCGGTTTTGAAATAGAGCCAAGAGGCCCCTCCACTGTGGATTTATTACATTTAACTTCTGCTTATGAAGTTATGGTTCCATCCTGGCCTGATACCTTAAAACAGACTGGAGCCATCTGTAAAGAAATGACTGTCGAGGATATTACTAGAGTGGAAGATCTTTTTGCTGCCGGAGCAAAAAGGGCAATTCAAGCAGGATTTGATTTTATTGAAATCCATTCTGCTCATGCGACTTTACATTCTGCTTTTTTGGCCCCCTACTCTAACGTGAGAACCGATAAATATGGAGGATCTACAGAAAAAAGGTGTACTTTTCTATTAGAAACCATGGAAAAAATTAGAAAAAGTATTGGGGATACACCTCCGCTATTTGTTAGAATATCTGCTGATGAATTGCTCCCTGATGGATTGAAAATTGAAGAGACAAAAAAAATTGCTAAAATAATAGAAAATGCGGGAGTAGATTGCATCGATGTGAGTATTGGTAATATGATTAGAAATCCTAAAGGTATTCAAATCCCTACATATTTTGAACATGGTGCTTTCATACCCTTTGCAGAGGAAATTAAAAAGGTTGTTAATGTTCCCGTTATTGGAGTGGGAAGAATCGTCGATCCTAAAATGGCAGATCAATTCATCCAACAAGGAAAAGCAGATATTATCTATATGGGACGTCAATTGATTTGTGATGCTGACACTCCTAATAAATACTTTAACGGGCAACTTGATGAGATTAAATATTGCATGGGATGTTTACAAGGATGTTCAACAACCTGTGTATATGACGCTTATAGTGGTCAAAATTATCAAGAAATTAGTCCATCAACCGATATGAAGAAGATTGTTATATTGGGAGCTGGAATTGCTGGAATGGAAGCCGCTAGAATAGCAAAACTGCGAGGTCATGAGGTGGAAATATTTGAAAAATCCGATAAAGTGGGCGGATTAATCCCTCTTTTAGCAAAGGAATATAAAAAAGAAGAATTCATGAATATTGTAAATTATTTAAAAACCCAGTTAAAGAAATTAAATGTACCTATACACCTCAATAAAGAATTATCTAAAGAAGAAATAATAGAATTAAACCCAGATATTTTAGTTTTAGCAACAGGTACCGAGGCAACAGTTCCGAAGAGTCTAGAAGGCAAACCAAATGTTTTGACTCAGGATGAAGCAATTTTAAAAAGTAAACCTATCGGGAAAAATCTCGTGGTGTGGGGTCTGGGCGCATATTGGAGAGGTGGACCAGAAACTGCTATAACTTTGAGAGAACAGGGATATAATGTGAAAGCTTTGATGGGATCCAATACTGTTGTGGCAAGCGAAATGTTAATAGCAACGGGTAGAAGACTTTGGATACTTGAATATTTGCGAGATAATAAAATCTCTGTATATACGAAAGCGAAGCTTTTGGATGTTACGGAAAAGGGTGTAAAGTTTCTGGATGAAAATAAAACAGAACAATTTATTGAAGCTGATACTTTAGTATATTGTGGATCTCGAATAACAAAAGCTAAAAAGTTGAAAAAAGAATTGGAACAAGTTGCACCTAAAATTCAGCTTATTGGAGATTGTAAAAGACCTCGAGATATTGCAGAAGCAATGAATGATGCTCAAACCTTTGCAAGAAAATTAAAGTAAAAATGGTTTAAAATTTATATAATTGAATTTTTAAAAATTAGGGATACAAATGTCAGAAAAAAAATTTAGAATATCAAGAAGGACGTTATTAAGGGATATTATTAAACATAAGGCAGAAACAGTTCCAGATAAAGTTTATATGACATATATTAGGGATTTTGATAAAGGAATCGATGAAAAATATACCTATAAGGATATGCACCTATTATCCAATCGTTTAGGAAATGGTCTTCTTAATCTAGGTCTAAAAAAAGGGGAGGGAGTCGCTTTAATGGAGATCAATTCTCCCGAATTCTTACTTACTGTATTTGCCACCTTCAAAACGGGAACTTATACTGTTATGGTAAATATAGCCCTAAAAGGAGATGGGTTACAATTTATAATAGATCATTCAGATGCATCCGCGATCATAGTTCATTGGTCTTTTTTAGATGCAGTTTTAGAAGTTAGAGACCACCTACCGAAAATTAGATATATTATTGTGGATACAAATGAGGCACCATCCGATTTTAAATTACCAGAGGGAACTATTTCTCTCCAAGAAGTAATGAAAGCATCAGATGCTGACATCGAAATGGAGATAAGTACAAAAGATATGGTAATGCTAATGTATACAGCCGGGACAACAGGACTTCCTAAAGCAGTAATGTTTTGGCAAGGTAAATTAATAGGAGGGCTTCCAATACAAACACTCATGGGTATGATGTCTATGCTGGCTGACTCAGATGATATCCTTTTTACCTGTTTGCCCCTATTCCATTCAAATGCATTATTTCTAACAAGTTTACCTGCTTTTTTTGCTGAAAGACCTTTAATATTAGCAAAAAGATTTAGTGCTAGCCGGCATTGGAATATAATGCGCAAATATGGAGTGACTGTGCATAATGCGCTTGGAGCAATGATTCCAATTTTAATGAAACAACCTGAAAGACCAAATGATAAGGAGCATAGCGTAAGGCAAATTAATTCAGCAGCCTGTCCTAAAGAACTATGGGTAGCTTTCCAAGAGAGATTTGGAGTAAAATTATCTGAAGGTTATGGAGCAACTGATGGTGGAGGCTTCATGCTCACCACAGCTGGAGCAGAAAATGTTCCTCCCGGAACTATGGGAAAACCATTACCCGGCATAGTTGCTGAAATCATGGATGACGATGGAACAATTTTTGCAGAACCCGAAAAAGTGGGAGAATTAGTTTTTTTAGTCAGAGAGAGTGAAGTTAAACAGAGAACTGTGAAATATTATAAAGATGAAGAGTCGTCTAAAAGTTTGATAGGAGAGGGTAAGGACGGTCAAAAATGGTTTCTTACCGGTGATTTAGCATATAAGGATAAAGATGGTTGGTTCTATTTTGTAGATAGGAAAAAAGAATCTATTCGAAGACGTGGTGAGAATATCGCACCCTATAGTATTGAACGAGTATTAAATCTAAATGATAAAGTGTTAGAATGTGCTGCCTATGGAGTGAAATCAGAATTGGGTGAAGATGAAGTAATGCTCTCAGTGGTGTTAAAGCCAGAGGAGACTATGACTCCAGAAGAGCTTTTAGAATATTGTCAAGGTAAAATGGCATATTTTATGATCCCTCGCTATATAGACTTCGTAGAAAAGCTACCTAAAAGTGAAGTTCATAGAATAATGAAACGATTTCTTAAAGAACGTGGTATCACAGAAACAACTTATGATAGAGAAAAAGCAGGATATGAAATTAAAAGAGATTAAATTAATCTCGTATTAATATCTTTATTTTATTTATTTTTTATAGTCTGTTAAATCAACAAATAATAAATCCTTAGTAGAATCGATATCATCAGTAGGGATTTCTCCAAGCTCTAAATGAAAGCCAAGTTTTTTGAGAGTATTCATCATATGGATTGGTTGTTGATTAGGTTTGACATTCTCAATGACTTTATTCCATTGAAGGGGAAAAGTGAAAACAGGTGTAATCCCTTCTTTTTTAAATTTTTCAGCTATCTCCGGAATGTTATCTACAATAAATGTAATGTTGTGCACATAGGATCCATTTTTATCCAACAGCTCAGACCAACTTGGAACGCCTTTCTTAACTAAAGGTTGGCAGTATTGCAATACTACATTACTCAGATTTACATGAATAATGTGCATAAAAGGAGTGTCCAAGAAGTCAGCAAATTCTATTTCTACTTTCTCTGAACCAAAAAGTTCATGTAGCAACTCATACGTCTTCTCTGCATCATTCGTAACCAATTCAATGTGAAGCATAGGAGATACATTCCCAATTAATTTATTTTCTCCTGTTACGTATCGGGTTTCAGGAAGCTTTAAATCTTTTGTGTAAGGAACCTCAGATAATTCCAGATGAAATCCCAGTTTTTCCATTGAATCCATCATATATATGGTCTTTGCATTCGGATTTAAGTATTTAGAAGGAATAATTTTTTCCCATTCCAAATCAAAAGAGAAAAGAGGTACTATTCTACCTTCTTTCTCAAGTATTTCCACAGTTTCTTTAACATTTTCAACAGTAAAAGTCAAATTATGAACTCCGGGACCTTTGGTTTTCAATTGTTCATACCACGAACTTCCTTCTTTTACAGGTTCAATAAATTGTAACACTACATCTCCGAGTCCAACATGAATCACTTTCACAATTTTCCCATCCAAAAACTTTTCAAATGGTTCTTGGACTCTCTTGGCTCCAAATACTTTATGAAGAAGTTGATAAGCATCTTCTGCGTTAGATACTGTGATTTCTATATGAACTAAAGGTGAAAGCTTTATTGTCATTTAAATCTTCATTTATTAAATATTAGAAAATATATTATTAATTGTAACCATATTATTTATTCTCTTAATAAATATATCCTCATTAAAACATTTGATGGTTTTTAGTGTTCCCTTTTCCAACTCTTCCATTCTGAGAGTAAATCAGTCTGACCTAGTTCTTTTTCCCGAGTTTGACCATCTCGTTGGAGAAACCAATTCATCCTCTCTTTAGCGGCAGGTAATGCACATGATTGACCAAAAAGATACATTTCTTCAAGTAAGCCCTCTGTAAGGGGTTGTTCCAAGGCAGTTAAAACGGCTCGTTTTGCTAATGCAATAGATTCTGCAGGAAATGAAGCAATACGATAAGCAAGTTCCTCTACATAAGATGTTAATTCATCCGAGGGAAAAGCCCGATTGATATATCCGTATTTTTCGGCTAATTCAGCAGTAAAATCTATACCACCTAATATGGTCTCCATTGCACGGGATCTCCCCATCAGACGAGGAAGTCTCTGAGTACCCCCTCCCCCAGGAATAATGCCTAATACTATCTCAGGTTGGCCTAATATTGTCTTACCAATTGCTCCAAATCTCATATCAAGCGCGAGTACAAATTCACTGCCCCCTCCACGTGCTATCCCTTCAAGTTTCGCGATTGATATTTTTGGCATGGTTCTAAATGCTTCACAAACAGGATGCAATCCGGTAAGCACCTCGGGTTTTTCTATTGGTTCATCTGGTAATATTGCTAAAAATGACACATCGAAATGTGCTATAAAAAAATCAGGATCGGCGCTATCAAAGACTATAACTCTCACATTTTCGTCCTTTACTATTTTTCTCTGAAGTCGATTAAGCTCGCCGATAAGTTCCATATTAAGAAGGTTCATTGGAGGATTATCAATAGTTACAAATGCGACTCCTTGATCAATACGAATGTTCAGAAATTTAAAACGTCCATATTTCATGATTTAACCTTTTAATTTTGTTTTAAAACTAAATATTCTATTACTTATTGGAAATATAAATATGAGTATCAATTAAAAAAAGAAAAATTAGAAAATAATTTGTTGCTCCCTTGAATGATTATCTACTCCCGCGTTCTAGATCTCTTGATTGGCCATTCATTTTAAGAAGGAGGGACATTCTTTGTTTTGCCGCCGGTAAAGCTACAGCTTGATTAAATAAATGGGTTTCTTCGAGTAACCCCTCTACAATAGGTAATTCTTCAGCAGTTAATACAGCCTTTTTTGCTAAGGCAATAGTCTCAGGCGGGAGAGAAGCAATCCTTAGGGCAAGAGCTTTAACAAATGAATTGAGTTCTTGAGGAGGAAATGCACGGTTGATATAACCATAACGTTCAGCCAACTCTGCAGAGAGATCACTCCCACTAAGAATGACTTCCATCGCCCGAGAACGTCCAATCAAACGGGGAAGTCGCTGAGTACCCCCTCCTCCAGGAATAATACCCACTAACACTTCTGGTTGTCCCACAGTTGTCTTACCAATGGCCCCAAACCTCATATCAAGTGCTAAAATGAATTCACTTCCTCCACCACGGGCAATACCTTCGATCTTGGCAATAGATATTTTGGGCATAGTACGAAAAGCTTCATTAATCTTATTAAATTCATGAAGTTCAGTAGATTTAGGAGGAACTTCATCCGGAAGTTCATTCAATTCTCCAACATCATAATGTGCTAGGAAGAAATCGGGATCAGCGCTATCAAAAACGATTACTCTAACATTATCGTCTATAGCGACGTCTCGAGCAAAGCTTTCTAGCTCTGCGACAAGGTCAGAGGTTATAAGATTGATGGGAGGATTATCGATTGTAACAAAAGCTACTCCTCGACGAACTCGAATTTTAAGAAGTTTATAATTATCGTATGACATTTTATACTACCTCTATACTATATTTAAAATATGCATTAATACTCATTTTATAGCGTTGATTTCAGGTATTAAGCTAAATTTTCCTTACTTTTTAAAATTAAAAATTATATAAATCTAATGTATGTAAATAAGATATAAAAAACTTTATTAAAATTCTAATTGAAATCTAATCATATTATTGTTATCACATTTCACAAGTAGAATTAAAGGTGAAGAAAATGAAGAACTTTCAAGATAAAAAGTGTCTAATAACCGGAGCAGCAAGCGGAATAGGAAGATCAACTGCTATTGCTATGGGAAAATTAGGAGCCAATTTGTTTTTAACAGATATTAATCCTGAAGGGTTAAAAGAAACCGTCCAGATAATTATAAACGATGGAGGAAAAGTCAGTAAATATAAATCATTTGACATTGCTAAATATGAAGATGTGAAAGAATTTGCCGATGAAATCCATAGAGAGCACGATTCTATCGATATTTTAATGAACATCGCGGGAACTTCTGTATGGGGAACAGTGGATCAGTTAACTCATGCAAACTGGCAGAAAATGATTCACGTAGATTTATGGGGCCCCATCCATGGTATTGAATGTTTTATTCCCCAAATGATTCGAGCAGGAAAAGGGGGTCATCTGATAACTGTTTCTTCAGCAGCAGGACTGGTTGCGTTTCCTTGGCATGCTGCTTATAGCGCCGCAAAATGGGGTATTATAGGGGTAAGTGAAGTTTTACGATATGATCTAATGCAACACCATATTAATGTGAGTGTGGTTTGTCCTGGTGCCGTAGATACTCCCCTTAAACATACCGTAGAAATAGTTGGAATTGATAAGAATCATCCAGAGGCTTCAAAACTAATAAAAAGGTTCACAGAGCGCGCTGTTACCCCAGATAAGGTAGCTCAACAAATAATTAACGGGATCAAAAAAAATAAGTTTTTAATTTTCACATCCTTTGATATAAAATTCCTTTATTGGTCAAAGAGAAAGATATTTCCGTTATATCACTTGATTATGAAAAAATTAAACAACCTTTTGAATGATGTAGCTAAAAAAATCCAAAAAAATTAGATAAAAAGAACAAAATAAAAATTATTTTATATATTTTATAGGATATAGAATTTAATATTACATTTTGGCTTGAAATTTGTTTAAATTTGATTTAAAATCTGAAATTAACGAAATAGATAAAAATGTAATTAGATTCAAAATTGATTTTCCCCCGTTTGAAGGGCTTACGTTTGTATGCATGTATTTATTAAAAATCGACGGTTCTCATGTTCTAATCGATGCGGGATTGAATTTTACAGATTGGAAGAAGAAATTCTTTGCAGGTCTCGAAGAATTTAATTTATCTGTTAAGGATATAGATTATTGCATAGTCACACATGACCACATCGACCATATAGGCCTAATCAAAACTCTGAAAAGGAAAAATCCTGATATGCAGATTCTAATGCATAAAATCACCCATGACTTGATTAAATGGGGTACAGATGTGGAAAATAACGAAGAGGTCGAAAGAGTTGCTATAGAACTGGCTGAGAGAATGATAAAATATGGTATTGGTAAGGATAAAGGAGATAAAATTGTCCAGTTCTTTACAAATTGGCATAAATTAATATATTATTGTAAACCCGATAGGGTTTTATATGATAATGACGAGATTTTGTTTAATTCTAACAAATTAAAAATTATTTGGACTCCTGGTCATGCGGTAGGACATATATGTATTTTTGATACTGTTAATAAGTATTTATTTTCTGGAGATCATATTCTTTCAAGAATAACCCCTCATATTGGAAGTTTTATAATTAATCCAGATCTCAAGGATGAATATGATTTCACCAATATTTTAGACTACTATTTGAAATCATTAGATATAATCGATAAATTAAAACCTAAAATTATTTTTCCAGCACATCAAGAAGTAATTTATAATCCCCATGAACGTATTCAAGATATTAAAAAACATCATAAGAATAGATTATATGAAATTTCGAAAATAATTAAGAATAATCCTCTAACTCCATTTAAAATTTCTCAAATCCATTTTGGAGAAGATTTAAGTGAAATTAATACATTTTTAGGAATAAGTGAAGTAATTAGTCATTTAATTTATTTAGAAATAAACGGAAAAATAAAAAGAAAAGAAGAGAAAGGGCAAATATTCTTTTATAGTTAATGCTGGACCTTTCAGCTTTAGAGACTTTGATTTATATTATCTTATTTGTAAAATTCTAATGAATACTTTATTAGCAATTGAATTGTATATTACATAAAGGAATATATTAAAACGTGTTTGGTGGTTAATTATAAGTTTTAAAAGATCATTGGAAGAAATTAAGCAAAAAAAGATTGAACTAAGAAATACCGAATTTAAAAATGCTGAAATGATAACGGTTATTTGGGAAACAAAAGAGGAAATTGTGGAAAGATTGCTTCCATATCCGCTTAAACCAGCAAGCAAGCCGATAGCTTTCGCTTTTATAGCTAATTATCCCTCATCTAATCAAGGACTCCCCTATTATGAAGGTGCGCTCATTTTACGATGTCAATTTAATGGAGAGAATGGCAATTATTATTTAGCTATGCCTGTTACAGACGACAGAGCGATGATTGGAGGCCGGGAAATTTTTGGTTTTCCCAAAAAGATTGCCAATGTTCATCTCGAACGCAATGATAAGGATGTTTATGCTTATTCTGAACGATTAGGAACTAAGAATATTGAGATTCGGGCAAAATTAACGGGTAAATTCAATGATCCTGAAACTGCAAAGATTATAAAAGAGCTTAGTATCCTCCCCGGAAGAAAAAAGAATACTATAAATTATAATTTCAAATATTTTCCCGCACCTAATAAAGAGGGATTCGATTACAAGCCATGGTTGGTCAAACAGCAAACAGCAGTGAGTCCGAAGTCAATGGAAATGGGAGAAGCTAAAGTTTCACTTAACTCAACGGTTCATGATCCTTGGGGGGAGATCGAGATTGTGAAAATTTTAGGGGCAATGTATTTAAAAACAGATAATACCATGTTGCCAGGTGAAATTGTAGCGGAAGTCGATTCAGATCAATTTTTACCCTATTCGTACATAAAATGGGATTGGTATTAATTCAAATTTGAAGAAACATCAAAATAATCAAGTGTTTTCTTCTAATTACTCTTTTTTCTAAAATAATTAATATTGATTTCTGGGAAACAAGAATCAATATCTTCTATTTGTTCCAACTCATGTAATGATATCCTTCTTTCATCTTGAAAGTCTTTTGCCCCCCATATGAGTTTATTAAATCTTTGATGATGATGATGAAACCTTTGGTTAGCATACTCTTTAGCTTGTTTAGTATATAATAAAAATGGCCAATCACTCCCTTCCATCAATAAAAGTTCCCGAGCAATTTGTTTGAGGATTCTTTCTTGCCATTCATCTGGATTAGGATAGAATTCTAATATATTTTCAAATTCTCTAATGGAACCGTTTATATAGGGCCAAATCCAACCATGTTCCTTGTTTAACCATACTTGAAACTGACCACCCTCCCCCCAACTACTTCTTCCCATTTTAATAGTAGAGAATTGGGTTTTATATTTCGCAATATAATCTGAAAATGTTATTATTTCAATATTTTCATGCTGTGAAAGGAGTTCAAACACTTTTTTTAACCAATCTATCCCTTCCATCCACCAATGACCATAAAGCTCAAAATCGTAGGGAGAAACAATAATACCCTCTCTATTATATTGCTTGTAAAAATCAGCTAGTTCATTGTTTAAAGTAAGAATAAAATGAAATGCGTGTTCTTCTATTTTTTGCTTTGCTAGTTGGATATCATATAATTGTTTAGATTCACTTCCTATTTTTTTGCTTGTAATTCTCCAGTAATGTAGACCAGATTCATGGTCTTTCTTATGAAATTCACGATAATATTCATTACCAGGATATCCTATTGTAGCATCCCAGACTTGTCTACTGGTATTTATATTTCTACCAAAGACGCTTACTCCCGATTCCAATCGATATCCTAAATTCGTATCCAATCCTATGTCGTTTTTTTGTTCAATTATTTCAGCATCCAATATACCGTGAGAATCTACAAAAAAATATTCTAAACCAGAATTATTAAGCCAATAATCAATACTTTCTCTTACTTTGCCATCTTTATATTCCTTAGGACGATATGCACATTCAGGGATCCATATGCCCTTTGGCTCTCGATTAAAATGCTTTTTATGAGTATCCACCGCAGTTTGAATCTGCGAAAAAATCCCGGAATCACTTTCCATCAGAGGTAAAAAACCATGCGTAGCACCACACGTAATTAACTCAATCATGCCCTCGTCTTCTAACCACTTAAAAGAACTATTCAAATCGCGATAATAATTATGATAATACGTATCAAGGACTTTTTCATGATTTTCCAAATGGAATTGAGCAATCGCTTGTTGTTGAGGATGATTGTCAAACCGTTGAATATCACTTTTACATCGTTTAATCTTGTCTTCCATATACTCCCCGAAACGATTTTTCAGATATTCATCGGCTAATTGCTCTGCCAAAATCGGAGTTATATTAATGGTTAAGGCTGTTTTAATTCCACTATCTTTTAGTTCTCTAAGAATATTTAACATAGGGATATATGTCTCGTTCATGGCCTCCATCATCCATTCCTCGCCTGCAGGCCACGTTCCGCTTTTTTTACACCATGGGATATGCCCGTGTAAGACTAAACCAAAATAACCAAGCGACATTGTTATAATAATATAGTTTAAATTTCTAATTATAGTTTCTTTTTGGTAGAAAAGAGGATTAAAAAAAAATAAACAAGAAAAAAAAGGAAGGAGATTAATTGTTAATAATTTCTATATACGAATTATGTAGATGAAAATATGGTCCTTTAAAAAAAGTTACAGCCCTTCATTTAAATACATAGATTTAAAAACTTTTAGATTATTAATCCTTTGGTTATAAGAATATTCTTAATATTCTACAAAGAATAATTTGAAATTACATTAGTCTTAAAAAAGATTATGGTACAAATTGAAATTCATTGCCCTTCTTGTTCTAAAAAAGGATTAATTGAGGTTGAAGAAAATCTTATTTTTAAGTGCGAAAGAGGAGTATCAGCAATTAATGTGGATGAAAATTTAATTTGTTCACATTCATTTGTAGCGTATATTGATAAAAATTTAAAAGTAAGAGATTGTTTTTTAACCGACTTCAAAATAGAAACCCCTGAAATGGAATTAGATCAAATAAAAAAAGTTAAAGATACTCTAACTCAAGATCTTATTGATGTTTATTTGATTACAATTAATATAAATGCTCTCTGGCTTACATTTATTCTAAGAAGTTGTTTTTATAAGAAAAAAATTTTAATCATTAATAACATGGAAGCCCTAAATTGCCACCTTATCAATTTTTTTAATTTTATTTTTCAAGACTCATTTGAATTTGATATTATTTTTGATACAATGGATAATTACAAAAAAGATAAAAAAAAATATAGAGAATTCATAGTCATCGACAGTAATAACATTATTAATGATAAAAATAATATCATGAAACCCAAAATGATAAAAATAGAAAGAATCATTGTTCAAAAGTTTTTAGCTGAACAAGATCCGAAATCTAGTTTAATTTTAATAAGAAACGAAATTCAAAAACTATTTACGTTATCCCAGGAAATCATAACTTTTAATAAAAGTTTAAAAGAAAATGAAGAACTGACTTCAAAAAAGATTATGGATTATTTTGAAGAAGTTATAAATATCAAAGTTCAATCATATTATTTAGATTTTTTATTTGAAATTATTAACAATTACTTTAATATTAAGCTCGCCATGAGCTCTAAAACTTCTAATTTCCTTGGATTTTAATTTCTTATTAAGATTATTTTTTAAAGAAATTAGAATTGAAAAAAAATAAAAAATTTAGATAACTAAGACTTTTTTTCCTTTAAAAAGAGCTTTTTCATCCATTCAGGCAATATAAAGGCACCGTAAATTTCTATAGCTGCTAAAATAAGGAGAAGCCTCACTATTATTATAATTACGATGTTTAAGGGTAATGTATCTAAAATTGATGCTATTACAAATGATGTGCTTGATAAGAAGAATAATAAACCTTTTAAACGTATTTCAGAATCTTTGCTTTTACGGCTTTCACGGAAAAATAAAAAACCCGTTATAAATACATTAATAAGTATGATAAGAAGATACCCTGTCAGAAAAGGACCGGTATGCGGATCAATTGGACTTTCTAATTGTCCTATTAAGGAAATATTAGTAAACAGTAAGTAAAAGAAAAATAAACTATATACAATTCCAAAGATAGTGTATATTGATAAAATCAGTTTTTGCTTATCCTTATATATAAGATCTGTAATAACGACCATCCAAGACAAGGTAGCCCAAGGAACCAGTGTATATGCACATAAAAAAAACATCTCGGGGGATAATCCGCTCCCAGTTGTGAGTATTAGAATAAATGCTAATCCGTGTGTAAACCAAACTTCTGACAATAATATCATAGAAATGCCCATAAATAGAAGAGGTCTGCTTTTATATTTGAAGTATTTCGATATCAATACTAATCCTACAATTATATTTAGAATGACATAAAGGACAGACATAGATCCGTTTAATATTTCTAAGGGTGTTAATTCTACCATTGATTTAATCACTAATTTTTTAAAGAGAATTTCTATACATATAACATTTTACTCAACCTATTTAAATTATGAGTAAGTTATTTTCAAAATCCTTCCTATCAATTATCTTATAACTCCCTCAAAGTATTTAACATAGTAATATTTGTCTCTTTCTTACTCTCTATAACCCATTCATCTACGGCAAGCCAAATTTCGCTCTTTTTACACCATGGCATATGTCCATGTAAGACTAAACCAAGATATCCAAGTTTCAATATTAAAAAATAAAAGTGATGAGTTTCAATTATATTTTTTTAATGAAAAAGGGAGTTAAGATATAATAATAAAGATTAGAAGAAAAAGAATAAAAAATTATTATACCTTTCAATCTAGTTCAAAATCTACAATTTGAAGCGGGTGCACATAAGGTATTGGAGGGGCATATCATCATTACTATACTCGTGATAAGCAACGATTATGGTTCCATCCTCTACCTGAGTAACACTCGGGTAACCTATATGCCAGTATTGACTCATGATCAACATATCCTGAAGACCACGAGAACCTTTGCCCGGTTTTGGGGTCGGAACTCCTCCTTCCCTAATGACAAACTCGTTTTTGATATCCCATGTCAAGCCGTCTTCAGAGATGCAACCACGCACCCCCCAGGGTGTCTTTCTATAGCCATACACTGCCAACACTCGCCCATCTTTTAGCTGCATGACATCAGCCGGGTAGCCCCAGAGAGCAGTCCTCTTTGGTGGGCTCCATGTGACCCCATCGTCATCCGACCAAGTGAACCACATGTTATCCTGCCGTTTTGGCCTGTGGGCAGTTCTCATTAAGCACACGAGTTTTCCATCCTTAAGTCGTGCCATACCTGGTTCCGTGAAACTTATGATGCTTGCTGGATCAAATGCAACAGTTGACCAATATTCCCAATTATCGCCGCCATCATCTGATCTCAACAAGAAACAGCGTTCTAGCTCGGTTCCACCTCCTTCTAACCATTCCCCTGTCATAGATAATGTTCCTGCCAAGGGCATTAATAATCCTCTGTCTGGAAGCTCAATTATGTGCCCAGCACCAGAACCACCGCATGCATAGGGACTCAATGATGAACTGGCAATTGGGCTTGTGTTGACCTCAATCGGATGGGACCATTTGTTCCCTCCGTCCTTGGATTTGAGTATAGCATACCCTGTCTGCCTTTTAAGGCGCTCTGGGAATCCTGGAGGAGGCATTCCTAGCATCTGATCGCCCTCGGATTTAATTCCTGTGGGGGCGAGGAAATTGCATACCCGTGTATGCATTAAAATAGTACCTTTGGATGTTTGGGCAAAAGCACAGTCCCAATTGCCCATAAATTTGGTATAAGGCCAAATAACTCGTTTAGTACTTGGATCCCAGCTCTTTCCTCCGTCTGTTGATTTGATGAAGCAGGATTGACCGCTGTCGGCGTGTATGGGCCATCTCTCCTCATTGAATCCTAAGAAAAGCTCACCGTTCTGGAGCAGGACTAAACTGACTTGATTGCAAGCATGCGCCAGCTTTGGGTCTTTATAGACGAATACATGCTCAACATCTTTTATATTCATTATACAAAAACCTTCGATTTAGTATTTAATATGGGTTTAATTTAATTTTTTGTTTAATATATCTATAATTTAAAGGGAATAATAAAATATTTCTGATTAAAATTAAAAGCTAAAATCTGGAAAAAAGATTGCTCTCAGAAAGCGAAAATTCATTTAAACAATAAGTTGTTGGAGAAATAAAATTCATTTAAAAAATATCAAAAACAAAAAAAAGGAATTAGATTATAAATTAATGGATTTTGAGATTTTTTAATACTATTTATTTAAAGCTCAGAGCCACAGGCACTGCAATATTTTTCAGTACCCGTGATTGGACTTCCACAATTTGGGCAAAATTTTTTAGTTATTGATGTTGTTGGTGCTTCTATAGGAGCTGGAGCCGGTTGAACTGTAGACTTAGAAATAGGAGTACCAGAAATTGTAAGGTTCCTCAAATTTCCCAGTTTGAAATATCCAATAATACATAAAATCCAAACAATAATTCCTATTATAAACCCTACGATTCCCAAAAATACTCCTATAATTGAACCTATTAACCCTAATAACATCGCATTTGTTAATTTTTTTGAACCATTAATTGCTGCCGCACTAATATAATCGGGAAACATGCTCCTGTTTTGTTCAAAGAATAAATTTAGATTTTTCCATGTCAAATATTGGAGTATCCCAACTATAATACCAATAATTCCTCCTATAATCGAAGTACTAAGACTGAAAGCGTTAATAAGTCTATTTGCATTTCTTGGATCTGCTCTCATTATAGCACCAATAAAACTTATTGCTAGTATAAATATTATTATAACTCCAATAATTATAATAATAAACGATAATATGTAATATGACCGAAATTTTTTTAGATTCTCATTATTTAGCTTTAAATTTATTCTTTTTATAATTCCTAATATAATTATAACATATATTAACCACATTAGAATTGCGATTATATTAACAATCGGAATAATGAAAAGAATTAGAAGTATCCCAATTGTATGCATTTTGCCACCAAATTCTGCAAATTCTTTGTTTAAATCAATTTCAGAAATTTTTATTCCACCTTTTTAAATTTTTAATAGATATAACAAATCCTTTTAAAAAACTTTTAAATATTTTGATTTTACTATGAATTATTTCGTATAAATCTAAAATTATGATTAATTAATTAAATTTTTTAATTGTATTTTACTTCAAGCGTCTTTTTTTACGAGGTTCTCTTAAAGTAAGATCATAAATCCATCGATAAATGCTGGTATTTTTAAGGTTAAATATGGGTTTTGTTTCGGTTATTCTTACTTCCTTGATTTTAGGCAGAAAAATAATAACTGAAATGACTCTCACAACACCCGAAATTAAAAATAAAAAATGAAATTTATTCATAAAAGTAATCGGGACAAATGTAATAATAATACTTCCTGTTAAACCCCCTAAAACAATCCCGCACCCTAATAATAAGTTATATAATGCTAAACATTCACCCCGTCTCTCACTGGGGATATTATCATAGATAAAATTAGAAGCTGCTAAATTAAAAGCAGTCCAACCTATTCCTCCTAATAATTGAGGACCCAAAATAATATCAAATGGAGTTAAAACAAAAATCCACATTAAAGGTAAAATAGGGACAATAATAGCTCCAATGCGAAGTAATTGAACATTTCCAAAGCGATCAGAGAGTTTTCCAAGAAGAGGGAAAAAAAACAATGCCACAATGGATGCAAATAGATTTACAAAAATAAAGATAGAATAGTTAAAATTCAATTCCTGTAGCATATAAACTGCGAAAAAAGGTCCTGCAATCCATTGTCCAAATGTCACTAAAGCGACAAACATAGTAAACTTTCCAAAATTTTCTTTAGGTAATTCATGGAAGAATTTAACTAAAGTAATTTGATCGAAGGGTTGGAAATTAAAGGGAGGATAATAATGCTTAGTAAATAAAAATGCTGAAATTACACGTGTTATAAGCCCAATTAAAAAAATTATAATAAAACCAATCATCACTTGTTGTTGATCCTGATACCAATCCAAAGAAAAAGAGAATAGTAATGTTCCAAGTAAAGCAATACCCGTTGTTATCAGATTCCGTTTTGCAAAATATCGCCCCCGGAAATCCTCTGGGACTACATCACCCATTACTGAAAACCAAGGAGGTGTCATGATACCAGAATTTAACATATATATTAGATAAAGTCCAATAAGTATCCAAGAAAGGAAATTTAAGAGCAGATTATGCATAAATAAAATGGCGATTAATAGAAATAATGGCCAGATACATGCTTGACCAATAATACCTTGGAGAAGTATCGTTTTACGAGAATTCTTTTCGATTCTACGAGATGCAATAATTTGACCTATAGGAGATAATAATCCACCACAAGAATACAAAATACCCACTTGAAAAGGAGAGGAACCAATGCTTAGAGCGAAGGGAATTATATAATTATCACTTAATGTATTGCTCAAAACCCCAAAAGATCCCTCGGTAATAGAAACTTTCATAGTTTTTTTCTTTAACTTATCTGCATCAGACCAACTCTCTTCAAGATGCTTGCTTTTATTTGATTCACTATTCTCGTAATGATTTTTAATGGGTTGAGATGGATTCTCCATACCAAGGTATCTCCTATTCAGCTGAAATTAAAAGAAAATATATGATAAATAGGTTTTGAAATGAAACAAATTTTATTTACTTTTTCTTACCATTTGCCTTTAATCTTATCTAATTTATAGTTTTTGAAAAATAACTATAAGAGTGATAAAAAAATTAATTGGATTAATCCAAACTTGAAAAATTTTTCTTGAAAACAATTTATACCATTCCATATTAACTTATTTAATGTAATTGTAATTAAGGGGATAGAATGTCTAAAGTTAAGAATGCGTATAACGAGATTGAGAAGGTTGTCGGGTCAGATTATATAACTGATAAGGATTATATGAAAGCGGCCTATTCCCGAAATGTTGATCCTGCATTCCCTGACCGTTGGGCAGATATAATAGTTAAACCAGAGACTGTTCTTGAAGTATCGGAAATTGTTAAGATTGCTAATAAATATAAGATTCATATGGTGCCTCGTGGAGGTGGTGCTGATCTAGTTGGTGGTTCTGTTTCTGAAGGTGGTATCCTAATAGACCTTACAAGAATGAATAAAATTATAGAAATTAATGAGTCAGACTATTATTGTGAAGTTGAATGCGGTATAAC
>SDNV01000036.1 GCA_004524515.1 Promethearchaeota archaeon
AACATTACTGCAAAATACATGATCAAGAGATACCCGACTCTATTGGAGAAATCGCAAGAACTGTTTACGAAAGTATATCCTTTAATTATAGGAGAGCAGTGTTAAATTTAGAAGATATTTTGGAAAAAAAAATTAAAATACTCCATATTATTGGAGGAGGTAGCAGAGATGGATTGCTAAATCAGTTTACGGCTAACGCTTTAAATATACCCGTCATGGCTGGCCCAGCTGAAGCTACTGCGGTTGGAAACCTTCTTGTTCAGGCACTATCTTTGGGTGAAATTAAAAATCTGGATGAATTAAAAATGATTATAAGAAATTCTTTTCAAATTAAAGAATATCTTCCGAACAATGTAGAAGAATGGAATAAAAATTATAAAGTATTTTTGGAAAAAACGTCATTAAAATCTTAGATTAAATTATTTTTTGTAAAAAAAAAAATAAAAAAGATGAAAGAGGTAAATTTATGGAAGAAATTATTGAAAAATCATATAAACTTGCTGAGAAAAGATATTTAGAATTTGATATAAATACTGAGGAGATTATAAACAAATTAAAAAAAATCTCGCTGTCTATTCATTGTTGGCAAGGGGATGATGTTGGTGGTTTTGAAAGGCCCGATGCAGAATTATCTGGAGGGGGTATTGTCGCAACTGGAAATTATTTGGGTAAGGCTAGAACCATAGATGAACTACAGCAAGACCTTGAGAAAGCCATTTCTTTAATTCCTGGTGAAAACCATCGTGTGAATTTGCATTCGATCTATGGTAATTTTGGAGGGAAATTTATAGAAAGAGATCATTATATTCCAGAATATTATCAAGAGTGGATTGATTGGGCTAAAAAAAATAAATTAAAAATTGATTTTAATTCTTCTCTTTTTTCCCATCCAAATGCCGATAGTGGGTATACTTTAAGTAATAAGTCAAAAGAGATTAGAGAATTTTGGATTGAGCATGTAAAATGTTGTAGAGAAATTAGCGCAGAAATAGGAAAACAATTGAGTGATCCCTGTATTCATAATATATGGATTCCCGACGGATCCAAGGATATCCCTGTTGATCGCATGGGACATAGGGAGTTATTAAAAGAATCTCTTGATGAAATTTTAGAAAAAAAATATTCAAGCTCAATGATGAAAGATTCTTTAGAAGGAAAACTTTTTGGTATCGGTAGTGAAGCTTTTGTGGTGGGAAGCCATGATTTTTATTTGTGTTATGTTATTGCTAATAATATGATGTTAACCATTGACACTGGTCATTTTCACCCTACAGAATCAATTGCAGATAAGATCTCAGCAATTATGCCATTTATTCCGGAATTGATGCTTCATATTAGTAGAGGATTAAGATGGGACAGTGATCATGTGGTTATTGTCAGCAATGAAATAATTCAGTTATTTGAGGAAGTAGTAAGAAGTCAAGCCATGGAACGGATTCATTTAGCTTTGGATTTTTTTGATGCGTCCATTAATCGCATCGGTGCATGGGTTATAGGCGCTAGAGCAGTTCAAAAAGCATTATTATATGCTCTATTGCAGCCAATAAATATTTTAAAAGAATATGAAGAAAAAGGTAAATATTTCCAACGCTTAGCACTTCTAGAAGAAATGAAAACCCTGCCGTTTGGAGCAGTTTGGGATTATTTCTGCGTAAAAAACAATGTTCCACTAGGAATGGACTGGATAAAAGATATTGAAAAATATGAAGAAAACGTATTAAAAAGAAGATAGAGATTTAAAAGATTTACATTTTTGTAGAAGCAAATCCGATATTTTTAGTTGTATTTATCTTATTGAAAGAAAGGTAAAATCAATTGAATCGATTAATCAGCTCCGGTTGTGCTATTTGTAAATTCATAGGGGGCAATCCAGATAAGATAGCTTCCATATCATCGGTGACCATGCGACCAATATTTTGAAGCGCTTGTAAGGCAGATCCCGCAAGATGTGGGGTGAAAATTATATTTTTAGCCTTTCGAACGGGATGATCCTTAGGTAATGGTTCTACGGGAAAAACATCTACAGCAGCTTTAAATCTATTCTCATTGGTAAATTCTATAAGAGCATCAAAATCGATTAGATGAGCACGACTTAGAAGAATCAGAATAGAGTCGCTTCGAATTTTTTGCAACATCGTACGTGAGAGGAGGGCTTCATTTTCAGCGGAGGGTATAGCTAAAACAAAAATAAATTTGGATGTTTCTAAAAGAGTTTCTAAAGTGACTGAAGATACTCCTTGTTTCTTGAGGTAACTACTTGGAAGCCATGGATCATATGCTTGGATTGCATCGAAAGGGATCGAGCAATGGTTTTAGTGATCGGGCGAGATTACCGTATCCGATTATTCCTACGAGTTGATCATATAAACTTGACACATGCGGATGATGCCATTTTTCCGATCCTGCTCTTATGGCACGGTCTGCTTCCACAATATCGCGTGCAGCTGAGATTGCAAGTCCCAATCCCATCTCTGCCACCATTGGTGCGAAGGCAGGCGCACAACTTAACACGCGGATTTTTCTTTGGAAGCAGGTGTCATAATCAAGTACTTTTGGGGATGGATGTTGTCCTCCTACTTCAATAATCGCTTTTAGATTGGGTGCATTTTGCTTGTCGACCGAACCATATCGCCAGAAACCTGTTACGATAATAGAGGCTTCCTTTTTAGCAATTTTCCACTCTTTTTTCGGCATCTTCTCATCCTTACCCCAAATGATTTTGACTAAACTTTTCAGTCGTTCTAAATCTTCCGGATAAAAAAGCGTATCTATCGTTCGGAAATAAGGATCTAACAGTATTTTTTCCATAATTTTTTTTACTTATCCTTTATATATCTTTTATGAATAGTTTTTTAATAAAATTCGGGGCTACGAAACCTATATAAAAACAAACGGCACCTATAATGTTAACGACTCGGGCAATTACGATTAAAAAGGACCCAGTAATAATTATTGCCTCAAGAAACACACTCACAAATATAAAAATAAGACCCAAAAAAAGAAATTTCCCTTTTAAAATAGTCAATTTATTCTCGGACCTAAGACAGTTAAAAACAAATAATAATCCTGTTATCATATCGTAACCATTATTTTTTTTACATTAGCATGAAATTAATGAAAGCGTAAAATAGAGGATATTTTACTATTTATTACCATTGATTATTTAGAATATAAATTATTCCTTTTTTAAAAATTCTAAAATAACACCATTAATCAATTATTTTTAAATTGGTTCTTGATTAACAAAATAATTTGTCAGAATGATTAATGATCATAAGATATATTTATAAGGCTTTCGAACATTAAATTAAAATATAAATAATACAATTTTTCGGAGGAATTTAGATGGTAAAATTCTGGTTTGATAATTTCTTAGTTAAAAAACTAGGATATGCGATGACGAATGCTGATCTAGTGCGAGGTGTGGCACGTAGATTTGATATTCCTATTATGATTGTTGGACCTAATGTATTTCCCGACAGAGTGGGTATCTTTCCCGATCATATTGATGAAATTGCTGCCCGATGTCCTAAAAAGCGAGGGTTTATCGTTACTGATAAGTTTTGTGTAAGATATATCAAAAAAATTATAGACTGTTTTGAGAAACGACATAATTTTATCTTTGAAATCTATGACAAAATTTTGCCAGAGTGCCCTACAGAAAACATTATAGAATGCGGAAAGGCTATGAGTCAATTTGAGCCAGATGTAATATTTGCAGTGGGAGGCGGATCGGTAATTGATGGAGCAAAATTATCGTGGATATTTTATGAAAAACCAGATTTCAATGTTTTTGAAGAATTTGATGTATTTACAACTCTCAATTTAAGAAAAAAGGCGTTTTTAATAGCAATACCTACAACTAGTGGTACAGGGTCTGAAACTACTGCAGCAGCTATCTTTAAAGTAGATTTGGGTGAGGGAAAACATATGAAAGCTCCAATTGCAAGCCCTGAATTGAAACCTGATTATGCATTATTAGATCCAACATTAACTTATGATATGCCTCCAAAATTAACTGCAGGTACTGGTCTTGATGCATTAGCTCATGCCATTTTTGGAATAGTGGGTCCAGGTAGCAATGATTTTTCAGACGCTCTTGGCTTGCAAGCTATTAAAATGATATTCAAATATTTACCAAGAGCGTTTCGAAATGGAAAAGACAGGGAGGCTCGTTTAAAGATGATTACGGCAGCTTCATTAGCAGGTATATGTTTTGACCGTGGTGGCTCCACAGGTATTAATCATTCCATGGGTCATCAACTTGGAGCAATGTTCAAAATACATCACGGCATAGCAGTTGGGCTTTTTATTACCTATGGTCTGCAATTTTATTATCCTCTAACAACCAAATATTTGGATATTTGTGAAGCATTAAACATTCGAGACGACATTTCAAATGAGCAAAGTCTTAAGAATTTGTGTGATAAAGTAAACCAGCTTCTCAAAGAACTAGATCTTCCTACGGATTTAAAGGGGTTGGGGATAAGTAGAACCGATTTTGAAGAGAAACTCACAGAACTTGCAGAAAATACTTTAAATGATCCTACATCCTTTACAAGTCCGGTTCCTTTAGATCTTGAGACATATAAGTTGCTTTATTCATATGCATTCGATGGTAAAGATGTTCCGTTGGATTTAATATTACAATAAAAAAGGAGGGAAGAAGATGTTTGGATATCAAGGTAAATTTTTAAAGGTTGATTTAGGTGCAAGTACATTCAGCGATATAATCCTAAATCCTGATGATTTGCGAAAATATTTAGGAGGCGCAAGCTTAGCAGCAAAAATGATTTATCCTTATATTAGCTTTAATTTGGATCCATTCTCCCCGGATAATCCTCTTATCTTTGCTATTGGCCCTTTGACGGGGTCAGGATTTCCAATGGTCAGTAGATCTGCTATATGCGGGATATCTCCTTTAACTGGATTATGGGGAGAGGCTACAACAGGTGGTATTTTTCCTATAAGATTAAAATCTGCAGGATACGATGGGATATTTATTACAGGAAAAGCTGATAATCCTGTATATCTCTATATAAATAATGGAATAGCAGAAATAAAAGATTCATCTCAGATATGGGGTGCTAATGCTTATAAGACTCAAGAGATAATTAAAAAAGAGTTGGAAGGAATCAAAGTTTCAGTATCTTGCATTGGAGAGGCGGGTGAGAAATTAAGCAATGTGGCGTGTGTGATGAATGATGAGGGAAGAGCAGCAGGACGTTGTGGATTAGGTGCGCTTATGGGTTCTAAAAATCTTAAGGCTGTAGCCGTGGCTGGGAACAAAACTGTTGATTTTGCAGAAAGAGAACAGGTTTTAAAAATAGCTAAAGAGCTCATGGCAGATTTACGTAAAGATCCCGGAACAATCGCTATGAGAGAATTTGGTACTAATCAATGGATAGATGCTGGAATGTATATGGCTGATGTCCCCACCAAATATTTCTCAAAGAGTATCTTTCCCGCAAAACTTCTGAGTGCTATAACTTTCAGGGAAGAATATAGTATGGAAAATTATGCCTGTTCTGGTTGTCCTATTGGATGTGGTCGCACTATAAAAAATTTCGGTGATGAGGGTATAACCATTGATGGTCCAGAATATGAGACAGTTGCGGCTTTTGGACCTTTGTGCATGAACTTTGATAAAGATGTTATTATAAAAGCCAATCATTTATGCAATAAACACGGAATAGATACAATTTCAACGGGTGTAATTATAGCCTTTTCCATGTATCTCTATGAAAATGGGATTCTTACAAGAGATACCGCAGGAATGGAAATAAAATGGGGCGATGGCAACGCGATTTTAAAATTAATTGATCTGATTGTTAAAAAAGAAGGCATTGGTAAAATATTAGCTAAGGGTACAAAAAAAATGGCTGAAGAATTTGGTGTGAATATTGAAGATGCGGCACAGGTGAAGGGGTTGGAAATTCCAATGCACGATGCTCGAGCTTTTCATGCTATGGCTCTAATTTATGCAACTGGCCCTCGAGGAGCATGTCATTGCAAAGGGGATTATTACCTTATAGACTTTTTCTCACCGGGTATTCAAGAATACAAAATTTCTATGGGAGAGAGATTCAAATCTAAAGGCAAAGCAATAAAGGTTGCCAAACTGCAGAGTTATCGAGAAATGTTTGACGCTTTAACACTATGTAAATTTTCACCTCTCAGTCCTACAATAATATGCAACTTCTTGAGTAAAGTAACCGGATGGGATTTTACCCCTGACGAACTTCTTGAAGCAGGAGATCGTTCTATTAATTTAAAGAGGGCTATAAATTTTAAATTAGGTATGACAAGAGAAAGTGATAAATTGCCCAAAATTGCTACAACAGCCTTAGCAGAGGGAACTTCAAAGGGACAAGAACCAGATCTGGATGTGATGCTTAAAAAATACTATAAATATAGGGATTGGGATTGGAAAACAGGAAAACCAAGTAAACAAAAACTCATAGAGCTCGGATTAGATAAAATAGCGAACGATTTATGGTAATATATATTTTGATTTTATTTTTTAATTTAATATTTTAAATTTCTGTTTGAATCTTAAGGATGAATAATTTATGAATTCTATTGAAAGAGTGAGAGCTGCACTAAAATTTAAGCGACCTGATAAAGTCCCCTTTTTTCAATTTCCGGGAAAAAGTGATATAATTATTATTCCAAGAACTCCCTCTCATCATTGGCATCCGGGTCATAATGAAAAAGAAAAAGGATTGTTTCCCTATATGGCTATTCCTGAAATTATGAAGTTAGGTTTTTGGAAATGGCAAAAACCAGAATGGGCAAAAGGACCTAAATATAAAAATTGGATGGAACTTCCTAGGAAATCTATAGATGAATGGGGTGTTATATGGGATCACAGTGAATTGGACACCGTAGGTCATCCTTATAAATCACCTCTCAGCGATTATACGCAAATGGAAGAATATTTCGCAGAACATACTCCAAATTCAGACGAAAAGGAAATATTCGAACCATTCATTAAGTTATATGACAAATTTGCCAAAAATTGCTATCGAATATGTCTAGCTGGTTATGGTCCTTTCACATTAGCCACTTTAATAAGAGGATTTTCACAACTTTTAATTGATCATCGCAAGTATAAAAGCCAAGTGAAAAAGTTATTAGAGCATAGTACAAATTATCACGTAAATCTAGTAAAAATGTACGTGAAACACGGGGCTAAACCTCATGGATTTATTATATATGACGATTTAGGTGAACAGAATGGACCTTTTGTGGGACCTAAAATGTTTGAGGAATTTTACAAACCATTATATAAGAGATTTTTCGATACGGTTCACAATTTAGGGTGTGATATGCATATGCATTGTTGCGGAAAAATCGACCCTATTTTACCTATTTTAATTGACTGTGGATTGGATGCAGTTCAATTAGATAGCCCTAGAATGACGGGTTATCCTGCGTTAAACCAGTTTAGAGGCAAGTTAATGATGTGGGGATGTGTTAACATCCAATCTATTTATCCCAATGGAACACCAGAAGAATGTGAAAGGGAAGTATGGCACATGATTCGCAATCTAGGCACACAAGAAGGGGGTTTTGGAGGATGGTTATATCCTTCGCCCTCTCAAATTAGAGTTCCTAAAGAAAATGTGGATGCCTTTTTAAATGGTCTTCGGAAGTATGGGAACTATTCGAATATTCCCGCTCATTGGTGGACTTATCCTCTATCACCAGAATGGAGAGATAATGAAGTACCCCCTACACCTCCAGTTAAAATATAGTAAATAATTAAATACAAATATGACAGAAGCAGAAAGAAATTAGAGATTATTAAAGAAAAATTTTCAATAAGTTTAAAATGAATTCTATTGAAAGAGTAAAAGCGGCTCTTAATTTTAATGGTCCTGACAAGGTTCCAATTTGGAAGCCTTACGAAGAGAGTGATGTTTTTCTATTATCAAGAGTACCATCTCAAAAGTGGCAACCTGGGCATGAAAAGCAAGAAGTTGGATTATATCCACACGTGGGTACTACTGATTTCTTTATCACATCAAAGCTATGGACCTGGAAAAAACCATATTGGGTGGACCCTTTAATTTTTAAGAATTGGTACAACCACACCCCCCGCGAAGAGATAGACGAATGGGGTGTCATTTGGAAACGAGGAGGAGTTCATACCATGGGACATCCCCTCCCACCTAGATTTTTCAGCTATGAGACGTTTGATGAATATTTCCAGAGATACACTCCCGATTTCGAAGATAAAAACTGCTATAAGTATTCCATAGAATTAAGCAGGAGTGGGGGAAAGAACAAATATAGAATGTGTTCGTTAGACATGGGACCGTTTCATCTCGCGACGAATATCAGAGGATTCAATGATTTACTGATGGATCACAGAAGAAACAAAGAAAATTTAGGAAAATTATTAAATTATTTAACAGAAAATCTCGTGCAGTTCCAAAAAGCGTGGGTGAAAAATGGAGCCAAACCTCATGGTTTTGTGTTGTATGACGACTTGGGAGAGCAAGGTGGACCATTTTTTAGTTCGAAAATATTCGAAGAATTTTATAAACCAGCATACTATCGACTAATTGAGAATGCTCACGAGCTCGGCTGCGACTTCCATCTGCATTGTTGCGGAAAAATTGATCCTCTTCTTCCACTTTTAATCGAATGGGGATTAGACGCAGTCGAACTGGACAGCCCACGCATGACGGGGTATCCGGCTCTAAAGCAATTTCGAGGAGATTTAATGATATGGGGGTGTGTAAATGCACAATCAATATATACTCGAGGGACACCAGAGCAATGTGAACGAGAGGTGTGGCATATGGTAAGAAATTTAGGTACCCCTGAAGGTGGTTTTGGAGCTTATTTTTATCCTCAAGAGGACCATATTCAAGTGCCTAAGGATAATGTTGTCTCATTCATGAATGGTTTAAAAAAATATGGAAAATATGCGAAAATCCCCGCTCATTGGTGGACATACCCTATTCCAGAGGAATGGCAATATAATGAAGTACCCCCTTTACCTCCAATTAATATGTAGTAAGTAATTGATTACAATAATGATAGAAGCAGAAAGAAATTAGAGATAATTAAAGAAAAATTTTAAGCAATTTTATTAATATAATAATCTATTAATTATTTAATAGATAATCAAAATTTAGTTAAATTATATTTCAATAATTCTAAAAATATCAAAGAAATGGACAATCAAGAGGGTATGAATGGTTCCCGACGATAAAAAAGAGAAAAAATCAAATGATACATTGGATTCTGAGAATTTAAAGGATTTTTTAAAATTAAGGACAGAAGTTCTTAAAATAATGGCTAGTTTGCCACGTTTACGTATTATTTTATTGCTTTTAATGTTTCGTAAATTGAGCCTTTCAAAATTAAGCAAATTATTAGGAAGAACTAAATCTACTATTTCACATCATTTAAAAAAGCTTAGTGATTTAGGGATAATAATAACTACTACAAAAGATGCGCGTGGTTCAATTGATGCTAAGGTTTATGAACTGATTCCAGGCTTTCTTGAAAAATTTAACTTAGATTTTGATGAATTAGAAAAAATGGATAAGCTAAAACGAAAAGAAATATTACACCTCGCCATTTTAAATGATAAGTGGCAATTCGAAGTTATAAAAAGTTTATATGAGCAATCAGTGTTGTATTACGATGCTATAGATGACATAAATATAAAATCTAAGCTCGATTCGATTGAAGATTTTAAAAATCTTCACTTTAAAACACCTATCCAATATGATTTTTGGTTTTTATCTGAAGAGGGGAGAAAAGCATATGAAAAATTAACATTGGAATTTAAGAGCAAAATGAAAAAAATTATAGAGGAAGAGGATAAAACTAAAAAGTTAATAGAAAGACCTTATCTTATTCTTCATTCTTTCTTCCCTTTGAAAGAAATTGCTGAATATGATTCAGAGAAAAAACAATTTACCAAATTTTTTAAAGCTCTTGAAAGTTAGTTAAAATGCTATAAATACACCTTCAAATAAATTAATAAATATATAATCGCAAATACAAAATTTTAACATTTTCAATAATCAACAATTAAAAATGAAAGCTGTGAAGTTTAATGATTGAATTAACTTTTATAGAACATTTGCAAATCATTTTTTTAATTATTAATATTGCTTCCAACCATGCTTTAGCGATAGTGATGATTTATAAATTTTATAAATATCGAGTAAAGGAATTGCTTTTAATAGGTATAACTCTATTAACTACCGCAATATTTCACTATTATGTATTCATTATATCTTACATCTTGATTCTGTATACAGGAGAACCAATTAACGTGTTTTACGTGTATATAACGTTTCCGATAGCTTCTTTATGGATTGTGGTTTGGATCATTGCTTATTCGTATTTAACGCACCCAAGTAGAACAAAGTTATTCAGTGCATTCATAATTTGCTATTTAAGTATTTTTGAGACATATTACATTTATATTCTTTTAACAAGACCATCAAACTTGGGAGAACTCATGAGAGGACATTATATGAATTGGGCACCATTCATAAGTTTATATCTCTTAATTACTATGATTCTTTTAGTAATAACCGGCATTGACTTTTCCATTAAAGCAATGTTATCAGATAGTCAAGAGCTTCAATTAAAGGGTAAGGTAATATTGTTGGCAATAATAGTTACTTTTTTTGCGGTGCTTTTTGAATCAATTATACAATTGCAAGGTTTATTATTCATTATTCCTAGAACCTTACATATCTTTTCCGGAATTCTTTTATATATCGGATTCGTTTTACCTAAAGGTATCAAAAATAGATTAATTAAAGACCAAAAAGAATAAGAAATTTAAAAATTTTAGATTATAACTCCGCGAGTGATTTGCCCCCGAATTTTTCGGTTATCCGTCTTCCTAATTCATCAAATACGATATCTGCTCGACCTGATTTGGGGATTCCTGATACAATGGCTTTTTGTGCTCCCTCTCTTTTGGCGAATTTAGAAGCTTTTCTAAGCCATTTAATTCCATGCTTTAAGAAGATATCCACGATTTTATTGGAAGCTTCTACAATCCAATCCGCAGTGGGAGTTCTAAATCCCCAGTAAGCTGATCCTAAACATGACATAAAGACAATAGGAAGTAGCATTACCCCCTTTGAAAGTCTCTCCTCAAAGCCTGCTAGTAGGGTTGACATAGGTTCAATTCCCACTACAATGCACCCTGTAGATCCAAATAAAGGACCGAACACTTCTACGGCAACCTCTTGTGCTTTTTTCCAATAAGAAAATGGTTTATAAGTGCTTTTTCCAGGACAAATTGCTGAGAAATACGCCTCATCTAAGACTTCTAAATCAAAGGTGCTCCCCATAACCCCTAATTCTTTCCATTCATTTAAATCTGAAAGATCTTCGGGAGGATAATGATTAATCACAATTCCGAGTTCTTTAAATACCTCATCACCAAGAGATTCATGGAGCCCATTCACCACTAATTTTATTCTCGCTAATTGTTCACTTCTCTGAGCTGGTGCGAAACCTCCTCCACTTACTGCTATGTTTCCACGCCATCCATGATCGGTAGCAATCTTTACTGCTTCAGATTGTATTTTATTATATTCTCTTAGCACCTCTATAGGAAGAATATTAATTTTACGAGAAATTGGGTTATTATAGTGAGCACAGTAACGACAACCTTGGTTTGCATTATAATTACAACAAGAAAGGGTGAGGTTCATATTAATAGTTTCTTCAGACGGAGCGGGCAAAGCATACTCTATTGGTAATCCATTAGAAAGCTTTTCATCCATCCATTTAGGTTTTTTAAGAAATTTACCGGTTGCAACAAGATCATCTCTGTCGTAAATCTTTCCTCCATCTCCATTCATACTAAATTCTAGCCGAGAATGTCTATTAGGATAAATAGGCACTTTAATTTTACTTTTGTCTAGAATAAGCACCGTACCGATTTCTGTTTTGGCAATACTGGGCAAAGTAGTTTTTATTTTTAATTCTAATATCTGGTTAAGATTATTAAAATCGATTTTATCAGGTACTTCAATAGTGCTTGTATCGCTAGTAGGGAATCTTTGAGCCATTATTTGGAGTTCTGGGTTCAATTTCTCGATTGGATCTCTAAAGTGTAATCCTTCTGCAAGTAACCTTGCTTTTAAATAAAGATCTTCTTTCGTTATTTCTGCCATTTTTAGATCATCTTAAGTTTAAAATAATTATAAAATTTTGATCCTAATAATTTTTTAAATCTTTATCCTTAAAAGGTTTTCGAATGTTCGAAAGATTTATAAATAAATATGACAAAAAAATATTATCGTACAAAATTTTACAAAAATAACGAAATTTAAAGCTTTTAGACGTGAAATTTAAAAATGAATGTAGAAATTGATGATACTTTAGGAAAACCTCATTCAAAACTAACAATGTTATGCTATGGTATTGGAGGTGGTGGAGGAACCCTCAACCAATGGGTTAATGCCTCAATGGGTTTTTTTGTTTTATTTTTTTATGAGGCTGTAATTGGTTTAGACATTATACTTGCAGCTTTAGCTTTCGCATTATATTCAATTTGGAATGCGGTAAACGATCCTCTTATGGGTTACTTAATGGAAAAAATTAGCCCTCCTTGGGAGAGAAAAAAAGGACTTAAAAGATTTCCATGGCTACTCATCGGAATTGGACCGTGGTTATTATCTTTCTTACTAATATATTCAGTACCATTAGAATGGGACCCTCAAAAAAATTCTGCATACAATTTGCCTGTATTTGGATGGATGTTATTTTCATTATGTTTATATGATACCTTTATCTCACTCTATGATGTTAATGTTTACAGTTTATATACCGACAAATTTCCTGGATTAGACGAGCGTAGGACCGTCCAAGGAATTGGAGCTATGCTGGGAATAACTGGAACAGTGTTAGCTTCGATAATTACTCCTATGTTTATTACAACGGGAGTTGCAGCCTCATATCGCTTCGCTGCGATCATTGTTGTAATAGTTGGTGCTATTCTTTTTATAATATCGATACCTGGATTAAAAGAAGACAAAAGGACTATGGCACAATATCAAAAAAGAAGAGAAAAATTAAGCCAAGATAAACCTGAATCCTTTATTAAAGCAGCTAAAACTGTTGTACCTGAAAGGACTTTTATGGGTAGATACCTTCTAACCTATGGATGGCAAGTAGCTGCTGTGATGTTACAATTTTCTGCTTTTTATATAGTAACCTATTTATTGGACGCTCCTGCAGGAGCAATAACGCTACTCTTATTGCCCATGATAGTGGGTGCTCTAATCTCTATTCCAATTTGGACTGTTATATCTAATAAAACAAATGATAATAAGAAAATTTGTTTTATAGGTGGATTAGTGATGGTGTTTTCTCTAATTCTAATGGCGTTTAACGTGGATATAATTGGATGGATGATCACTTTTTTAATTTTTGGAACAGGTTTAGGTTCTCAATGGTTGCTTGAAAATCCGATGATGGGAGATGTAATAGATGACGCTACAGTAAGAACAGGTAAGAGACAACAAGGAATTTATTTCGGATACCAGTCATTTTTCGTAAGAGTAGGACATAGTACGATTGTAATTTTGATTGCGATAGTACACATCCTTACTGGTTTTGTCGAAGGAGCCCCTAATTTAAGTGAATTGAAAGCAAGAAGCCCTACCCCAGAATTAGCATTAATAGGAATTCGAATACACGCTGCTATCATTCCTGCAATTATCTTGTTTGTTATGTTAATGATATTCTGGAAGCTCTATGATTTAACGCCAGAAAAAATAAATGCAAATAAAGAAAAGCTTAAAGAATTGGGATTATAAAAATTTTTATTTTTTTTATATTATAATTTATTTCAGTCCTATATCTTAAAATAATATACTTAAAAAGAGTAAGTGAATTGAAAGTAATATCTTTTATTTTGAAAAGACTTAGAATAAAGGACCATTAATACAGGATTCAAAAATGGATATAAAAAATACTGAAAATCTAGAAAGACCTCATTCAAAATTGACTATGTTATGTTATGGTATAGGCGGTGGTGGGGGAACTCTCAATCAATGGATAGGTGCCTCAATGGGAATTACAGTCGTATTTTTTTATGAAGCCGTAATCGGTTTGAATGTTCTACTCGGTGCCTTAGCGTTTTTGTTGTATTCAATTTGGAATGCAATTAATGATCCTCTTATGGGGTATTTAATGGAAAAAGTTAGTCCGCCATGGGAAAGAAAGAAAGATTTAAAAAGATTTCCATGGTTACTCATTGGAATTGGTCCTTGGTTGCTTTCTTTTTTGTTAGTATACTCAGTTCCGTTAGACTGGGATCCTCAACAAAATGCCAATGATAACTGGCTTGTATTTGGATGGTTACTAGGCTCTTTGTGTTTGTATGATACTTTTATCTCCCTTTATGATGTCAATGTACATAGTTTGTATGCAGATAAATTTCTTGGACTCGATGAGCGTAGGACCGTACAAGGGATCGGTACGATGTTAGGTATAACCGGAACCGTTCTGGCATTGATATTCACTCCAATGTTTATAATTACGGGCGTTGCAGCATCCTATCGCTTCGCTGCGATCGTTGTAATAATAGTTGGTGCATTACTTTTCATAATATCAATTCCAGGACTTAGAGAAGACGAGAGAACTAAAGCGCAATATCGTAAAAAAAAAGAAAATTTAAACCTAGAAAAACCCGAGTCTTTCATAAAGTCGTCTAAGGCTGTTATACTAGAAAGAACTTTTATGGGGAGATATATTTTGACTTTTGGGTGGCAATCTGCTGCAGTAATGTTGGAAATCTCTGCATTTTACATCGTGACTTATCTTTTAGATACTCCCGCAGGAGCTATTACACTATTATTAGTCCCTATGATATTAGGTGCTTTCATTTCAGTTCCAATTTGGACTTTTATTTCTAAAAAGACCAATAATAATAAAAAAATCTGCTTTATTGGGGGTATTGTGATGTTATTTTCCTTAGTATCAATGGCGCTTATGACTGAGATTATAGGATGGATGATTGCGTTCTTAATTTTTGGTGTAGGGTTAGGCTCTCAATGGCTGCTTGAAAATCCAATGATGGGGGATATAATAGACGATGCTACGGTAAGAACTGGAAAAAGGCAACAAGGAATCTATTACGGATTTCAATCTTTTTTCGTGCGTTTAGGAGGCAGTACCATTGTGCTAGCGATCGCCATTGTCCATGTTCTGACTGGTTTTGTCGAAGGAGCCCCTAGTTTAAGTGAATTAAAAGCAAGGAGTCCCACTCCAGAGCTAGCTTTGATTGGAATAAGATTACAAGCCGCCATTATTCCTGCAGTAATTCTTTTTATTACTTTAATGATCTTCTGGAAATTTTACGACCTAACTCCCCAAAAAATACTCTTAAATAAAGAAAAACTAAAAAAACTTGGAATATAAAACAATTATTCTTTCAATATAAAATCAAACTTTAAAAAACGAAAAAAAGGAGAAGAAGATGGTGAATTCATTAGAATTAACTCTTTCGGCTATAAAAAATATACCCGAGAAAATACCTTTTAATCCTTTTATCATGCATTTGGCAGCCTCGATAATAAATGTTGATTATAACAGCGAGTATTGTAGAAATCCAGATAAATTAGTAGAGGGACAAATAAAATGTGCTGATTTTTTCGGTATAGACCATGTTAACGTTTCAACGGACGCGTATCGCGAGGCTAATGCTTGGGGTGTTGAAATTAATTGGGATAGCCATACTCCTGTAGCGAAAACTCATCTTAAAATTGAAGATTTTGAGTCAATTGACCCTCCTGATTTAACCTCAAACATAAGAATTATGAATCGAGTAAATGCGGTCAAAAAGTTATCTCAAAAGGTTGGAGGGACACAATGTATTGTTGGTTGGATCGAAGCTCCATTTGCCGAAATTTGTTGCTTATTTGATCTTATAAATGTTTTAAAAATATGCAGACATGATGATTGGGAAAAGCAAATCAAAGAATTAATAAACAGAATTCTTCGAATACAAAAGGAATTTGCTGATATGCAGATTGAAGCAGGTGCAAATATTATTGGAGCTGGTGATTCGGCAATTTCTCAAATTGGTCCCAAAAGATACGAAAAATGTTGTTTACTGGGCACTAGAGAATTGTTTTCCCACATTCAGAAAAAAGTTCCTGTGTTATATCATATATGTGGAGACAACTCTATTGTGGATAAGGATGGTCGAGATATGTTAAGATTAGTATCTAGTACAAATGCTGCAATATTAGACCTAGATTATCAAGTAGATTTGAAATTAGCAAGAGAAAAAATAGGAAAAAATAATTGCATAAGAGGAAATACAAATACTCAAATATTGGGCAGTACAACCTATTCCGCATTAGATGTTATAACCGAAGCATCTGAAACAATAAAAGCAGGAAAACCAGGAGGAATGTATATGTATGCTGCGGGATGTGAATGGCCTTGGGAACCAAAAGAGTTGGCAATCCGAAATTTAAGTATCGCTAAGGCTTTAGTTGAAAAAACTGGAAAATATGTATAAAAATTAATATTAAATAAAAATTAGATATTATAGAATTTCTTTGATTTAATCTCATAAAACGTATTAGATAAAAAAAATTTTAAAGAATTAGGATTATGAAATCAATTTTTCAATTTAATTCATTTAAAACACTATAGCCCTAATTCCAATAGTTTCTGTTTGTTCTGAATAGCTATTTCCTTAGTTATTATATTCAATTTCATAAATAAAAGAGTGCATATTAGCAGAATGATGGCAGGGATCAAAGAAAGCTGTAATTTTAGTCCTAATTTAGCTAAATCGCTATTATTAGTACCTAATAACGGGTCATAACCTGTCATATAAGATACAAGAGTAAATATAGCTATTTGCCAAAACAATCCCGAAGCTACAAAGAAGCGTGAAATTCCCAAATAGGAGCTTTCTTCTCTAATACCCGATTTTAATGTTGCATTGTCAATTGCTTCATATGAATTTGCTGCTAATCCCACACCCATAGCACCCCAACCAAAACCGATAATAGGTAAAAATATCATTAAAGTCGTTAATGTGTCAGCAAATAAAATAAGAAAGTGCCCCGAAAGCATAAAAATCATACCATAAAAAACAGTTTTTCTTGATCCTACTTTATTCGCAATTTTCATCCAGATAGGGATTGAAAGAAAGCTCACTAGCAGAAAAGCAGCAGCAGCTAATCCAGAATAGGCAATTGGCAAGCCTAAATAATCCACTATAAAGAAATCAAGAATGGTTGTTAAAATATTCATTCCTACGGCATAACCGAGGTAAATAATAATAAAACCAAGCCAATTGCGATCAGTCATAGCACGCTTGATAAACTGTGTAACTGAAGAGTAACTTTTACCTTCCTTATCTAAATTAGTCCTAAACTCAATCATTTCTAATGGTTCTCGAACACTCCAAGCGTAAGGAATTGTTAAGATTAAAACAATTATAATGATGATTATGGCGGTATATAAATACGCAAATGCATCATATTCACCACCAAATGTGGTAATCAGCACCGGAACGATAATGGCTCCTATGATAGTGGCAATACCGATAAATATGTGTGCAAAGCCACCTCTTTTGTATCTTTGTTTATGATCCCGAAAAATATCAACAATTTGGCCTTCGCTAGACAATTCATAAATGGTTTGAAAAAAATCCCATATACAAGTGATAATTAAGAGCCAAATAAATAATATAATAATACTAGTTGATATGGGATAAAAAAGTAAAAATATCGTCAGTAATGTTCCAAGTATCCCAATCAAAATAAAAGGATATCGTTTTCCGTATTTTGATGTGAATTTTGATGATTTGTCAAGAAGATGCCCTGTTATTGGGTCATTTATTGCATCCCATATAACCCATATCGTGATAATTGTAAAGACCATTATGATCGGAATTCCCAATGCTTTAGTGGCGTAAATCTGTATCTTTCTTAGCATTATCCATGTTAAATTCACCAGAAGTGGACCGATGGAGAAACATAACATCTTTAAATTGCTAAAAGGTTCATATTTCAAATCTTCTTTAAGGTCGCTCATAATATTTTCTTTTTCTAAATTTAAATTATATTTGTTTTTATAGATTAAAACATAATTCGTGAGATTTATATTTAAATTTATCATACATTTGAAATGCTTTTAAAATTTTATCTAATAAAAAGTATATTAATTTCCTTTAGCTCTTTCAGATTCTAAAAAGCTTTTAGGCAAGATTAATTCTATATATAATAATACTGATTTATATTGATTTATTAAAATGGTTGAAATAATACATATCTCAGATTTTCATTACGGGAGTACTGAATTTAAAAAAGAACTACTATTAAAAGTTATAGATTATATAAATAAAGTCAAACCCGATTTAGTTGTCTGTACGGGGGATTTAACTCATAAAGGAAAAGTAGAACAATTTCAAGAAGTAGCCGAGATATTAAAAGCAATCCAAGTTCCCTTTTTTGCGGTACCAGGAAATCATGATGCGAGAAATAATGGATTAATGTTTTTTGAAAAATATTTTCAACGCCTGCATTCGAAATTGATAATCCCAGAAAAGAAAGTTATCTTATTAGGGATGAGAAGTGCAAAGGATGATATTTCTGAAGGAGAGCTTGGGGATGAACAATTGGAATGGATGATTCACACACTTCAAAAATATCCCTTAGAAAATCGCATTATTGCATTACACCATCACCTTGTCGCTGTTCCCTATTCTGGAAGGCAGAGAAACACCTTAATTGATGCAGGGGAGGTTTTGGAGATAAATAGGCTTATGAAAGTTGATTTGGTATTAATGGGGCATAAACATGTACCACATGTATGGAGAGTTGGTCATTCTGTCTTATTATATTGTGGAACCACTTGTAGTACCAAATTAAGAGCAGATGAGAAACCTTGTTTTAATCATATTAAACTTGATAATAGTGATTTAGAAGTTTATGTAGTAAATTCCGATAATTTTGAAAAATATTTATTAATCAGTAGGAAAAAAGGAAAAACCGATTATATAAAAGCTCGAAAAGGTAGATTAGAACATATTTTACGATCTCCGATTGAAGAAACTTACTAAAATTTTGTTAAATTTAGAGATTAAAATAGTATATTTTAACCTAATGATTAATTTAATCTATATATTTAAAAACAATGGCATAAGTTATGATATCCATTTTAACCAGATTTTTCTTTAATTATCGCTAAATTCGCAAAAAATAAAAAAAAGAGAATGATATTTATTTATTAGGATAAATTAAGAAATAAAAATTAAAAATCTATATGTTCATAGTTGAAAGAGATATTAGATTATTATGGAAAACAAGTTAAAATTGACAAAGAAAATTGAAGACCAAGTTATTTGTTTTCTCAAAGATTGCGGTGCAAAAAAAATAGCAATTTTCGGATCCTATTTAAGGGGAGAAGCTACTCCAGAGAGTGATCTAGATATTATAGTTGAGTTTAATCAAAGGATAAGCCTTTTAGACTTAGTAGGTTTTGAACTAGAATTATCCGATTTATTAGGGGTAAAAGTTGAACTATTAACAGAAAAATCGATTAGCCCTTATATTATTGATGATATATTAGCAGAAGCGAAGGTGATTTATGGTTGAAAAAAAAGGATATTGTATACATAAAGCATATCAGGGATGCTATTGAATTAATTCTCAATTATACTAAAGATCTTAATGAATCAGACTTTAGCGCTAAAGTTATGGTACAAGATGCTGTTATAAGAAGAATTCAAGTAATTGGAGAAGCCGTTAAAAATGTATCAACAGCATTTAGAGAGAAATATGGTGAGATCCCATGGACAAATATTGCAGGAATGAGGGATAAAATAACACACGGTTATTTTAACGTGGACATTGATATTGTTTGGAAAGTGATTGTTAAGGATATTCCTATTTTAAAAAAAGGTATTCTGGAAATAATTAAAAAGGAAGAGAAAAATATTAACAATAACATATCTGTAGAATAGGTTGAAATATTGATTTCTTAATTTTTAAAAAATTAACTTAGTTAGAATTTTATTATTAAATTATTTTAATTCTAGGTTTGATTACGTTTTATTATAGAAATATATCACTTTAATTTCATAGATTTTTTATGAAAAGTTATACAGAAAATCATCCTTACTATTACTAGGTGGATTAAAATGCAAATTAGACTCGATAAGAATGAAATGCCTAATCCTCCCCCAAGAGAGGTTATTGAAAAAACTAAACTTAGTATTGAACAAATAAATCGCTATACTCCTCAAAATGAGGTGAATATCATTATTGAACTCCTATCTGATTATGTCAATGTACCTCCAGAATCATTAATATTATGTTCTGGTTCAGATATTTTGCTCAAAGAGTTTATTTATCTTTTTTCAAAAGACCGCCAAATTGTCATAGCAGATCCCTCCTTTTTCTTAATTTCCAATACTTCACAAAAAACCGCCTCTCCGATATTAAAAGTCCGTTTAAAAGAGCCAGAATTTAATTTACCTTTAGTATCTTTACTTGGCGAGATAAATAAACCGACATTGATGGTTATTGATAATCCAAACAATCCAACAGGAAATTTGCTCTTGAATGAAGAAGATGTCAAAATAATCTTAGAAAATGAAAATGTAATACTTTTGATTGATGAGGCCTATTTCGAATTTTCTAATATCACCTTTTCACATTTAATTAAGGATTATCCGAATCTTGCTATAGCGAGAACCTTATCGAAATCATTTGGATTAGCGGGTTCTGGATTAGGATATTTAATTGCAGGAAATATTACACAAGAAAGATTTTCTGGTCTAGATATCATGCTTCCTTATCCTAGTGTGATTTCTGCTATTCATGCTTTAAAAAATAAGGATTACATGTATAGATATATAGAAGATATTAAAAGAGAAAGAGAAAGAATGACAAAATCGATTAAAAAACTAGGGGTGACCGTTTATCCTAGTTATTCGAATTTTTTGTTAATTAAGTCAAATATCCATGAACTCCCCCAAAAACTCCAGGAAAGAGCTATTTTTGTCTCTAATTTATCCCATTATTCCTTAAGCTCAGAATTTATTAGGGTTACTATCAGTTCTAGAAAAGAAAATGATATTTTTATCCAAGTGTTTCAATCAATACTTGAATCCCAATGATTTTTAAGGTTTGGAGATAGATTAAAAAAAGTATTAATAACGATTGATTTTTTTAAAGTATTCATCTGGATCATCTATTCCAGATTTTAAAAATAAATATTCTATGTAAATTCCTAATTCTTTACTTATCTTTTCCAAATATGTAAGATCTAAATCCACCTGAAATCTCATCCAACATCCCAGCGCATCGGAATAATCTTGCCATCCTCCAAATACTAATTTACTCAGGATATAGTCTTCTTTTGATGCAACCCAGCATTCAATTCCTAAAAAATTTTCTCTAACCCTTTTTTTTAGAGCGAGAGGTCCTATTCGTTTGTATTTACTTGGATTTTGATAATCAATAATATAATTATCCAATTTGATTCTTTCTTGACTATCAAAAAACTGTAATAGATTAGATTCTTTAGCTAAAATTGCTGCTGTGGTCCAGTCTTGAATTGGAAAGAATTTATTTTGTTTTAAAATTTCTATATATGAGTCAATATTGTAATGAGCCGAATTTAAATCAACAACAAAATCTATGTCTTGTGTAGTTCTTGTTTCAGAATATATACTTACTAAAATACCTCCAACTAAATAATATCTGATCTTATATTGAGCCTCTATTTTCTCTAAAAAATCGATTATTTGATTGAAGGCTTTTTCATAGCTTATTTCCATATTTTTATTTTTCTCCCTGAAATTTTTTCATGGTTCTTATACATATCAATAAGAATTTCTCTTATATCCTTATCTGGAAATCTTTCTCTTTCAACCTCAATATATTTATTTAAAAACAAATCGCACATTTCAAAAAAAAGTCTAATTGAAACGTCTCGAGGAATCTTATTCATTAATTCAATCCTGCCTTTGAAATCTCTGGAAATTTTTCGATAATTTTTATTAATATTAGTTTTCATACGTTTTGAATATCAAATTCGTCTAATATTTTTTGAATTTTAATTATTCTATCTTAATAAAGACAATTCTGATTTATTAATATTCAATTTTATGAAATTTATAAGTGATGACTCTATAAAGATTTTCAATTTTTATATTTTTATATCTCGTCAAATCTAAATTATAAATTAAATAAGGTATTTAATATGGGGAAGATAGAATTTAATTTTACGTTTATATTTATTTTCATAGCAATTTTCATTATTTGAAATAATCTAAACATGAAAGGTTGATAAAATAATGGCAAAGGAAATAAAAACGGTTTCGGTTATTGGAGCAGGATTTTTGGGGAGGCAAATTGCAGAAAAAACCGCATTGCATGATTATACGGTTCGTATTTATGATGTGGGTTATCAAGGATATGATAAATTTGTACGAGGTCTAGAGAGGAAGGCAAAAAGAAAAAATCCTGATATTGAGATTACGAGTCATGATACCATTGCGGATGCCGTAAAAGATACTGATTTAATTATTGAAGCCGTACCAGAAAAACTGGAATTAAAGAAAGAAGTATTTTCAGAAATTGATAAGGCAGCTCCACCCCATGCTATTATAGCAACGAATAGCTCATCCATTCCAGTATCAAGAATTGAAGATGCTGTTAAGCGAAAGGATAAGGTCCTAAATATCCATTTTTATAACTTAACTACAGTACCTATGGCAGACATCATGCGTGGAACTCAATCTAGCGATGAAACTTTTGAAAAAGGAAAGAATTGGCTTGAAAGTATTGAGATCGAACCTTTAATTGTAAAAAAGGAATGTTTTGGATTCGTATTTAATAGAGTGTGGCGGGCAATTAAAAAGGAGTGCTTAAAAATTTGGGCAGGAGGATATGCGGATATAGAAGATGTAGATAAAGCATGGAAAATTTACACCGGAATGGGTTTAGGTCCGTTCAAGTTAATGGATGCGGTAGGATTAGATGTGGTGTATGACATTGAAATGTCCTACTATAAAGAAAGTGGTAATCCTGATGATATCCCACCGCAAGAATTAAAGGCAAAGATTGATCGTGGAGAATTGGGACTCAAAACACAAAAAGGATTTTATGATTATTAATCTTGCTTTTTAATACTTTAAGGGAAA